>CAYZVU010000048.1:0-1803 GCA_964482075.1 Candidatus Woesearchaeota archaeon | reverse complement strand
TCGGGTCACCGCCGTTCTCCAAAGAGTTGCATTGAGATGCTAGACTTCCTCTCTCATCGAGATTCAATCCTCATTTGAATAAATCTAATTGAGAGGGCGGCATACTTGGCCTCTGTACTACGAGGGCATTGAATTAATAAAAGAATCGGGTTTAAATGGGTTTTTATTCAGATTTATAAAGTATTTATTTCTTATATTCTCATGCGTAAAAGATATAGCTTTTCTTCGAGAAGAACCGGGAATATTAAAAACATCCGGAAGCAAAGGAAAAAGTACCCAGATGTTTTGCACGAGGTAGTTGAGACTTCGGACATTGTTTTGCAGGTTCTTGATGCGCGTTTTATTGAAGAGACTAGAAATTTAGATATTGAAGAAGAAATAAAGAGAAAGGGAAAGAAATTAATTTATGTTTTGAATAAAGTAGATTTAGTTGAAAAGCCAAAGAAAAAAGATAGGAAAAATTTGATTCCTAATGTTTTGGTTTCTTGTACAAAAAGAATGGGAATAAAAGAATTAAGAGATTTAATAAAAAGAGAGGCTTCTAAATTAGATAAAACTTTAGAGAAAAAATATGATAAAATTTTAGTTGGTGTGATTGGTTATCCTAATACTGGGAAGTCGTCTTTGATTAATTTACTTGTAGGGAAATCTGTTGCTGGCACTGGGTCTGAGGCTGGCTTTACCAAGGGTTTGCAGAAATTAAAATTGACTCAGGATATGCACTTGCTTGATAGCCCTGGGGTTATTCCAAAGAAAGAATATTCTTCTGCAGAAAACGATGCTCTTGCAAAACACACTATTGTTGGCGGGCGTTCTTTTTCACAAGTTAGACATCCTGAAATGGTTATAGATGTTATTATGAAAAAATTTCCTAATGTATTGGAAAAATATTATAAGACAAAATCTGATGGGGACGCTGAGCTTTTTTTAGAGAAGCTTGGGAAGAAATTGAATTACTTGAAAAAAGGTGGAGTTGTTGATGAAGATAAAATTGCACGGAAGATTTTGAAAGAATGGCAGATTGGGAATATTAGGGTTTAGAACAATATTTCTTTTACGAAAAGATTTGATTCCCTTTGTTCACGATTAGTTAGCTCAAAACAGACTTGTCAAGTTTTTCGCTCTGAGAATTTAAATTATCAAGATGAATTTCTTCATTAATTATAATCCCACAGAAAAATCTGCACTTGTGCGATTTTGAAGTTAATGTTATTGAGCAACTGGTTGCGAGCTATTTTGTAAAGTGTAAACTTCATAAGTTTAATTTCTTGACAACCATAACATTTATAAATATTATAATCAATATAATAGTTATGGAAATGACAACAATTGCTGTATCAAAAGATGTAAAAGAAAAAATAAGCGAATTTGGGAATAAAGGGGAAACTTTTTCGAATATTTTATTGAAGTTATATAAGAGTGCTGTTCAAAGGCAACTTCATGATTTGTTATATAATGAAGAAGGTTGTGTTACTGCGAAAGAAGCTTTAGAGAGGGCCAAGAAAAGATGGCCAAAGTAATCTTTTCTATAGATTTAGAGAATCAAATTAATAAAAAATTTAAGGACGAATCTGTTGAAATTTTTGAATTACTTTATTCTCTTGAAAAAAACCCAAAAAAAGGGAAACCCCTAGGAACTATCGCAGGTACGATAATTAAAGAATTAAAATATAAATCATTTAGGTTTTATTTTATAACAAGTGGATATTTAGTGAGAGTTTTGGAGGTTGAAGAATTGCAAGATTTAGTAATAAAAATCGTGCGAATGTCTGATAAAAAATCTCAACAAAAAACAATTGATGA
>CAYZVU010000047.1:0-2317 GCA_964482075.1 Candidatus Woesearchaeota archaeon | reverse complement strand
TTTTTCATCTTCTTGAAATTAAAAAAATTATTTATCAATCGAACGATATATTTTCTATATTTGAAAGTATTGGCATGAGAAGAATACGCCAACCAACCCTCAAAAGAATCAATAATTTTCTTTCTATTTATTAATTCTTGTTTAAACAAAAATTTCATCTTATTTAATTTTCTCTCAAAATTTTTCATATTGCTTTTTCTTAAAAGTCTATGATTATAAAAAATTCTAAATCCTAGAAAGCCGATCCCTTTTTTGAGATTAATAATTTTGGATTTATCTGGATGAAGTTCAAGATTTAATTTAGATGAAAGAAATTTATTTATCTCTTTTTCCCAAATTTCTAGTTGCCTTTTTGAATTGTGTAATAAAACAAAATCATCAACATAACGAATATAATACTTTACTTTTAGTTTGTGTTTTACAAATTGGTCAAGTTCGTTGAGATAAACATTTGCGAAAAATTGCGAAGTTAAATTGCCTAAAGGCATTCCTTCCTGCTTCACATAAGTTTTATTTAAGTCTTCTATCGAAGAAAAGGAAGCTTCTCCGAGAGCCTTATTTTCTAAAATTTTCTTAATTAATTCTAAAACTCTCTCATCAGAAATTTTTCTTTTTAATATGCTTAATAAAATCTTATGATCTACATTTTTGAAATAATGTTTAATATCTGCTTTTAACACAAAACAATTCTTAGTATTATTTTTAGAAACTTTTCTTTTAAATAAATCAAATCTCTTCAAAGCCTTATGAGTTCCTTTTCCTATCTGATTTGCGTGTGAATCATAGATAAAAGACTTTTCAAACAGAGGCACAATCAAATTGCAAATAGCGTGATGAACAACTCTATCTCTAAAAGCAGATTTAGAAATTTTACGTGTTTTTGGATCTCTCAAGATAAATGTTTTCATCAAACAAGGTTTATATGTTCGACTTGAAAGTTCGTTATTTAATTTAAGAAGATTTTCTCTTAAATTGCTTTCAAATCTTTTAATATACCTTTTCTTAGTTTTTCCTTTTCGAGCCCTTTTAAAAGCAAATAAAAGATTATCATAAGAACATAATTTTTTATACATTTGATTATAATCAGCAATAAGCTAAGCTATTCTACGAACCGCCCATTGTCATTGTCAAGATTGTTCCTGCCATTAACCCTAGACCTGTTCTCAAGCCTGTTGACATACCACGCCCGGCTAAATAGCCCTTTTATTTTGAAGATTTCCACCACTGCTTCATTTCTGTTGCAGTTGAATTTTATAACAACAATGTTGCCTTAATAAAAGGACGTGTAGCTCAGCTTACTTCGCATAAATGCGGTTGCTGATAGAAATTTCTTTGAATTAGAATTTAAAAAGATTGCTAAAGAAAGATTTAAAGTTTTTTTCTTAAATCTTTAAAAGGCTTAAGAGCATCTGGAAGCAATGTTTTTTCTAAGTTTGCGATTGCATTATCCATTGCTTTCAAATCTGCAGGAGAATAAGTTTTAATGTTTGGAGAAACATTCTCCGACTCGCCGTTTTGCACCTCCGGTGCTACACCTACGAACCGCCCATTGACATAGTCAAGATTGCTCCAGCCAAGAACCCCAGACCTGTTCACAAGCCCGTAGACATACCACGCCCGCATTTTTACATGGTCGCTTGAAGCTGAATCAGGGTAAACTCCCATCATTGTATCATAACCGTGTGTTTCTTTTCCTTCTGCAAAAATATAATCAACAACTTCTCCAAGAAATTCTTTTCCCCTCATTAATGCAATTAAAAGGGGATTTTCTTTTGCTTGTTTTTTTGTTAAATCTTTATCAATATACTTTTCAATATCTTTTCTTGTAAATTCTGCACCTTCCAAAGTATCATAGTGATCAACAGGCAAAATCAAAGCACCATTTCTTAATTTACTTTGAGCATTCATTTCTCTCAAATCTTTAGAATCAAGAACAATTTTTATTCTTCCATCTTGAGCATAAGCAACTCCATCACCAGTATCAAAATAATTATTCACCCAATCTGGAAGGTCTTTGCCATATTGCAATCTTGCCTTCATCAAACCTTCAACAGATAAAGGAGTTCTACCTTCAGCTATAAGTTTAGGCATTTGATCTACATTACTTCCATAAAAATCCTTGAAATTTTCTCTTTGTGGATTAAGTTGCATTGTAATATTCAGACATAACTTTTATTTATAAATCTTTCGGTGGTGTTACTATTCTAAAAAGGGTACATTAAAAGTTAAAATTACTTTCTGGGCTATTAAATAAATGTAATCTATACAGAGACCCTAAAAGTGGCTTTTTTCAAAAAATAACCGACGACAAAGTAAA
>CAYZVU010000046.1:0-2937 GCA_964482075.1 Candidatus Woesearchaeota archaeon | reverse complement strand
TTACTTCTTGAATATCTGTTACTAAATCTAAATATTTGTTAACCTTATCATGTGGGATTGATTTCATATCTAAATAAAGGGAGTGCCTATTAAATCCTAATTTCTGATAATCTACATTAATAGTATATTTCTTAATTACTTTTTCTTTTTCAAGTTTTTTTATTCTATAATCGACTGTTTGTCGAGGGAGTTTTACTTTCTTTGCAATCTTTGATGTTGCCTGAGTGCAATCCTGAAGTAATTCAAATAATATTTCTTTATCTTTCTCATCCACCATGATTGGTTAAAAATAACCACATATATAAAATTATTGGATTGTTTTGCCAACTTTCTTACCCAATCGTTTAAATAAAATTATTTCTTAGGTTTTTTATGAGGTGGTGGCACCTCAGAAGTCTAATTCTGAATTAAGATAATGGAAAACATATTAAGACCAAAACATGATACTTTGAAGCTCTGCGGAAATCTTTCCTATGGCGAAGGAAATCGGGCATGGAATGTTCTTAGGTTTAAGAAAAATATTTTGCAGGAGTTCCCTCAATTAAAAGAACGACAGAAAAAGTTTGGCTACAAAATGATAATGCACCGATCCTTCAAGGAATTAAAAGAGGCAATTAAAAAGATGGAAAAGGAGGATAAAGCCATTCCTATATTTTTGTTTTTGTGTGGGCGAGGAGAAAAATAATTAGAAATATATAAAATCCCTTAAGTATGTCTTTTTTATATTTTTCATTTTAAGGTAGGCTTTTTAATTCTCCATTTAAAACTTTTTTTATTTTATCTATTAAAGGTTTAAAATTATCATGAACCCATAAATTAGAGGGAGCTATCCCTCCCCCCATCCCTCCTGGAACTATTTCCCCTTCCTTAAATCTTTCAAAATAAATGCCTTTGCCAACTTTTTCATCCCAGGCTAATTTATCCAAATCTTGGAGAAGTTTTAGTAATCTTTTTTCCTCGCATTTTATTAATTTTACAGGATAAACTAAATAAATTTGCCCTCCCCAATCTCCTTCCATTATTAAAAAAGAGTCCCCATATTTTTTCGCTTCATTTAAATTTTTAAAGGAATTATAATTATCTCTATCAATAATCTTTCTAACAGAACTTTCATGTTCTTTATGTTTTTTTCCATTTTTTTCCATTTTTTTATTAGCCATATTTTTATAAATTAAAAGCACTATAAAAAATTAACCTTCATATAGATATATTTTTAAGCCCTATTTTGATGGCTATTTTATGGGAGAGATATTAACCAGAAAGCAAATTATACTAAAGCTCCAGGACTATGTAGATGGAAAAATACATATTGGAAATTTACAAGATTGGGAAATTAAAATGTCTGATTATGATTGTGATGATTGGGAAGAAGATGATTCTCTGGCAAGATATGTGCTGAAAAGTATTGATATGAGTGATATAGATGGCTTTGACAAAGATGAAGCAAAAGAAGCCATAAAACTTCTTAAGAGTGGAGAAAAATCTTCAAAGGCAGTGAAAAAATTTGAAAAGATAATGACTGGAAGTATTAAGGGTTCTTATAGAAAATATAAAAATAATTTTACCTGCGATTGTTGTGGATATAAAACAATAAAAGAGAAAGATCACTCTGAAACTTGTCCTGTATGTTTTTGGTGTGATGATTTAACTCAAGAAAAATCTCCTGATGTTGTTGGCGGTCCAAATATGGCTTCGCTTAGGTTGGCTCAGGATAATTTTAAAGAATTTGGGGCATCTGAGCGAAGATTTAAAAGATATGTTCTACCTCCAACTAATAAATATCCAAGAGACTATAAATTTAACCCACTCCCTCAAAAACAAAATAAATTATTGAATAATTATAGAAAGATCAAATATTCTGGATCTGTTGTTGATGTAAATGAATATAAAAAAGTTGAGGGGCTTATGTGTATTGAAGCAGAATTGGTGGCATTAATTCATTCTTTTATTCATGAAGGGTATAAAGACTTTGTAAGAAGTCCACAATATTACATTGAAGAAAATGAAAAAGAAGGATGCATAGAAGATATACAAGAGCTCCTAAATAGATTTAATCTAGAATTAGAAAAGATTGATAAAATGTATTCATCTACTGAAAAGTTGGAGATTGGAAAAGAAGTTCTTACTTTTTTTAAATCTGTAAAGGAATGGGGGGAGGAATTTTTAAATATTGAAGATAGAACTAGACTTAAGAATATTCCATTAAAAACCAAAGAATTAAAAAATATTTTTAAAAAATTCCACGATTTTAAATTACCTGATATGTCTGAAGATAAAGTAGAGCAAGAAATTTTTGCTGATTTGGATCTTATATATTCCTATTTATTTGGACAATTAATAAATAAGAAAAATTTTCCTCTTTTTGATTTGGAATATGAAAAAAATCGAATTTGTAGGGTAACAAGACTCATCAAAAGTATGGGTAAAAATAAATTTAATAAAAACAAAGGGCTTGTTAATTGGTATGATCTTTGCTTAGAGGCTATAAAAGTTATGGAAGATTATAATAAAAATGATAAATAAAAATAATAGTAACTACAAGGATTTAATAGATACTTATAATAATTTTCTGTTAACAAATTTTCCAAAAGGGGGATACTATCATAAACCTATTGGGGATGTTTGGGATAAATTAACAAATTATCATTATCAATCTGAAGTTTTATTTCAGAAGCTGGATTATGGCGATATAAATGATTTTTCTCCTTACGATGTTAAAATAGATAACGAGTTAGATATTATAATTTCAGAGATCCCTTTAGAAAAACTTAATGAATCTGATAAGAAATTATTGAAAAGATATATTCAAATAAAAAAAGCAACCGATGAATTCAGAAAGGTACTTAAAAAATTTATCGAAGAAGAATGGGAATAAAAACTCATAGACTCAATCTCGACAAAATTTATAAATAACAGATGTCTTTTATATCTGCTCGG
>CAYZVU010000045.1:0-2980 GCA_964482075.1 Candidatus Woesearchaeota archaeon | reverse complement strand
CTCATTTTATTGCCTCCATAAAATCTTTTCCTTTTTGAGTTAATTGTCTTCCTGGTTTTTTTGATTTTACTCCCCTAATATCTTTTGCAATTTCTGTGAATCCTGCCTTGTCTGATTGCTGTAGAATTGTTCGGATTATTTTTCCTGATCCTTTTTTGAATCTTTCAGGTTTCATTCCTCTGTCTTTTTTTGTTCCGTATTTTGTTCTTAATCTATTCACTCCTAAAATATTTTTTTTGTAAACTTGTTTAAGAATTGAGGCTGTTCTTTTGTGCCAGAAATTTTCGTCATCAATTGGTCTTTCTTTTCCTGCACTTGATTTTACGAATTGTGCCCATTCTGGCATTTCAAATTCTGGAATTTGTTTAAGAGCTTCTGCTAATTTTAAGTTATATTCTTGTGGTTCTAGTTCGTATATTGTCATTTTTTCTAGTCATCCCTTGCGGGATTAGAGCGATATTACTATCGTTTAACTAATAATTTAGAGAGATTTGGGTTTATAAAACTTACTTTCTAGGTTTTCGCCATTTCTTGACATTTATTGTAAACCCGATTGTTCTTGCAGTATAGTTTGGGCCTAGCTTTTCTAGGATTTTCTTTTTATATTCTTTTATTTCAGTTCTTTCTGCTGATTTTAATACAGATACTTTAACGTCTTTGTGTTTTTCAAAATGGGATTTTAGAGTTTGTATGAAGTTATCTGTAAGTCCTTGCTTCCCGAGTTGTGTTTTTGATAGTGATGGCATTTTAATTTTTTTCGAATATTTCAATTAATTTTTTTTTAACTTTAATTAATTTGAATTTTTTTATTCCAAAGGTTCCTATTTTCATTGTTTTATCCTTATAAATGTCTTTGCCTTTGAACCGGTGAATGAGGATGTCTGTTTTATTGTCTCTGTAGTCTTTGCTATATCGTGCGCAGATTATTGAAGCTGTTTTTATGTCTCCTAATTTTGGCTTTTCTTTTATATTTACAAATGGACTTCCTGGCCTGGCTGTGTGGAAAACTTCTTCATCCGGTGCAATTTGTTTTACAAGTTCTTCGTTGTTTTCTGCGGATTTGCCTGCTAGTATTAATGTTCCTCGTTTGGTTGCGAATTCTCTGAATTTCATAATGAGAAAAAGAGGAATTAGTTTTTATTATTTTGCTTTTAGAAATTTATATCACTAATCTTTTTGCAGATTCAGGATCATTTAAATCAAGGATTATTAATGAGAGATTTTCAGAATTATTGTCATTCCCAGGGTTTATTGAGATGGTCTTTCCTATTTTTTCTAGATATTTTCCTGTTAGGCTCACTGATTCGTGTATATGCCCGTGTAAGGTTAGAAAGGGTTGTTTCTCTTCTATGAAAAATTTTATTGCAAAGCTTCCTACGTGCCCATTTTCTGTTTTGTCTAGATTTGTTTTATATGGCGGGGAGTGAAGAACATAGATAGTTTTTTTAGGATTTTTAGAAAATTTACTTGATTTTAAATCTTTTTGTATTGTGTTTTTGTTGTCTTTTGGGCCAAATTCAAATTCCACAAATCCTTTTTTTGTTGATTTGATTCCTTTTGGTTCTCTTATTTTACTATTATATTCTTCTAGCAATTCTTTAGGGCATTTAGTTATATCTATTTTTTCCCAATCTTTTATTTTAAAAGGGGTTATTGGTACATAAGGATATCCGACAATATCATGGTCTTGTGTTAATTGAAGCCTTTTATTGTCGATTAAATGAAATAGTTTCCCGTTATATTTTTTAAGAATATCTCTATTAGCTGAACAATCATCATTCCCCATAATTATGTAACATTCTGAACCATTTTCTTTTAATTTAGAAAATATTTCTATAAAATCATTTTTTAAATATTCTCTTTGTCCCTTGATATAATCTTCTTCTTTGCCAAAGTTTTTGGGAGCAATATCTCCTCCTAGGATTATTATTTCTGGTTTTATTTTTTTTGCGATTTCAATTAATTTTTGATATTGTTGATTATTCCCGTGAATATCTGAAACAAATATTGCTGTTGTTGTTCCTTCTTTTTTTGGGAAATTATCTTCTCCTTGTGTTGGGCTTTCTTTTTCAGATTTTTTAATATTTTTTTTCTTTGATTTATAAGAGGCAATTAGTGCTAGAGAAATGCCTCCGCCAATGAGTATTATAATAATTGCTGTATTTGGTATTGAGCATTCGGTTTTAGAACGATATAATATGAGAGTAATTGTTATTAAAAATAGAATGGATTTTAATGATGTGCTTTTTTCTTTTTTAGAAGAAAAATCTAAAATAATAAAAAATATAAGGAGAGCTACAATTCCTATCGCAAGATTTGGCATTATTTTAGAAATGCATGGAGAGCTCTTAATTGTGGCCATCGCGCCTAGTATTAATGATAGTAGGATATTAATTTTTTTATCTTTAAATAGGTTAATTTTGTATAGAATTCCGTATGTAAGAGCGAAAATAAATAGGAAGCTAAGGAAGAAGGTGGCTAGTTGGTTGTTACTAAAAAACAAGAATAATTTATCTAATTTAAACATATTTTTTTAAATTAAATTAAATATTTAAAACCTGTTATTTATTTCTTTTAACAACTTCTTTTGATTTCCCCAAGTTAACTTTTTTATTGCTGTTTTAAAATCAGTCCACTTATAATCCGAATGTTCTATATTATCTATTTTGATCTTTTGTTTTTTGGCTTCAACTAAGAAAAGTCTTTTGTATTTTTGTCCTTTGAATCCCTCCCTGTCCTTGTAGGCTTTATCATAATTGTATTGTTCATTTATTTTAAATTTCTTTTTTAGTTTGAATTTTGTAATTCCTGTTTCCTCTTGAATTTCTCTTTTTAGAGCTGATTTTTTAAATTCAAATCTTTCAATTCCTCCTTTTGGGAATTCCCAGCCTTTCCAATGAAGTTTTCTTTTTAGAAGAAGATATCGTGGTTTGTTTTTTATAATTGTATAAATTATTATGAATATTGCAGGACGGTATTT
>CAYZVU010000044.1:0-3226 GCA_964482075.1 Candidatus Woesearchaeota archaeon | reverse complement strand
CGCGCAACAGTATCAATAAAATTCCCAACACCCAAATCCAAAGTCTCTCCAAAAATTCTATACTTCCCTGATGCATAAGCAATTATTTGCGTATTAGCGCCAGAAACATAAAGCATAACAGAATCTTTTGCTTTAACACTTCGACCAACTTCCAAATGAGCAATACAATGATTAACTCCAACTAAAGGTTTCTCTAACTTCTTAGAAAGTTCTTTTGCAAATTTCATTCCTTCAATTAAGCACGGAGCAAGGCCAGGGCCTTGAGAAAAAGAAATAACATCAATATTACTCTCATCCAACCCAGCTTCCTCCAAAGCCTCAGAATAAGCTTCATTTTTACAATTATTATGATGCTTCGCAGATTCCATAGGAATAATCCCCCCACTTTTAGTTGTGTACATTCTTCGAACATTCGCAAGAATTTTTCCATTCTTAACAATACCAATTCCAAAAGTATGTGCTGTTGATTCTATTCCTAAAACAATTGTCATAAAAATCAAACAGAAATAGAATATATAAAATTAATTAAAAATATTATAAAATAAAAAATAAAATTTATTGAAGAAGCTTACTTTCTTTTCTTCTTAACTACCTTCTTCTTCTTGGCTGGCTTTCTCTTAACTACTTTCTTTTTAACTGCTTTTTTCTTCACTGCTTTCTTTTTTACAGCCTTTTTCTTTTTCCTTTTTCCGCCTCTAGCCATTTTAGCCTCGCAAACATTACCTTGTCCATCAACATAATAAAGATGCCCTGGCTTACGCACAATCACTTTTTTTACAAGAATTTTTCCCATTATTTATTACCTCCTTTTGATTTTTTTATTAGAGAATCACCTCTAACTTACTTTATAGAGGAGAAAACTCTTTTTAAACTTTTGGAATTTGTCGTCGTCACACCGAGGAGACTAATTATTTTTTCATATTTTTTATTAATTGGAATTTCAATCAATTTATTATACTTTCTCGTCGGTAAAACCAAAAATTTCCACGGATCAACCTTCTGAACATCAATTATATTATTTTCCACATCTAACCAAATTGCATAAAAAGGAAAAAATACAAAAAAAGAATGAATCCCAACCTTAACAGATTTCTTAAAATCAAAAAGCAAAGCAATAGCTTTTTCTCGTCGAGTGAACATCAGCCCTGAAAATCTTTGAAACCAATTGCAAACTTTCAAATCGATTTTAAATTTCTCATTTTTATATTTTAAACCAACTCTTCTTAACATCTTCCCTCCCCTCTTTTTTATTAATATAAGTCTTATACATTAAATTAACATTTCTCTCCGTAACATAATCATGATGACGAAAACCGCCTCCAAAAGTATTTGGAATATGCATCAACTCATGAATAATTGTTCTTACCTGATCTTCTTTTGAAAGCCTCCCAAATCTTTCATTTAAAAATTCCAACGCATAAACAGCCTTAATACCAATCGCAGCTTGCATTAATTTCCCAAGGGCATGACACCTTGCAATTGTCCCCCTCGACGTAGTTCCATAACTTCTAAAACATTTAATTCTATTCACATCAATATGAGGGAACAACATTTCAGAAACTTCTTTCGCAATAGCCTGTAAGTCTGGAGCAGGTTCATATTTTATTGGCATTAATCTTCAACCTCCAAAATTTTTCTATTAGAAGTAAAGCCAGATTTAATTTTTACATCTTTTCCAAAATGCTTTTTTAATAATTTAACCAACTCTAAATTCGCCTTCCCATCTTCTGCCCGCGACTTTAATCGAACATAATAAAGGTCCTCAACAATTTCAACACTTTGCTCTTTTGCACCAGCTTTAACTTTAACTTGTATTTTCATAAAAACTAAAAATATCGGGTATTTATATAATTATTTTTAGGGGGAAATGTAACAATTTGACAATGACAACAAATAGGAAGATTTAAAAACCTTTTTCAATAAAATTCATTATGGTAGACATAACAGCTTTAAGAAGAAATTACAGGGAAAGCCAAAAAGAATCAAGAACCCAAAGGGATTCAACTATAGCAAGACTTGAAAGAGAAATAGCTGAGACTAAAGAAACATCTACTCAAGAATTAGATTATCAAAAAGCCCAACACAAAGAAGGAATTATTAATTATGTAATTGGGAATTTAATTGCAGATTTTAATTTTTTAAATAATGTATCTACTTTATCCGAATATTCTCCTCAAGAAATAGGAGAAGCAAATAAAATATCTGAAGCCTTATCAAATTTATCCCAAGACTCTGATAAAGAAAGAAAAACAATTCTTAATAACGCTCCAGAAAAAGTCAGAGAAATTTTAATCCATCAAGAAGATGAACAAGAAAATTATGGTGGGAAAGATATCACTTCCTATCTTGGATGGGATGGAAGTTCATGTTATCTTATACCTCCAATAAGTTCAACTAAGCCAGAAAAAGGGTTAGTAAGAATGTTACAAGATAAAATTTTAGGAATATTAGCCTTAGATAAAATCATTTTAGATCAAAAAGTTAGAATAAATGGAGAAAGACAAGTTTTAAATGTAGGAACAGAAAAAATAATTTTTAAAACAGAGCCAGATGAAACTAAATTTGGATTTACACTTTATGCCATGACTCCTAAAAATGGGGAAGGATCTCTACAATTAATGCAAATTTTAAAAGAAAAAATTGAATCTAAAGAACTTGAAATAGAATCTTTTAAAAAATATGGAATAAATCATAAAATAAAATTTCTTTCAGATACAGAGCTAGAATATGTTAGAGGCGCAGAAGGGATATATTTTCATTCTGAAACAGAAACCCCAGATGAACAAATTGAACAAATTGAAGTGCAACCCCCCATGCAACCAAATAACTCCTATTCTAAAAAACCTATAGCATCAACTAAAAGAAGATTAGAAGCATTAAGCAGATTAAAGGCATATTCTAGAGAAGACTTAGCAATTTCAGAAATTCAGGAGATTTTAGGATATCAAAAATATGCAGACGCCTTGAGGCTAATTCAAGATGGGGCCCTTTCTTCTACGAAAAATAAAAGAGGTCCTCGTGTCATCTCAAAAGAAGATTTTAATAAATTTATTAGAACAGCCCCAATAAATCCTTTTGGATTTTTTATGTCCAAAAAATAATTTTTATTCCTCATCGTCATCAACAACAATATGTTTCCCTTTCTTAAAAACATCTTCAACATACCTCTCAACATCTTCTATACATTTGAAAGTGTAAAGTTCCTTATATTCTTCAGGATTATGAA
>CAYZVU010000043.1:0-3494 GCA_964482075.1 Candidatus Woesearchaeota archaeon | reverse complement strand
AAACCCTCAAGATTTTATTTTATGGAAATTCTCAAAACCAAAAGAACCAAGCTGGAACTCTCCTTGGGGCAAAGGACGGCCTGGTTGGCATATTGAATGTTCTGCCATGTCAAAATCAACACTAGGACTTCCATTAGATATCCACGGAGGAGGACAAGATTTAATATTTCCTCACCACGAAGACGAAATCGCCCAATCAGAAGCAGCCTACGGGAAAAAATACAGCAACTACTGGATGCACAATGCAATGGTAAACGTAAACAAAGTAAAAATGTCAAAATCATTAGGAAACTTCAAAAAAATAAGAGATGTTCTAAAAGATTATTCAGGAGAAGTAATAAGATATTTTGTAATTTCTGCACAATACAGAAAGCCCATTGATTTTTCAAAACAAAAACTAGACGCTTCACAAACAGCACATAGCAGATTAAAAAATCAAATATCAGAAATACCAAATGATAACCAACTCAACAAATCTTATCTAAAAGAATTTGAAAAAGTAATGAATGACGACCTTAACACTCCAAAAGCACTTCAAGTTTTATGGAAATTAATCAAAGACGCAAAAGCAAAGGGCAAAATAAACACAATAAAAGAGATGGATAAAGTTTTTGGTTTAAAACTTTTAGAAAAAAAGAAAAAAACCTCAATCCCAACTGAAATTAAAAAATTAGTTGAAGAAAGAAATCAAGCTAGAAAAAATAAAAACTGGAAACTTGCAGACAAAATTAGAGACAAAGTTAATAAATTGGGATATACTATTAGTGATACAGGGGAAGGAAGTGAGGTTAATAAAAAATGAAAAAAGCAATTTTATTTGATTTAGATGATACTTTGTATGATTATGAATCAACCCATAAAAAATCGATGAATGAAGTATATACCTTCTTAAAAAAAGAAATTGGAATGTCCCGAAAAAAATTTATAGAATTATTTGATCAATCTAAAGAAGAAATAAAAATGGAATTATCTGGAACCGCCTCCTCTCATAATAGAGTTTTATATTTTCAAAGATTAATTGAAAAAACCCACAAAACTCTTGAAGCAAAAATAATAAAAAAATTATATCGAACTTATTGGGATTATTTTATTAAAGAAATGAAAATTTTCCCAGGAGTTTTAGATACATTAAAAGAATTAAAAAAGAGGGATCTTAAAATAATTTTAGTTTCAGATATGACTACTTATGTTCAACTAAGAAAAATAATAAAATTAAAAATTAATAAATATATAGACTATCTTGTAACTTCTGAAGAAACAGGAAGTGAAAAACCCCATTCAGCCATGTTTTTAGTTGCATTAAAAAAAGCTAATTGTCTTCCAGGAGAAGCTATAATGATAGGAGATAACAGAAATAAAGATATCGCTGGAGCAAATTCTGTTGGAATGGATACTATCTGGGTAAATTCTTCAAAGTCAATTCCCAAGGAAAAAGGTTATAAAAAACCAGACTATTTAATTAACAAAATTCCAGAAGTTTTAAAAATACTAAACTCATTAAAATAAAAAGAGCTGACAAAATGACATTCATAAATCTAAAATACAAGCCAAAAAAAACAGATGTTATTTGCCAATATAAAATAACTCCTGCTAGAGGAAGAAAATTAAGAAAAGTTGCCGACGCTGTTGCTGGAGAAAGTTCAATTGGAACATGGACAGAAATTAAAACCATGAAAAAAAGAATCAGTAAAACATTAGCTCCAAAGATATATTATATTCATGAAAAAAACAAAAGAGTTAGAATTGCCTATCCCATTGAATTATTTGAGTTAGGAAATTTACCAGAGATAATGTCTTCTATCGGAGGAAATATTTATGGAATGAAATCTGTTAAAGGCTTATTATGGGAAGATATTACAATCCCTAAAAAAATGCTTAAAAGTTTCAAGGGTCCAAAATTCGGAATAACGGGAATAAGAAAATATCTAAAAGTAAAACACAGGCCTTTAGTAGGAACAATTGTAAAACCAAAAGTTGGACTAACAGAACATGAACATGCAAAAGTTGCTTATGAATCTTGGATGGGCGGTTGTGATGTGGTGAAAGATGATGAAAACCTAACTTCTCAAAACTTTAATAAATTCAAAAAAAGATTCTTATTAACAATCAAAGCATGCAGAAAAGCAGAAAAAGAAACAGGAGAAAAAAAAGTATATCTCATAAATTGCACAGCAGAAACAGAAGAAATGATTAGAAGAATTAATTTTGTGCAAAAGAATAAAGGAAACTATATTATGTTAGATATATTAACCTTGGGCTGGGCAGCATTACAAACAGCAAGAAACCACACAAAGCTCCCAATTCACGCACACAGAGCAGGACACGCAATGTTTGACAGAAACCCTGAACATGGGATGTCAATGGAAATTATAGCCCAACTTGCAAGAATGATTGGGGTAGACACATTACATATCGGAACAGTTTATGGGAAAATGACTGGCAATAAAGACGAAGTCCTTCATATTGAAAAAGACATTGAACAACAATACACAAAACAAACAAGCCAATATTTAGAACAAAAATGGTATAATGTAAAACCTGTTTTCGGAGTAGCCTCAGGAGGAGTTTATCCTAGCTTAGTCCCACAAATTATGAACGCGATGGGAAACGACATTGTTCTACAAGCAGGCGGAGGAATTCATGGACACCCAGAAGGAACACAATGCGGAGCAGTTGCAATGAGACAGGCTGTTGATGCAACACTAAAAAAAATCTCACTTAAAACATATGCAAAAACCCACGGAGAATTAAGAGGAGCACTAAGGAAATGGGGAAATTAAATGGTAAAAATCACAAATAAAGACCTAATAAAAAAAGCCGCTTCAATAATCAGCCCCAAAAGAATTAAGGATAATCTTTTTGCAGATGTTGGATGTGCTCTTTTATCTGAAAAAAATAAAATTTATCTTGGAGTATGTGCTATTTCTGGTTCAAATGTTTTTTGTGCAGAAAAAATAGCAATTGGCTCTATGTTGACAAAAGGAGAATATAAAATTAAAAAAATTGTAGCAGTATGGAAAAACGAAAAAGGAGAAATATCTGTAATTCCCCCTTGCGGAAATTGTCGTCAATTAATTAAAGAAATGGATAAAGAAAATCTTAATACCCAAGTCATTCTGGATAAAAACAAAACAGTAAAACTAAAAGAACTTCTACCTTATTCTGATTGGTGGAAAAAACAAAAATAAAATGGTAAAAGAACAACTTTCTAAATTCCAAAAAGAAATTAAAAAAGCCATAAGCACAGCAATCATGGCCGCATTTGGACTAATTATTGCACTTGCCTGGAAAGACGTGATTACAGAATATGTAAATAAATTAACTGCCTTAACCTCTGCAAATAGTGCACTACTTATAGCATTAATTGTAACTCTTATCTGTGTACTGGGAATTATTATTGTACAAAAAATTCTCGCACCAAAAGAATAAAATGTCTCAAAAATACCGTCCTGCAATATTCATAATAATTTATACAATTATAAAAAACAAACCAC
>CAYZVU010000042.1:0-4054 GCA_964482075.1 Candidatus Woesearchaeota archaeon | reverse complement strand
AGGCTCTCACTTCGTTCGGGTCAAGCAACAACAGTTAAACAGAAAATCCTTGCAGTCTCCCCACATAACAGCACTTTAAAGGCTCAGACCTTGCAGGTCTTCGACCCATATTCCTCTCTCAGCTCGAGCCTCTTCACTTCGTGATGAGTCTCAGAGGTCGGAAAAACATCTTTAATCCTGATGTTAGTTTCAATCACGAGAACGCCTGGTATTAGAAATGGGATAGGGATTATATTTATTCATAATTACTTCTTGTTGATCCATAATTATTTTATCAGTAAGGCTTATGGCTTTTAGATATTCAAACATTGCAGAGTTTGAAGGACCATTCATATGTTCTTGAGCATATTTTTGTAATTCTGCTGCTTCTCTAAGGGAATCAGATATGTCTAGATTTAGTTCTCTTTCTTGAAAGATAGTTTCATTATTCCCAATTATCTTCAAATTATTAAGATACAATGCCCTAAAATATGCAAATTTAGCTGGAATTGAAGGACCATTCATATGTTCTTGAGCATATTTTTCAAGTTCTGCAGAATTAGTACTTCTTTGAGACATAGTTACTCCTTTTTCATGCTCTGTATCATATTCTGATCCATCATTACATCCTAAAAGGCCAGCTAAACCTAACAATACTATGCCCGTTGCAACAATCCTGTTAATTGATTCCATAGTTATTACACAAAAAATCATTACTATTTAAATCTTTCATTTTTGTTACTACTCTTGAAAGACCAATAATAAACAAGTTCCCATCCCTAGATAAATATGTTTAATTGGGCTTCGCCCTTGGAGACGGCTTGCAGCCTTTCGCAAAGCTCACCCAGATATAACATAGATTAAAAGATTCCGAAGTCTTGCAGAATTTCACCCAAATCGTTCCCTGCACTCACGACTTCTTCTAATCCTAAACGTCAAACGCAATCAAGTTTTGGCACCCAAAGTTTATATATTAACAACCAATTCTTTATTTTATGAAGATTTATGTTGCACATTCAGGAGGTATTGACTTCAAAAAAGAATTATACGAACCAATCAGACAAAGTTCTTTGAATAATCAACATACTTTTGTATTACCCCATGAAACTTCTGATGAGCCATTCAATTCCAAAGACTATTTAAAAAATGAAGCGGATTTTATAATAGCTGAAATTTCCAAACCCCATACTGGCTTAGGAATTGAATTAGGCTGGGCTGATAATTATGAGGTTCCAATTATATATATTTATAGAAAAGGCTCAAAAGTATCAGGCTCATTAAAGGTTGTATCGAAGAACTTTGTTGAGTATTCTAATAGTAAAGAATTGATTTCTGGAATTAAAAAATTAATTAACTAGACGTAGAGGTAAAACTTGATTGAGCCTTCGGCTTTTTCTCTCGCAGAAAAAACATATAGCAGTGATTAAGAGACTATGTCTTGCAGTTTCTATCCAAATTCCTCACTACATTCGAAACTTTTTTTAACTATTATACAAAATCTAATAAAACTTAAGGGGACCAAAGAAGAACTTATATAAATGAAATTGATTGAAAAATATTTATGGATGTTAGTTCTTTGCCTTATAGAAAAAATGTTGCTATCATAGCATTTAAGAATGATAAATTTTTGCTAGTAAATAAACATGAATTTAGGAAAGATTGGTGGAAATTTCCTTAAGGTAGTCTAACTTTTTAAGTGTTGTGGGATTAACTGCTGTGTCGCATAATTGCCCTAACTAACCCTCCATACCCAACAATCACTCCTTATCATGTTTTCTAATTTTATTGTAAATCCAAACTTTTCTTTTATGTTCAAGAAGAATGTTTTCTACCCTTTTTGCTCTTGAATTATCTCCATAACACCTTTTTATCGCCGAGAAATGACCTTCGGTAAGCGGCCATCTCATTCCATAACTTTTTTCAACAGCCCATTTTTTATCCAAGTTCCTTAAATTTTAAGGTTTCTTTTTTTCTCCTCATTGATCCTTTTGCCTTTGTCGAAGCATTGGAACGAATTCTTATTGCTGATTCAATTTTCTTTTCTTCAAGAAAATTGAAAAACTTTTTTTTATCAAATGCTCCATCATTATAACTTTTTACTATATTACCACCATTGTTAATTATATTTGCTATATGTTTTTCTGCAGCATTTGGTTCGGTTAATGCACCCTTTTCATTAACAACCACGTCGATATCTAGGATTTCATCCTTAGTTGCAGTTATAATAACTCTTGCGTATTTTCTTCTTGTTTTCCCGTATTTATCCTGGAAATATTCTCCGGCATTTGTCATTTTAAATCCAGATCCATCGGTTCCTTCATGAATTTCTACTCCTCTTGGAACTTTAAATGTAAGATTCATTTCTAAAATTCTTCGATGAATTGTTGCATGATCATTGCATCTAGGAATTAAATTAAACTTTTCAAGTTTTCTTGTTATTGCTTCTGCTCCCCTCGTGGAAAACTTCTATACAAGTAATGATTGATATTCAATCATTGAATTTGGGAACATAAATGGTGTTCCTCTTTTTCCTTTATTCATCTCTCTAAGTTCATTATTCCATGAATCGACCCATTCAAGATCTAAATAAATCTCATATCTTCTGAGTAACTCAGCTTGATATTCTTTATGATTTCTTTTATAGACGAATTTCTTTCCCCATCTTTTATTTTGTGTCATTTTTAACACCTCCTACGTAAATACCTATTGCGTAAAGATTTATAAAGATATGTTTCTTATAATTATTATGAAAAAGTTAATACTTTACGACTTAAAAGATAAAAATAATGCCGAAAGATGTAAAATTATACAATCTTTATTCGGATATAAAGATAATTCTAACAAAGGTCAGTATTTCTATGAAAGGAAGGGTAAATTAGATCAAATTAAATTTGAGAAGAAAAGAAGCAATATTTTGATCTTTAATTCTGAAAAAGATAGAAAAAAAGTGATAAATATATTTAAAGGCGATAAGATAAAATTTATGATAGCAAATTCATAGAGTTATGCGACACAGCATAAAAATGAAACTATTAAAAAAGGTGCTAAAAGAGAATTCTTAGAAGAAGTAGGTTCTGACAAAATTAAAATTATTGGTATTAGCAAATTTTCTCATAAATATGATTGGCATAATATAGAAATTCTTGAACGAAAACAAGCAAGAGGTTAAGAACAATATTTTGTTATTGCAGAGTTCAGAGGTGAGTTTTCAGACATAAAGCCTGATGATAAAGAAATAAGAAAAGTCGATTGGGTTAATTTGCAAACAATACAAAAATATTGTGATGAAAATAAAGATTTGTTTGGGATGTATAATGGGTTAATTCCCAAAATATTAAAAGAATTTAACTTCAAATAATTTCAAAAGATAATAACTTGCCACATAAATTTTACATTGGATGTTATAGGTAGAATAGTATTTGGTATAGGATTTTCACTTAACCTCTACAATCTTGTACGAGCGATATTAACTTTAGGATAATTACTTGCATCCTACTCATCTTGGCATTTTTTCAAATCACCTTCAGAAATTTCCCTAAATTATGATGTTAAAAGGGATATTTACGAAATTAAAACCAAGGCAATTCTAATAACTAGAACCATACCTAGAGGAAGAATAAGAAAATTTTGCTTAAAAAATAAGAGAAATGTTCTCGTGGAAAATACACAAAACATTGAAAAATCAGTTAGAGAAAATATCACAAATCCCTAGCTTGCAAAGTTCTTCTTCCATT
This sequence comes from Candidatus Woesearchaeota archaeon, assembly GCA_964482075.1. Classification (GTDB taxonomy): domain Archaea; phylum Nanobdellota; class Nanobdellia; order Pacearchaeales; family GW2011-AR1; genus CAYZVU01. The sequence goes on along the minus strand of CAYZVU010000042.1, from coordinate 341 downwards.
CTCAGACGCACGCTTTATCGCAGCATCCAAAATATCCTCAACTTTTTTTTCGAGTTCAGCCTCAAATTCAACCGCAACACTAGAAATATTATTCTCTTTATCAAGCTCTTTTACTACTTTTCTTATGTTGTTTTTTATAACAAGTCCCATATCAAATAAGCGTAATAATTCTTTTTATATATTACTAATTTCATCCCAGAATAAAAGTTTTGAGCACAATATATCCATCAACGACAAAACCCATAACTCCAATAGTAATTATAGGAAATTTTATCCAATTGGGAATTTCTCTTTTTTGTTTGAACATCCAAACACCAACTATAAATAAGTAAATAAATACT
>CAYZVU010000041.1:0-4184 GCA_964482075.1 Candidatus Woesearchaeota archaeon | reverse complement strand
TATTGTTTTAATTCTTCAATTTGATTTGATAATCTTTTATTTATCATAGAAGATAAAAAATCAGAAATTGTTTTTCTTTCTATTGCTACATCTTTTACAATATAATCCCCTACTTTTAATTCTTTAAATTCAATTTCAAAACCTAATTTTATTAAATGAGTTGCGACTAAGGAATTTTTCTCTCGATAGTCTATAATTACTTTTATTAGAGGCTTTATTTCTTTATTTCTTTGTTTCTCCGAGGAGAATATTTCTTGGAATTTGATCAGCTTCATTTTTATAGGGGGATTTTTGTGTTTAAATCTTTTTGTTTTTTAAAATGAATACAAATATTTAAAAAGATATTTTATTTTTTTAGGAGATTAATTAAAATTGGTGATTAAAATGAAAAAATGTATTTATTGCAGATGTGAACTTGAAGATGATTGTGTTATTGATTTCTGTGAAAATTGTGGTAAAGGAGTTTGGGGGGAGAAGATGTTTAATACAATTGTATCAAATATGGAAAATGCCCGCTCTAGAGGAGATCTTTGCCATTCGAGCAAACCCGCAGAAGTTTCTGCTTAATTCATAAAAATCAAAGAGAGATAGTTTTTTAAATGGAATTTTTCTGGTTTATTTATGGTTAAAAGAAAGCCCATCAGAACTCGTGGAAAGCTCCAGCTTAGTCGTTACTTTCAATCTTTTGAAGAAGGTGCTCGAGTAGCTGTTGTTAATGAATCTGCTGTCCAGTCTAGTTTCCCTCTTAGACTTCAGGGTAGAACAGGTGTTGTTTTAGGGAAAAGAGGAAAATCTTATTTAGTTCAAATTAAAGATCAGAACAAGGAAAAGCAATTTTTAGTTGAGCCTATACATTTAAAAAAAATAAAATAATTATATTAAAATGATAAAATCACAAGAACCATTAAGTATGCCAGAAGCATTGGATTATGCTGAAAAGGCAGAAGGAGATCACACAGATATAATTGGATTTTTTAAAAAATTTACTAAGTTAAATAAATCTGATGCTGAGAAATTTTCTAAAAAGTTGTTTGATTTAGATATTTTAAAATTGAAGAGAGAAAATATTATTAAAGTTATTGATTTAATGCCTGAGAGTGCAGAAGAATTAAATAAAATTTTTGTAGATATTGGTTTAGATGAAGAGGAAGCTAAAAAAATTCTCGAAGTGGTGAAGGAGTTTAAGTAATTAAAATGCCACGCGAAGAAAATGCAATAGTCTTAGAATTTTTACCAAATGGTTATCCTTTGGAAAATAAAATGATGCCTATTGCGCAAGCTATTGGAGAAAAGAATTTAACTCTTTTAGAGCTTGTCCCAAGAAAAGGAGAGAGATTAGAAAGTGGAGAAAAAGTTTATATTGGAGAAGGGAAAAGGGATAAAATTTATTATATTCTTGGAAGATTAAAGAGGGAAAAGTTGACAGAATCAGCTAAGAATTATTTAGAAGAATTTATAAAAGCAGTTGTTAAAGAAAGAGAAGCAGAATTTGTTGAATTTTTTAATAAGGCTGATGCTATAAATAAAAGGGTTCATCAAATTGAGTTGCTTCCAGGTTTGGGGAAAAGATATATGAATGAAATTTTAGTACAAAGAAAGGAAAAGCTTTTCGAATCTTTTGAAGATTTGAGGAAGAGAATTTCAAATTTTCCTTATCCTGAAAAGGCTGTTGAGAAAAGAATATTCCAAGAATTAACAAATCTTGAGAGATACAATTTATTTACAAATTAAAATGGAAAATACACAAAAACAAGTACAAGAGAAGAAAGGAGTTAGCGAAGAGTATAAGATAGTTAGAATTTTATCAAAAGATATTGAAGGAGGAATGACTCTTTATGCAGGATTGACTAAAATAAAAGGTATTTCTTGGAGTATTTCAAATGCTATTTGTGTTGTTTTGGGTTTTGACAAAAGGAGAAAAGTTGGTTCTTTAAATGAGGAAGAGATGAAGACACTTTTAGATTTTATTAAAAATCCAAAGTTTCCAGAATATCTTTTGAATAGAAGATCTGATTTTGAAGAAGGCTCAGACGGGCATCTTGTAAGTTCTGATTTGGAATTAAGAAAGGAATTTGATATTAAAAGATTAAAGAAAATTAAAAATTATCGTGGGTTTAGACATATGGCTGGCTTACCATTAAGAGGGCAAAGAACAAAATCCAATTTTAGAACTAACCGAAGAAAGGGCGCTGGGATTAAAAAGAAAGGGAAAACTAATGGGGGGAAGAAATAATGAAAAGAAAACATAAAACATATTCTAGGCCGAAGAGACCTTTTGATAAAGATCGTCTTGTTGAGGAGGCTCAAATAAAAAAAGATTTTGGATTAAAGAATAAAAAAGAAATTTGGAAAGCAGATGCAAAGATTAAGTCAATGAGAACAAAGGCAAAAAAATTGATTGGAGCAGATGCTAAAAAACAAGCTTCTTTGTTCGAGCAATTAAATAAAATTGGGTTAAAAGTTAATTCAATCGCAGATATTTTAGCGTTAACAAAAGAAGATTATCTTCAAAGAAGATTGCAGACTATTTTGGTTAAAAAGGGTTTAACTACAACTATGAAAACTGCGAGACAATTTATTTCTCATAAAAAAGTTTTAGTTGATGGAAGAGTTGTTGATAGCCCTTCTTATGTTGTGAAGGTTGCTTTGGAAGATAAGATTGGTTTGAAGCCAAGAAAAGCTAAGAAAAAAATTGAAGTGGCGCCTGTTGAAGAAGTTAAAGAAGAAGCGGAGGAAATTAAAGATGAGTGAAGTTGAAGTTAAGAAAGTTGAGGTTCCTGCTGCAAAAGAGATTGAAATTAAGAAAGTTGAAGAGTCACAAGTTGAGGGCAAGAAAAAAGAAATAAAGAAGAAAAGAGAGATTGAGGCTGTTTTGAATATTTATGCTTCTTTTAATAATACTATTGCACATGTTACAGATATGTCTGGTAAAACTGTTGCAAAAATTACTGGAGGGATGGTTACAAAACACAGTAGACTTAAGGCAAATCCCACTGTCGCGATGTTTATTGCTAAAAGAATTATTGAAAAATTAAAAGAGTTTCAGGTTACTTCATTATATGTTCGAATTAGGGCAAAGACAAGAAATCCTGCGCCAGGTCCAGGAGCAAATGCAATAATCAAAAGTTTGTCTCGTGGAGGGTTCAAAATTTTGAATATTCTTGATACTACTCGAATTCCGCGTGGAGGACCTAAGAAGAAGGGTGGAAGACGTGGAAGAAGACCTTAGGCAAACTTTAAAAGGTAATAAAAATTCAAAAATATATAAGATGAAACTAATAAATAAAAAAGAAAATCAAGTTACTTTTGTTGCAGAAATGGATGAAGGTTTGGCAAATGCTATTCGAAGATATTTAAATTATGTTGATATTCTTGCTGTAGATGAAGTTGAAATTGTTAAAAATGATTCTGCTATTTATGATGAGACTCTTGCTCATAGAATAGGATTAGTTCCATTGAAGATGATTAAATCTGTAAATAAATCTGGGGTTGAGAAATTTAGTTTGAAGGTTAAAAAAGAAGGGTTTGTTCATTCGGAGGAATTAGATGGAAAGCTTAAAGTTGTTTTTGGAGATATTCCTTTAACTTTTTTGAATAAAGGACAAGAATTAGAATTAAATGCTGTTACTAAATTTGGGAAAGGGATTGAGCATACAAAGTTTGCTCCTGGCTTAATGTTCTATAGGAATGTTTTTGATTTAAAAATAGATAAAGATTGCCCCTCTGATGTCGTTAGTGTTTGTCCTAAAAAGATTCTAGATGCTTCTGGAGGAAAAGTTAAAGTTACAGATAATGTTAAATGTGATATGTGTGAGTCTTGTGTTGAATTTTGTAAGAAAAAAGGAAAGGACTCTATTGAAATTAATCAAACTAATGAATTAATGATTACTCTTGAATCTTTTGGGCAATTGGGTGTTGAAGATGTATTCGGTGAATCTATTGCTGTGTTAAAAAGTGATTTGGCAGAGGTTTCTAAGAAAATTAAGTAATTGTAAAGGTTTTTATATTCTTGAAATATTTTTTTTATATCATGCAGGTGTGCCGGAGTGGTCAAACGGGGCAGACTCAAAATCTGTTAGCTTATGCTTACGAAGGTTCGAACCCTTTCACCTGCATTTTTTTTATTTGATATGCGCCTGTAGCTCAGCATGGATAGAGCAGTACCCTCCTAAGGTAAAGGTCGA
>CAYZVU010000040.1:0-4448 GCA_964482075.1 Candidatus Woesearchaeota archaeon | reverse complement strand
TGGCTTTTAGATCAAAATAAAACTGCAGATGGTCTTGATTGGTTTTTAGAAATTGATGCTCCTGTTGAAGAAGGGGCTTCGGCAATATGTGAGGTTGGTTGGAGTGGTGGAACAGCGACAGTAACAATAGAGAATGATAGAACTTTGACAGTTGCAGGCGGTTCTTCTTGTTTATCTGCTTCTGCTGGGATTTATTCTGATTATTATGTTAAGATAGATGATAGTTGCCTTAGCGAAGTTTTTACAACTAATTGTGATAAATCTTTTTTAACAACTTTATTATTTAAGAAACAATCTGGCGAAGGAATAATTCATGTTGCTATGAAATCAACTTCAATGGCTGCAGGGGAATCTACTACAGAGCAAGTTAATTCATTATGTTTTGCTCAAGGAAGTTCTTGTGATTATGAAGGAAGTTTGTGGGCTGCAATGGTCTTGAAGTATTTTGGAGAAGATGTTAGTTCTTTTATGCCCTATTTAATTGTTTTCTCAGAAGATTCTGCTAACACAAAATATTTTCCTGAATCTTTTTTATATTCTTTAACAAGCTACGGAGATTTTAGAAATGATTTAATTTTAAAACAAACTACAGATGGTTATTGGGACCAGTTTGGAGATATTTTTACTAAATATTATGATACTGGAATTGCTGGTTTGGGATTGCCTTCTAGTGATTCTTCTGTTGATAAGGCAAAGCAATGGCTTTTTAGTGACGGTGTTCAATCTGATGATGGATGTTGGGGGAGCACATTAGATACGGCAATTTTATTATATTCTTTTTGGGGGGATTTTTCTTATAATGGGAATGTTCCTGGAGATACTAATGGTACTGGGGGAAAATTAAATTGTATTACTAGTGGGTATTATTGCCTTTCCCCTATTAGTTGTGTTGGTTTGAATTTAAATGAGAATTATCAATGTGCTGGAATGTTGCAGTGTTGTAGTCTTGATGTTGAAACTGTAACTTGTTTTGATGAGGGTGGAGTTGTTTGTAGTTCAGATGAAACTTGTAGTGGTTCAACTTCTTCAAGTGCGACTGATTTATCTGCTGGGCAGTCTTGTTGTATTGCTGGTTCTTGCCAGACTATTGTAGTTGATACTGCAACTTGTGTTCCAAGTGGAGGAATTTGCAGGGTTAGTGATTGCCTTTCTGGAGAAACTAAAAATTCAGCTCTTACTTGCGCTTATGCTTCAGATCCTTGTTGTGTAACAAGTGATGATCCTTCGGGTGGGAGTTACTGGTGGATTTTTGTTTTATTGGGATTGATTATTTTAGTTATCTTAGGTATTGTTTTTAGAGATAAATTAAGAATATTATTTCTCAAAATAAAATCTAAGTTTGGTGGAAAGAAGAAAGGGCCTACTGGTGGTCGTCCTGGGCCTCGAGGACCTCCTATGTTTCCTCAAAACCGTCCTATGGGGCAAAGAAAGATTTTACCACCTTCTGCTCAAAGAAGGCCAATGCCTCCGCGAAGACCGATGAGAAGGCCTCAGGGTGAAGTGGATGATGTTCTTAAGAAGCTAAAAGATATGGGGCAATAAAGTTTATAATCTTAAATTTCCTAATTATTTTATGTTAAATAAAATTTTGGTGGTTGGTTTTTTGTTTTTGTTGATTTTGCCTTTAGGTTTGGCTGTTGATTTTAATGTTGGAGAAAATTATGATAAAGGTGAAACTTTAATCACTAAGTTGTCTGGTAATTTTATTGGTTCTGTTTCTGAGGATAATGTGTTTTTTTATAGAAGACATATGAGGGTTCCGATGGAGTTTGAGATTTTTAATATTGAAGATGAATTTTATATTTATGCGTTGATTCCTTCTTATGAAGATAATTATTCAATTTCAATTGAAGATGTAGAATATTATGTTGGGCAAGATATAAGTGAGGAAAATATTGTAAGGGAATTTTCGATTTCAAATAAGAGTGCTATTTTTTCTGTTAATCCTGGGGTTGTTTCTTCTAATGAAAGTTTTTATTTGGAAGTTCAGAATTTGCAAGCTGGGAAGATTGAGATTTCTTATGATAGTTTTTCGGGTTTTGAATTAGGAGTTGAAGAAGAGAATGAGGACGAAGGTTTTTGGGATTCTTTTTTTGGAGGAGAGGATAAGGAAGAAGAAATTATAGGAGGAGATTCGGTTGAATTAAAATCTGGAGAGAAAAAGAAAATTGATTTTAAATTTGGCAATGTAACTAAGTCTTCTTTGAATACTATTTCTTTGAGTTCTGGGGGATTGAATTATAATATTCCTGTTTATTTAATTAAAAATTCTGATGAAGTAAATGCAACTGAAGAAGAAGAGGAAGAAGAAATTATTATAATTATTGAAGAAGAGGAAGTTGTTGAAGAGGAAGAAGAGGCTTGGGAAACTTGTGCTGAGATTAATGGAACTAAGTGCGAGGACAATGAAGAATGTGATGGCCTTGAAATTGATACAGATGTTAGATGTTGTTTGGCGGATTGTGTTAAAGAAGAAAGTAGTTCATTTATAAAAATTTTTGGATGGATTCTTATCGCTTTTATTTTTGGTTTTTTAATTTGGTTTTTTAAATTTAGATATCGTGGTGCGAAGAGGAAGGTTAGTTTATTAGGAGTTGGTAGAAAGGGTGCTGGTAAGGGCGTTCGGTAATTATTTTTTCTCTTCTTTTTTAGGCATATTTTCTTGAATATGTTTTTCCATTCTCATTGTGTGAGCTTTTAGTGCTCTTGCAGTTTCGTCATATTGATGCATTTTTCTTGTTGTTTCGTTAAGTATTTCATTTAGGTAGTTGTTTGAAATAGAAATTGATTCTGGTTTTATAATTTCTATATTTGAAGGCATATATACAAACATGATTCTTGTTAAATCCAAAATATGGTCTGCGAGGATTTCAACTTCCATAAATGTTGAGAAAAATTCTTTGTGTTTTTCAAGAGGTTTTGGTTCATGAATTTTTTTGCTTTGAACTTTTATCCCTTTTTCTTGGTTTATTTTATCTGCTATATCCTCTAGTGCTTTTTGTAAATGTTCTGGAGGTTTCCCAACTACTTCTATTATCATTATTGCTAGGATATTTTGTTTTGTTTTTATTTCAGTTTCTACTTGTTTCGCCATTTTATTCAAATTCGGTTTTAAAATTTCTCTTTTTTAAGAGAAGCAAAAATATAATCAAAATACTGAATATAATCAATCCATATATTTAATATTTATTTTTGTATAATTTTTCATTGTTGTTTTCAGTTTTTATATCTTTTGGAGAAAGTTTTATTGATTCTGAGATTGTTGGGGGCTTTGGTTCTTTTTTTGTTGGGGTTATTTCTTCTTTAGAATTTTGTTGGTCTTCTTGGGTGTTTTTTGTGGTTTCTTCTGGAGGGCTTTCAGGGGTTTCTTCTTCTACACAGGCTAATTCCTGATCTTTTATTTTTTGCAATGTGGCTGGCCCGATTCAATATACATTGATTAATTCATCTATGTTGTTGAAGGGTCTTGTGTCGGTTATTGCTTGTGCCTTTGCTGGGCCTATCCCTGTGAGTTTGTCTAGGTCGGTCAATGAGGCTGTGTTGATGTCTATCTGATTATTTTCGCAGGTTGCTGAGAGAATTGGAATCATAAGTAGAATTAGGATTAATATGGTCTCTTTTTTCATGAATTATAGAGGAAATAAATAATTTTAAAGATTGTTGTGCTTGACAATAACCTCCACTTCGCTATAGAAAGTCAGTATTTTCCATAAAGATTGTTATACTTGTCTTTATATTTTTCTTTGAAATCTTCGTATACAATTTGCCCACGTTTTTCTCCTTTTTTTGCAATCCAAATTTGAGAGAATATTTTATTTTGTAAGTACCAAGCGCATTTTTGTTTTTCTATTTTTGAGAGCATTCCATTCATTTTAACCTCTACTCCAATAACACTATATGAGTTTTTGCTAATATGTTTAATTGAGATAAAGTCTGGGAATCCTGTTCCGATTGTGAGGGCTTTGGCGAAAGGGTTATATTTTCTTTTTGCAGGATTTAGTTTGTTTTGTTCAAGGTCTACGTTGTTTGACCATTTGTCTATGATTCTTCCTTTATCTTCTAGGTCTTTCCTGACTTTTAATTCAAACCTTCCTCCTTGGGCTCTAGCATTTCCACCTCTTTTAATATTTGTTTTTTTCTTAGATTTTGGTATTCCTTTTTCCCAGGATGTTTCATAATTTTCTGGATCTCCTGCCTCTTTGATTCTTTTCATGATTTCTTCTTTGTTTGGAGATTTCATATTAGAAATAAGGGGGTGGAGTTTTTATATTTTTATAAATCAAATTCCTCAATAAAACTAATAATTGCATTAAATCTTTCTAAATATTTTTGTCCTTTTTCTGTGATTTGAATTTCCTTTATTTTTGAATTATTTGTTTCTTTTATTAATCCCTTTTCAATCATTTCTTTAAAATATTCATAAAATCTTTTTGAAGATAAATTTGATT
>CAYZVU010000039.1:0-4498 GCA_964482075.1 Candidatus Woesearchaeota archaeon | reverse complement strand
TCTATGGAAAAAATTTCAATCCAAGAAGGAGACATTGTGGAAATGATTTCAGAACCGTTTAAAAAAGAAAAAGCAAAAGTTACAAGAATTGACAAACAAAAAGGAGAGGTTGTAGTTAGTTTACTTGGTGCAGTTGTTCCATTCCCAGTTACAGTTAAAATAGATAATATAAAAGTTATCCGAAGAGAAGATGAGGAGGAAGAAGAATGAACATAAAAATATTAGTTGAAGGTGGAGGTATGAAGCCAGGGCCAGCACTTAGTCAGCAATTAGGGCCAGCTGGAGTTAATATAAATAAAGTAATTGAAAAAGTAAACGAGGCAACAGCAAATTTCCAAGGAATGAAAGTGCCAGTTGAATTAGACGTAGACGCTTCAACAAAAGAATTTGAAGTAAAAGTTTTTTCACCACCAATGTCAGAATTAGTAAAAAAACAATTAGGAATTGAAAAAGGTTCTGGGGCACAATTAAAAGTAAATCCTGCAAACGCTTCAATTGAGCAAATAATTTCTGTTGCAAAAACAAAGCACATAAATCTTCTAGACAAATCTTTAAAATCTGCAGTAAAATCTGTTTTAGGAACATGTGTTAGCCTCGGAGTTTTAGTAGAAAATAAACTTGCAAAAGAAGTAGAACAAGAAGTTGACGAGGGAAAATATGATAAAGAGATAAAAGAAGAAAAAACTGAAACTTCTGAAGAAAAAAAGAAAGAATTAGAAGAATATTTCTCTGGCGTTAAGAAGGGTCAGGATCTTGTATTAAAGCAAGAAGAAGAAGTCAAAAAAGCCGCAGAAGAAAAGGCTGATAAAAAGGCAACAAAATCTGTTCCTGCTCCAGCAAAACCAAAAAAGAAATAGTTTATAAATTAACATAATCTTTTTTTATTAGGGGGCTGTGGTGTAGCCTGGTTAGCATTGTAGGTTTGGGACCTGCAGACCCAAGTTCAAATCTTGGCAGCCCCATTTCCCAAACGAACATTTTAAAAACCAAAATTATCATTTAATATTATGCCAACTAAAAGTAAAAAGACAAAATCTGCCGGAAGATTCGGCGCGAGATACGGAAAAAAAATTAGAGATAAATTAGTTAAAGTAGAAATCAAACAAAGAGTAAAGCAAAAATGTCCTTTTTGTGAGAAGCTCGGAGTAAAGAGGCTTTCAAAAGGAATTTGGGAATGCAATAAATGCGGGAAAAAATTCGCCCACAACACATATTATTTAGATTAAAATGACAACCTATAAATGTTTCAAATGCGAGAAGAAGATTAAGTCAAAAGATCTTGACCAGAGATTCGTTTGCCCCCATTGTGGAAGCAAAATCTTCTATAAGCCGAGGACAAAAGTAAAAACAGTGAAGGCAATTTAAATGGAAAGCGAAAATAATCTTCAGGAATTGCAGATGACAGAGCAAGGATTGCAAGGAATTATTTACCAAAAGCAGGCTTTCCAAATGGAGATTTCTGAAACACAAGCAGCATTAAAAGAAATTGAAAAATCTGGAGATGAAGTATTCAAAATAGTAGGACAATTAATGATTAAAACAGATAAAAAAATATTAAAGGAAGACCTTGAAAAAAAGCAAAAACTTCTTAACCTGAGAATAGACTCTCTAGAAAAGCAAGAAAAAGAACTATCAGAAAAATTAGAAAAGCTTCAAAAAGAATTAATGAAGAATGTTAAGAAGTAAACATATCAATAAAACCCCGAAATATTTATAAAGATTCTGATTATAAATTTAATATGGTATTTAATAAAATAAGAAGAGCATTTTCTGATTCCGGAAGTGAGGCAGAGGAATATCTTGAAATCGATTTAGGAAGTGATAAAAAAGAAAGAAAAATTCTTGTAAAATTATTCTCATTAAAACAATACGAAGATGTTAATGAAGTTTTAAATGCATTAAGAGAAGGCTATACTATCGCAATAATCGATATTCAAACATTAAGAAAAAAAGATCCGATTGAATTAAAAAGAGCAATTTCAAAAGTTAAAAAAACAACAGACGCTCTTGAAGGAAGCATTGCAGGTTTCGGAGAAAACACAGTTATTGTAACTCCATCTTTCGCAAAAATAGAAAAGCAAGAAATTCAAAGAGAACAAGTTCGAAGCAAATTTGATTAAATCTAAAACTTTATAATTCCTTTTTAGTATAACCTATTATGAAAACCCTATTTATTCCAGCAATTTCAAAGCAAAAGCTAAACAAGAAAAATCTTTCACAAATAGCAAAACTCCCAAAAGATATAGCCTTATGTTATTCTATACAATATAAGGAAATAGCAAAAGAAGTCAAAGAAATCCTTTCTAAAAAACACAACATCCTTTCTTTCTCGCAAGTTCTTGGATGTAGTCAGCTAAAATTATCTAAAAAAACAAAAGCAATATTATTAATCACAGATGGAAAATTCCACGCAATTGGTTTAGCATATGAGTCAAAACTCCCAGTTTACATATTCAATAACTTCAAATTGCAACAAATTTCTAAGCAAGATATCTCAAAATTCGAAAAAAATCAAAAAGCAAGATATTTAAGATATTTACACGCAGATAAAATAGGGATTCTAGTTTCAACCAAACATGGCCAGCAAAATCTCAAAAAAGCTTTACAATTCAAAGAAACTTGCAAAAAACAAGCAAATATTTTCCTCTCTAATAATATAGACACAGCAGAATTTGAGAACTTTCCCGAAATACAATTCTGGGTAAACACAGCATGTAGAAGAATGGATTTAAATAGTAATTCTATTATTAATATAGATCAGATAAAATGAAAGCAGGAGATAGATACAAGCATTTCAAAGGGACAATCTATGAAATTGTGGCAATTGCAAAGCACACTGAGACAATGGAAGAAATGGTAATATATAGACAAGCAGATATCCCTGAAAAAGTTTGGGCAAGACCAAAATCAATGTTTCTAGATGAAGTAGATAAACCAGCACATAATTATAAAGGACCAAGATTCATTAAATTATAACTCCTTATATTATAACTAAACCTTTGCTAAGCTAAACACAGTCTTCAGGGCAACTATTATTGTGGCAGGCACAAATAAGGTTAATAGCGCAGAAAACACGGTTTTAACTGCTTCTGCAAGCGGAAATCCTATTAATGAACCACTTAAGGAGTCCATCCCAAACCCACTAACAATAACCAAAACAGTTCCAGCAATCAAGAATGTTTGACTATCTTTAATCCCAACATTCATAAAACCAACCATAAGTCCCAAAATAACTAATATACCATAAATCGCAGAGCTATATTGATTTAATGCCGGAATCGGAATCAATGTTGTTGAAAGCCCAATAAGTAAAGCCAGGACTACACCTATTAAAAACGCCCATGCCCCCAAAGAATTTTCTCTTGATTTGATTCCCATTTTATTTTTTGTCGTTAATAAACAATCTTTAAAATATATAAATGTTTCTTAAAGGAATAAAGAAGAAAAATGCACGCAAAACAAACTATATTTTACATAACAGAAAAGTTTATAAACCATCCTAACTCTCAAATGACTACAAAATGAAATCGAAAACATTGACTTTATTGAGTTTTAGCGTTTTAGCGTTAGTTCTAGTAATGAGTTTTATGAGTGCTACAGATTGTTTAAATTTAACTGAAATTTCTGTTCCTACTGAAATTAATCAAGATGATGGAACATTAACAGTTTCTTTCGAATTATCAAATAGAGGAACATGTACCGCAGATAAAGATTTATTTTGGTCAGTAACTTCTGATAAAGATAATTATGGAACTTGGGATAATTCAAGCTTACCCGATACTATTAATATGGCAGCTTTAGATACAACTCCAATTAAATACTCTTTAACTTTTACTTTTGATGATACCATACCTCTTGGTGAAATGGATATAACAATTCATGTTGATGATGGAGAAACATCTATAGATGAATTTGATTTGGCATTAACTCCAATAACAATTCTTGAATCAGAGGATTTCGCTTTCTGCCAATACGACAATGATGATAACAACGGAAACCCTAATACTAATCTAAAAATAGATATAGATAAGGTAGATAACACTGGAGAATTCGGAGATAACAATGAATGGTATCCAGGTTCAGAAATTGAAATTACTATTAAAGTTGAAAATAACGGCAGAGAAGAAAAAATCAAAGATATCAAAGTTGAATGGGGACTTTATGATTCTGACTCTGGAGAATGGGTAATTGAAATTGATGATTTAGATGATTTTAACCTTAAAGAAAAGAAATATGAAATACTTACTTTTGATTTTACAATCAAAGACTCAGATTTTGATATTGATTTAGAAGATATAAGTAATGAAGACCTTTTATTATATGTAAGAGCAACAGGATATGATGAAGAATATGAGGAAACAATTTGTGAATCAGATTTTGAAGAGATTCAATTAATGCTTGGAGAGGATTTTATTATCCTTGAAGATATACAAATTTTGCCTGAAACAGCACAATGTGGTTCAACAATCCAAGTTACAGCAGAAGTTTGGAATATTGG
>CAYZVU010000038.1:0-4883 GCA_964482075.1 Candidatus Woesearchaeota archaeon | reverse complement strand
AATTTTGCCCTAAATGTGGATCTATCTTAGTTCAAAAATTAAAAAATGCTGGTTGCCCCAGATGTAATTATTCTGCAAAAGGAAAATTAAATATTAAAATTTCTGAAAAAGTAGACGAAAAAAGAGAAATCCCAGTTATTACAGATAAAGAGCAAGAAGTTCACCCGATTGTAAATGAAGTTTGCCCAAAATGTGACCATGATAAAGCATACTTTTGGACTATCCAAACTCGTGCATCAGATGAATCAGAAACAAAATTCTTCAAATGTGTAAAGTGCGAACACACGAGAAGAGACTACGATTAACTAATTTCTCCTATTCTTGTAGCATAACCACATTTCCCGCATTTAAGATATATAATATGATCCTCATCTGAATAAAAACACCCTATATCAATAATTTGCACTTTCCCATATCCACATTTTCCACATTTATTATCATAATCTGCAAATTCATTTTTACCACTCGCGATCCCATCTCCCTTTTTTTCATCATGATCAATTTGATTAGATATTTTTAGTTCTACATTACACTTTAAAATTTTAAACCATCCACACTTATTGCAAAGAAAAAGAGTCTCCCCATTAGAATTTCTAGGAATTATAATTCCGCTACATTTTTTACAAAATTCCATATTATAAAATATAATAAATGACTATAAATAATTTTCTCAATTAAATACCAACCACAACAATCTTTATTAAAACATCTCAATAAAATAAAGAATGAAAAAAATTAATAACTTAGTAATTATTGAAAGCCCATATCGTGGAAAAGGATATGAAGAAACTGAAATAAATATCTTATATGCACAAGCCTGTATTCAGGATTCCTTAAACAGGGGGGAATTCCCATATGCTTCTCATTTATTTTTTACACAACAAGGTCTTTTAGATGATAAAAATCCAAAAGAAAGAACAAAAGGAATAATGACAGGACTCGAATGGGGAAAAATGGCAAGCACTAAAGTAGTTTATACTGATCGTGGAATTAGTGAAGGAATGCAAAAAGGGATAGACTTTTCTAAAGAAATTGGGCAAGAAGTTATTAAAAGAAAATTAGAAAATTATCGATTATTTCTAGGGAATATTACTTCAACAGATATAGAAAGAGTCCAAAAACAATTTATATTTTAATTCTAAATGGCCCCGAAGGGATTTGAACCCTCGACACCTAGATTAAGAGTCTAGTGCTCTAACCAGGCTGAGCTACGAGGCCATTAAAATAATTAATTAGATTTAGTTTAAAAGATTACCTCTTATCATATTTTTCTTTAGGTTTTGATAAAATTCGAACGGTTTATAAATTTAAAAAGGTTTTATTTAAAATGACAATTAATTTTTGTGAAAAATGTGGAAGTATGATTATCCCTAGGACAGTTAAGGATGAGACTCTTTTATTATGTAATTCTTGTGGAGATTTTAAAATTGTTAATGGTGGTGAAGAATTAAAAGTAAGTGAAGAGGTTAGTCAAAAATCAGCTAAGGCAGAAGGGGTTGTGAGTGAAGAAAATCTTCTTGCAACATATAATAATAAATGTAAGAAATGTGGTTATGGGAAGGCACAGATTATTGACCTTGGGGCTTTTTGGTCTGATGAAGATGCTATAACTTATCTTAAATGTGGCAAGTGTGGTTTTTCAGAAAAATTGGGGAGTATTAGTTAATCATAATCTTTTGTAGTATTCTCGCATTTTGTGCATTGGAAGAATTTTGTTTCAGATTCGTCTGCAGCTCGTGTTTGAATTGCCCAGAAATATGCTTTAGTATTTGGGCATTTTGCGCATTCAAAAGTAACTGTTGGCCGTGTTTGTTCTTCTTTCTTGATAACTGCGATTTCTTTTTGTTCGTGCATTTCTTCAGAACTCTTAATTTTTAATTTTCCTTTTGCAGAGTATCCGCATCTTGGACAACCAGCGTTTTTAGCTTTTTGAATGAGTATAGCACCACATTTTGGGCAAAATTCCATTTTCTGATGACTTTAACTTTCTTTATAAAATTATCTAATTTTCATCGCAAAATCCTTTTTCAGATTCTGCTCTAAAATGTTCGAAAAATATGAGTTTCCCCCATCCCATGTATGGGGCGAGTTTGAAAATCGCTTTACCTACAAGTTGATTTTGTTGTATATTTTTTTCAAAACTTATTTGTCCGTTGTTATTGTCTCCAATTGTTGAGAAGATATATCCATTATTTCTTTCTTCGATATTTATTACTCTGTGGATTATGGGATTTTGTTGTTGGGCGTTGAAAATTATGACATCCCCTATTTTTACTTTTTCAGGTTTTGCTCCTATTATGAATAAAATATCTCCTTTATTGAATCCTTTGTGAAATTTGAAGTCTTTGAATTCTTCTTTTTCAATTGTGAATTCAGAATATTTGTCTTTGTGATTTTTCCACCATTGGTCATGGCTTGAGAGCATGTTCCCGTCATGATACATTGAGCAGGATTCAACAATTGCGAGAGGTAGTACTGTCCCTGTTGCTAAACTTAATATGGGAAAGAAAATAAATTTAATAAAAATGAAAAGAAAAATAACTGAGAAAACCCATCCTTTTAGAGAATCGTCTTTCCATAAGAGATACCAAAATTTCTTGAGAAATTCTTTTACTTCTTTTTTCATTATTGTGAAAAGGGGTTTATGTTTTTAAAATGTTTTATTCTTGATTAAATCTATCAAGCATTTCAAAGAAATCTTCTTTCTTAATTACTTTGTCAACTTCTGAAAGACTTCCTGTGTGTTCTGCGAATTTGTGAAATGCGATTGGCTTGTATCCTCTTTTTTTAAGTGAGATAACTGTTGAGAGTTCTGGGTCGTCCCATCCTGAAACTTTTTTATCTTCAATATCTTTTCGCATTTGTCGTGTTGAGAATTTCATATCAATAAAGTTTGTCATCCCCGTAAAAGCAGACCATGGATATTTTTTGTTTAAAATTTTGTAAATCATTTTTTGTCTTTCTGCATTGTCTTTATGGTCCTTTCCTCTAATAATATGAGTCATTTTTAATTCAATGTCATCCACACTAACAGAAAGATTCATTAAAGGCCATACGTTATATTTTCTTTTTTGTAATGAGTGGGGAGTTTTATTTACTCTTGCTAGAGGGAAATCTCTCATTGCAGGATTTTTGTGTTTCATATTTGATTTAAATCTTAGAACAACATTTTCTAGTTTCCCATTTAACATTAATTTCCATTTTTCTAAATTTTGTTTTTCTGTTTGTTTTCTACATGGGCAATTTTGTTTATTTTTGGCAAATTCTCTAAATTGTTCTTGGGGGCAATTACAAACATAGGCTGATTTTTTTTGAATTAATTTTTTTGCATATTTATAATATAATTCCATTCTTTCAGATTGGATTATTATTTTTGTTTTTTTGTCTGTTAGCCAGAGGGCTTCTTTTTTTATCATACTATATGCTTTTGGATAAATTGTTTCTGGGTTTGTATCTTCGATTCTTACATAAAGTGTTCCTCCATATTTTTTTACATAAAGATAATTGAGGGAGAGATTAATTGCATGCATTAAATGAAGTGGGCCTGATGGAGAAGGGGCTATTCTCATTACAACGCCTTTTTTTACATCTGGCAATTCTGGAAGTCCTTCTCTAATTTCTCTTTCAGAAGTATGATCTTTTATTTTTTCAAATTCTTTTTTTTGTTCTTCTAAAGAAAGTTTGTTTACTTTTTGAATTATTTCAGAAATTTGTTTAATGTATTTTTTAATGTCTTGTTTTTTTAATCCTTCTTGAAATAGTCCTGCCATCACAGAGCCTTGTTGAGCTTTTCCTTCATGGGAGATTGCGTTTTTCAATGCATAGGCTTGGGTTTTTTGTGGGAGGTTTTTCATAATTAGAAAAAGGGTTTGGGGTTTATTAATTTAATTAATATCCATTAACATTATTTTTTCTTTCAAGAACTTCTATTCTTTGCTCTAGATGATAAATTTGATTTGAGATGTTTTCTATTTTTTCAGTCATCTCTGTGAGCCTTTTAATCAATCGTCTCTTTTTTTCGTCTAATTCATTTGAGCTTTCTGTTTCTGTTGAATTATTTGAGATTTGATTTGCTGTGTTTGAAATTGCGCTAAAAAATCCCCCGAGCCCAGAAGGTTGTGCAGGTTGTTCTTGAGAGGGAGCTTCAATAGTATTTTCTTCATTCATTTCTGATCTGATATTTGATAATTTTTCTTGATCTTTTTTATACTTTTCAGTTAAATCAATTACTTTATTTCTTCTACTAAAAAATCCCATATAATGTTTAAGAAGAAGTTGTTTATATTAATTTCTATTATTTTTTATAACAAAACCTTTTTTAACTTGATTCTGTTAGATGTTTTATGGGAAATAATGTTAAAGATATTTTAAAGGATATTGGTAAGGAGCCTTTGTCTGAGCATAAACTTGTATATGATTCTGCGTCTGAGACTTTGGAGCCTGTTTATTTTTTTATGCTTGATTTAATGAATGATCAGGGTTTAAAACCTAAAAAATTGATTGATAATTTTTCTTCGTCTCCTGGGTCGGGTTATTTTTCTGAGATGGGTCAGAGAAAGTCTTTGATGCAACAGCAAGGTCAAAATGCATTGGCGCAAATTAATACTATTTTGAGAAGTGTTTTGAATTTGGTTTATGATTTAAGAGATTTTAAGTCGCGGTTACAAGTGTATGATGATTTTGGTTCAGGGGGAAATATTACTGAGGCTGCGAGGTTGTCGTTGAAACAACTTTGGATGGATAAAGTTGATATGCAAAAGGGGCAGGGTTCTATTCATGCGATGTCGTCTGGGCAGTTGGCTTTTGTCACATTGAGAGATGGATTTCTTTCTGCGAAGGACCCAGATGCTATTGATAAATTAGATTTAAATGATAGAGTTAAA
>CAYZVU010000037.1:0-5233 GCA_964482075.1 Candidatus Woesearchaeota archaeon | reverse complement strand
AGTTTACGCAGAAGAATTAGAAATGCTACTTTTAGAAAATAATGTTGCTTTAGAAGTTGCTGAAAAAATAATCAAAGAATTAAAACAAGAAATTACAGGAAAAGAATTTCTAAAAAAAGAAATAGAAGGACAAATAAATGAAACTATAAAGGATATTATGAGAAATATTTTAATTGAACCATTTTCTTTAATTGAAAAAATAAAAGAAAAATCCCTAGATCAAGCCAAAGAACCATATGTTGTTTTATTTTGTGGGATTAATGGGACAGGCAAAACAACTTCTATTGCAAAAATCGCACAGCAATTAAAAGACAATAATTTAACTTGCGTCCTAGCAGCAGCAGATACTTTTCGAGCAGCAGCGATTGACCAATTAAAAAAACACGGAGAAAAATTAGATATAAAAGTAATTGCAAATGAATACGGCTCAGATCCTGCTTCAGTAGGATTTGATGCCATACAATATGCAAAAAAGAATCACATTAATTGCGTTTTAATTGACACAGCAGGGAGGATGCATTCTTCAAAAAACCTTTTACAGGAATTAGAAAAAATAGTACGAGTCACAAAGCCCGATACAAAAATCTTTGTCGGAGAATCAATCACAGGAAATGATGCAATTGAACAGGTAAAAAGTTTTAATTTCTCAATTGGGATTGACGGAATAATACTTACAAAAGCAGACATCGATGAAAAAGGTGGAACATCTCTAAGTGTTGGCCATGTAACAAAAAAACCAATTCTATATTTAGGCACAGGACAAGAATACAATAAAATAGAAGTCTTTGATAAAAATAAGTTTATTGAAAAGTTGGGTTTGGATTAAAAAAATCTAAATTAATTATCCAACAAGCCACCCCATTCAACAACAGTAAAACCATTTCTAATTGGAGTTTTAATTATTGGCTCTTCTAATTCAAATTCCTCTAAATGAGGCTTAAAATAAAAATTCATTCTTATCATTGTATCTGGATTTGGGTTTACTATTAAATTCATATTTTCCTCTAAAAATTGTTTTTCAAGAATTTTAATTTCATAATAATTTGATTCTCTTAATTCTTCCATCCAATATTCTTTAAATTGACTCATTTCTTTTTCATTTAATCCCAAAAGTGGCAAATTATAATCAAACCAATTATCAAGACCAGAATATTCTACAATCCAACCTTCTTCAGGAAGTTCAAGATTATTCAATTGTGCTTCATAAAACAAGTAATCATAATTATTATTAATCAATCCACTTGGCTCTGCGATAACTTTCCATCCAGTTAAATAATCAGGTTCAGCCTTAGTAATAAACCCATTTACATCCACCTTAACTTCAATTTCCGATGTTTTAAGAGGATACAAATAAACAGCAGGCTTCTTTACTCCAGGAGGAAAATTTGGAAAATCAGGGGTAGTGCAAATATTAGTAATTACTTCTATTAGTTCTCCCTCACAATTATATTTTTTTATTGAATCTTCAGTTAATCCATCTATTGCTAATTGCTTCGCCTCACTAGCAGAACCTACCATACAAACTGCCTCCTTAGATTTAATTTTATTAAGATTATTAATTATCTCAGGACAAATTTCAGAAATTGAACCAACAATTGATTTAGTTATTAAACCTTCTTTTTTAATTTCTTTTAAATCAAGAATCTTCATAGAAACTTTAAATTGATTCATTACTGGATCTATTTTAACTTCACTTTTTTCAATTAAAAATAAAGATGGAATCTCTTCAGAAATAACAACCTTGGCAGAATTTCCCGCTAAAATTTGTTGATATAAACATTCATAATCCTCGTCGCAATTAACCATCTCTGAATTATTAAGTAATATCAAAAGAAGCCCAACAATTATTGCCATCCCGATTAAAATTGAAAAAATTATTTTTTTATTCATAATACTATTAATTAAATAATTCTATATAAACATGTCGATAACTTCAAACTCAATTGAAGTCTTTAATAAGAATAAATTTATTGAAAAATTGGGATTAGATTAAATTTTTATTTTACAGAAATTGCTTCAATTATTAAAAAGGTTGGGATTTCTTTCTTGTAGCATAGTATACTTAGATCTTTCACAATTTTTCCTTTTTTATGTTTTGTTGTAATTTCATGAAATCCAGATACCACAAAATTATTTTTGAATAATAGGTTAAGATAATACTCAATAGGTCTATGGTAATTTTTCACACCATTATAATGAGGATGTTTTAATGTTAAAATAGACATATATTTTTGAATTTTCCTAAAATATTTATTATTTTCTTTAATTTTTTCTGAAAGATGAAAAACAGGGTGAGGAATGGAAAAAATCAATTTATGTTTAGTTTTAATTAATCTCGAGCACTCTTTGATTGTTTTTGCAATTTCTTTAATATCATGAAATGCCATATTCGAAACTATAAAATCAAATGAATTGTCTTTTAAAAAATTCATATCCCCAGAAGAACCAACAAGAAAAGTAACCTTCTTATCTAAATTATGATTTGCAATTGAAATCAATTTTTTAGAATAATCTACCCCAGTAACAATTGCTTTTTTATCTGCCAATATTTTAGAAAAATACCCATTTCCACAAGCAAGGTCTAAAACTTTTTTATTTCCAATATCCCCTAACAATTTCAATATTAGCGGATTAAGATAGGTTCTATGATATATATCTCCAGAATCACAAACCAACTTATGATATTCTTCTGCAAAATAATCCCAGGGGTTATCTTTTGACATAAAACTAAAATAGATACCTTCATTAATAAAATTACCTTATTTCATTTAAGATAAATAACCCAATCCGAAACTTTAATAACTACTTCTTCACTCAATAAATTATGCTAGAAAAACTAGGCCAAGTACTAAAAAAAGCAACAGACAAGATAGCGAACGCTATATTTTTGGATAAAAACTTAGTCGACCAAATAATCAGAGATTTGCAAAGGGCATTAATTGAAGCAGATGTAAACATCCACTTAGTAAAAGAAATCTCAGACAAAATCAAGCAAACTGCACTTGATGAAAGAATAAAAGAAATAGACAAAAAAGAACACCTAATCAAACTTCTTCATGATGAATTAAAGAAAATCCTAGGGGAACACAAGCAACTCCAACTTCAAACAAAACAGAACAGAGTAATGCTTCTAGGACTATATGGTGCAGGAAAAACAACAACAATCTCAAAGCTAGGAAACTATTATTCTAAAAGAGGAAAGAAAGTTGCTTTAGTTGGATTAGATGTCCACAGACCAGCCGCGAAAGAACAACTTAAACAATTAGCAGAAACAAACAAACTAACAGCCTTTGTAGATATGGAAGAATCTGACGCAATTGAAACCTACAAAAAATTCAAACCAAAATTAAAAGATTATGATCTGGTTCTAATAGACACAGCAGGAAGACATAATCTAGATAAAGAATTAATCACAGAAATAAAAGAACTTTCTAAAACAATAAAACCAACAGAAATAATTTTAGTAATGCCTGCCGATATTGGGCAAGCTGCAAAACAACAAGCTCAGGATTTTCAAAAAGCAGTAAATGTTTCAGGAGTAATTATAACACGAATGGATTCAACAGCAAAAGGCGGAGGAGCATTAACAGCTTGCGCAGAAACAAAAGCCCCAGTTTACTTTATCACAAACGGAGAAAAAATAAACGACATCGAAGAATTTAATCCTGAAACTTTTTTATCACGACTTCTAGGAATGGGCGACTTACAATCTTTAATTGAAAAAATAAAATCAGCAACAAGCCAGGATCAACAAGAGGAAATGCAAAAAAGAATGGAGGAAGGCAAAGTAAGTTTAGAGGATGTAATTGAACAGGTCAAATCCATGAATCAAATGGGCGGATTAGATAAAATAAAATCAATGATTCCAGGATTAGGAAATGCAAAGATTCCAGAAAACCTTTTAGGAACTCAAGAAGAAAAAATCAAAAAATGGGAACACATAATTAAGTCAATGACTAAAGAAGAAAGAGACAATCCTGAAATTCTAGAAAAACAAACTTCAAGAATTAGCAGAATTGCAAAAGGCGCAGGAGTTAACAACAGCGATATAAGAGCACTCATAAAACAATACAAAATGCTTTCTGAAATGGTAAAAGGTGGAGCAGACATAAACCCCGAACAAGGCATGTCTCAAAAACAAATGCAAAAGATGATGAAAAAATTTGGTAAGAGAAAAGTTATGAGGTTTAAATAAAACAATTCTACAACACGACAAATTATTTAAATAAAAATCCCAAAAAGAGATTATGGAATATTTTGGGAGGATAGGAAATTCAGAGGTATTTGTAGCAAGGTGTATTTCAGATTTTCTAGAAAATAAAAAAGATATCCCCTTAAATCCCCTGTGTAGGATAAAGATTCCTTTTCGTAAAAAAAAATTATCTTTATCCAGACATAAAAGAATATTTTTACCTTATGTAAAAATAGAAAAAATTGGAAGAGAATTTATGTTCTCAGACCATTCTGGAGAATTAGAGGTAAAAGAATCTACATTTTCTGACCAAATTCCTTTCATTATAAATCCCTGGACACTCAGCCAATATGAAATTTGGGAAGGACTTCACCTCCCAGTAATCACCTATCAATTAAAAGAAGACCTTTGCAAATATGATTTTAGTGTGAAAGATAGACAAGCCCAAACCCACTTTTCATCAGAGAAAATATTTGAAACATAATCAAAAACCCTATAAAGATTATTCTTCTTTTAATTATATGAAACCAAAAACCCTCTTCCAAGGAGCAGAAGCAACAATAACTCTAGAAAATAATCAAATAACAAAACACCGTCTTCCAAAATCCTACCGCCTTCCACAACTAGATGAAACTATAACTAAAAGAAGAACAAGAGCAGAGGCAAAAATTATGAAAAAGATTTCTAAAATAATTCCAGTTCCAGAAATAATTCAATCAGATGAAAAAAACAAAACAATAATCATGCAACACATCAAAGGAAAAAAACTTTCACAACACTTAGACAAATTCCCATTAAAAGAACAAAAACAAATTCTAAACCAAATAGGAAAATCTGTTGCAAAACTCCACAAAGAAAATATTGCTCACGGAGATCTCACAACCTCAAATATGATTTACACAAAACCATTAATTTATTTCATAGACTTCGGCCTCGCATTTCAAAACGCAAAATACGAAGACAAAGCAGTTGACATTCATTTACTCAAACAAGCTCTCGAAGCAAAACATTTCAAAGATTGGGAAATATTATACAAAGAAT
>CAYZVU010000036.1:0-5237 GCA_964482075.1 Candidatus Woesearchaeota archaeon | reverse complement strand
AGCAATTTAAAATACCTGCTTGTGAAGTTGCTTTGACAAAACTTCATGCTGGAGGAAAATTTGATAAAAAGTCTTATGCTATTTCTGGAGGATTACATGGTGTTGGGGTTTCTTGTGTGAATGCTTTATCTAAAAAATTAGTTGTTGAAATTAAAAGAGATGGGCAGGTTTATTCTCAAGAATATTCTCGAGGGATTACTCAAACAAAATTAAAAATTATTGGTAAGTGTCCCCCCGGCGTTACTGGAACTAAAATAACCTTTTGGCCTGATGAGGAAATTTTTTCAACTTTGGATTTTGATTATAAAATTTTGGAAACACGATTTAGGGAGATTACTTTTTTGAATGCAGGTTTGAGAATAAAGTTGAAAGATTATAAAAAAAATAAAGATAAAGAATTTTTTGCTGCTGGAGGGTTGATTGAGTTTGTTAAGTGGGTAAATAAATCTCGGGAAGTTTTGAATCCTAGGCCAGTTTATTTTAAAAGGGAAATTAAAGATATTGCTGCAGAGGTTGCTATCCAGTATAATGATGGTTATAGGGAAAATATTTTTGGGTTTGTGAATACAATTAATACTGTCGAAGGTGGGACTCATATTTCTGGTTTTAAAACTGCTTTGACTCGTGTGATTAATGATTATGCAAAGAGGAAAAATTTATTGAAGAATGGGAATTTGTCTGGAGAAGATGTTCGTGAAGGCTTGACTGCAATTATTAGTATTAAAATTCCTGAGCCTCAATTTGAAGGGCAGACGAAAACTAAGTTAGGGAATTCTGAAATTAAGGGGATGATTGATTCAATTGTTACAACTGCTTTGTCTGAGTTTTTTGAGGAAAATCCTGCTGTTGCTAAGCGGATTACTTCTAAGGCTTTGGATTCTGCTAGGGCTAGATTGGCTGCTAAGAAAGCTAAAGATTTGGTTCGTAGAAAAAATATTTTTTCACTTGGTGGTTTGCCTGGTAAGTTGGCAGATTGTTCTAGGAGAAAATCAGAAGATACAGAACTTTATCTTGTTGAGGGGGAAAGTGCGGGTGGAAGTGCGAAGCAGGCTCGTGATAAAAATATTCAAGCTATTTTACCATTGAAAGGTAAAATTTTAAATGTTGAAAAATCTAATCCTGCTCGGGCGTTATCATCTGAGGAAATTACAAATATGATTACTGCAATTGGAACTGGCGTTGGCGAGCAATTTAATATTGAAAAATTAAGATATAATAAAGTTGTAATTATGACAGATGCGGATGTTGATGGGGAGCATATTAAAACTCTTTTGTTGACTTTCTTTTTTAGATTTTTGCCGGAGTTAATTAAGCAAGGAAAAATTTATGTTGCTATGCCTCCGTTATTTAGGGTTAGAAAAAGAGGGGATCATTATGTTTATACAGAGGCTGCTTTGAAAAAAATGCTTGACAAATTAGGTGCTTCAAATGTTACGCGGTTTAAAGGTTTAGGGGAAATGAGTTCGACGCAGTTGTGGGAAACTACAATGAATCCTAATGCTAGAAAAATTAAGAAAATTTTTATTGAGGATGCTGTTGAGGCAGACCAAACTTTTTCAATGTTAATGGGTGATGATGTTCAGGCTCGAAAAGAATTTATTCAAGAAAATGCAAAGGAGGCAGAGTTGGACGTTTAAAATGAAAGGAATTTTATTTGATTGGATAGGAGTATTAAAAGAAAGAGATGTTGGAGTTTTTCCTTTTGTAAAAGAAGTTTTGGATGGCCTTAAAGAAAATTATAAATTAGGATTAATTACTTTAGCAAAAGATCATATTAAAGAAAGAGAAATTGAAATTAATGAGTCTGGGATTAAGAATTATTTTGATGAAATATTTATTGTTGAGAAAAAAGATAAGGAAGAATACATTAAAGCTGTTGAAAAAATGGAATTAGATTCTGAAGAAGTTTTGGTTGTTGATGACCGAGCTTCAAGAGGTATTATGGCGGGAATAGATGTTGGATGTAAAACTTGTTGGATTCAAGTTGGAGATAGGTCTTTTGATAAACCTACTGAAGAAACGGGAGAGCCAGATTATAAAATAGATTCAATTAAAGAATTAGGAGAAATATTGGAGGAATTAAAAGTTTAAAATGAAAAGATTAAAAGGAGCAAATATGGATATTGATTTAACTTCGGAAAAAGAAATTAGTTGGGAACAAGATAAATGTCCTTGGAATGAGGCAGATGAAACTGATAAGCATAAATGTGCAATTAAGAATATTTCGATATGTAAATTTTTTAAGGGAGTAGAAAAATTAGATACTGTTCTCTGTAGATATGGGGATGAAATTTAAAATGGATGAAAAATTTTATGAAGATTTAAAGGAGAAGATACAACCTTATTTTGAAGAGGCTGGAAGTCATTCGTTTGATCATACAGAAAGAGTTTACAATCTTGCAGTTCATATTGCTGAATCTGAAGATGTTGATTTGGATATAATTAAAGTTTCTGCGTTATTGCATGATATTGCTCGTAAAAAACAAGAAGAGTGTAAAGGAGATATTTGTCATGCTGAAGAAGGATCAAAAATAGCAAGAGAGATATTGGAGGAATTTAATTTTTCAAAAGAGAAAATAAATTCTATTTGCCATGCAATTTCTGTTCATAGATATAGTAAAGGTTTAAAATCAGAAACAAGAGAAGCTGAGATAATCCAAGATGCAGATAGATTAGATGCCTTGGGAGCAATTTGTATAGCTAGAATTTTTCATTATGGAGGTTCTTTAAAACGTAAAATGCATGATTCTAAATTAAATCAAAAAAAATATGGGCTTAATTCTGAATCAGAAACTTCTTTTATTCATTTTTATGAAAAAATTTTAAAAATAAAACCTGAAACTTTTAAAACTGATGAGGCAAAAAAAATTGCAAGAGAGAGATATAAATTTGTTGAAGAATTTGTAGATAGATTTTTGAATGAATGGGAGGGTAAATTATAATGGCAAAAAAGAAAAAGAAATTATCAACACCGGATTGGATTTTAGAAGGATTTGATTCAGAAGAAGCTTATGATAAAAAGAAAGGTGTTAAAAAAGAAGCACCCAAAAGTGTACCCCGAGAAACTTCTCAAAAAGTTTCTACTGGGGGCAAAAAATCAGGTAAAATATTTAAACTTAGAAGATGTCCAAAATGTAAGAGTGATGATGTTGGGATTGTTTTAAGTGGAAGTGATAGTGAAGATGGTGGGGGAAAAGAATGGGAGTGTCGTAAGTGTAAATGGAAGGGTGCAAATATTAATGAGCAAGAATTAACAGAAGATGAATTTATGAAATATCTTGATGAAAAAGGGGAGGAGGTAAGTTAAAATGAGTGAAGAAGAAATGAATAATATAAATAATACAAGTGATAATCTAGAGGGCACAAGTGAAAACAAAGAAGTTGAAGTTACTGAAATTTCATTAGATGATGAAGAAATTAATGAATGGATTGTGAAGTTGGCGACTTTGAAAGCAACAAAAAATATGATTCAATTAGAAATTGATGATGAAAATGAATTGAATATTAATTTTGAAGAAAGTTCGGAGGATGAAGAATGAATCCAAATATAGATCCAAAAGTTTCAGAAGATTTAGGCAAAGGAATAGTTTTAACTGAAGTTTCTACAGAAATGAAAAAAGCATATTTGGATTATGCAATGAGTGTTATTGTTTCGCGAGCGATACCGGCGATTGAAGATGGAATGAAGCCTGTTCAGAGAAGAATCCTTTATGCAATGCAACAAATGGGACTTAAGCCTGGGACCTCTACAAAGAAATCCGCGAGGGTAGTTGGGGATGTTATGGGTAAATATCATCCTCATGGTGATGCTTCAATTTATGAAGCTATGGCAAGAATGAGTCAAGATTTTTCTTTAAGATACCCTTTGGTTTTTGGTCAAGGTAATTTTGGTTCTATTGATGGTGACCGTCCTGCAGCAATGAGATATACTGAAGCAAGGCTTAGAAAACTTTCTATGGATTTATTGCAAGATTTAGATAAAGAGACTGTTAAATTTGTGGATAATTATGATGGTTCATTAAAAGAGCCTAATTTACTTCCTGGTAAGGTTCCGACTTTGTTGTTAAATGGAGCTTCAGGAATTGCTGTTGGTATGGCTACTAATATTCCTCCACATAATTTGACTGAAATTTGCGACGCAATTATAGCTTATATTAAAAAAGAGAATATCACAACTGAAGAACTTTGTGAAATTGTTACTGGCCCTGATTTCCCAACAGGAGGAAGTGTTACAGGAGAAATGGTTGAATTATATAAAACAGGGAGGGGAAGATTAATTATGAGAGGAAAAGTTTCAACAGAGACACTTAAGAAAAAAGATGCGGTGATTATTACTGAAATTCCTTATATGTTAAATAAGACTACGTTAATTACACAAATTGCTAATTTAGTTAGAGATAAAAAACTTAAAGATATTTCTGATTTAAGAGATGAATCTTCGAAAGGAAAAATTAGAATTGTTCTTGAATTGAAAAAAGATGCGAATTCTAAATTTGTGATTAATGCATTGTATAAACATACACGGTTGCAAGATTCATTTAATGTTAATTTATTGGCTTTAGTTGCTGGGCAGCCTCGTGTTCTTGGTTTGAAAACTGTTTTAGAAGAATATGTTAAGCATCGTAAAATTATGATTACAAATAGAACAAAATATGAATTGAAAAAAGCTAAGGAAAGATTGGAAATTGTTGAGGGTCTTTTGATTGCTTTGAAAAATTTAGATTCTATTATTGAATTGATTAAAAAATCTAAGGGGAAGACTGAGGCGATGGAAGGATTGATTAGTAAATTTAATTTTTCTAAAAGACAAGCTGAGGCTGTTTTAGAAACTAAATTGCAACAATTGACTTCTATGGAAAGAGAGAAGTTGGATAAAGAATTTCAAGAATTAATAGAAAAAATTAAATATCTTGAAAAGATTCTTGGAGATATTAATGAAGTTCTGAAAATTATTGTTAAAGAAGTTAATACTTTGAAGGATGAATATGGGGATAATCGAAGAACAACGGTTTTGAAAAATATTAGGGAAATTAAGGAAAAGGATCTGGTTCAGGATAAGGAAGTTGTTGTAACAATTACAGATAAAGGTTATTGTAAAAGAATGGATGTCCAAAATTATAGAGAACAGAAGAGAGGCGGTCGTGGTGTTATTGGAAGTGGTTTGGCGACAGGTGATTTTGTTAAGCAGTTGATAACTTGTTCGACTCATGATTATTTGATGTTTTTTACAACGCGTG
>CAYZVU010000035.1:0-5417 GCA_964482075.1 Candidatus Woesearchaeota archaeon | reverse complement strand
GGTTTTCAAAATGGGACCCAAAAAATAAAGAAAAATATATTGATAATCCTGTTGCATGGGAAAATTCACAAACAACAATGAAAAAAATTTTGGACAAACTAAAAGTTAAATATACTGAAGCAGATAATGAAGCCGCTTTCTATGGTCCAAAATTAGATATTCAATTTAAGAATATTTTTGGAAAAGAAGACACTTTAATCACAATCCAAATTGATTTCGCTCTCCCTGAAAGATTTAAGTTAAAATATATTGGGGAGGATAGTAAAGAACATACTCCAATGATTATACATCGTTCTTCTATTGGTTGTATTGAAAGAACCCTTGCTTATTTACTTGAAAAAACTCAAGGAAAACTTCCTTTATGGCTTTCTCCTGTTCAAGTAAAAATTGCGAACTTTACAGATAGAAATATCGAATCTTGCAAAAATCTTGCAGAAAAGTTGAAAGAAAAAGGAATCAGAGCAGAAGTTGATTTTGATGCTACAACAATGAGTAGCAAAGTTATGAAGTTTGTTTCTGAAAAAGTGCCTTATATAGTTGTAATTGGAGATAAAGAAGAAAAAGAAAATTCTGTTTCTGTAAGAAAAAGAGGGGAAAGAAAAATAGAACAATTTAGTCAAGAGGATTTTATAAAAAATATTCTTAAAGAAATTGAAGAAAAAGAGTAAAGTGCCCATTTTCTTTTTTAAGAAAAAAAGAAACAAAAAAAGCGCGCGTCTCTCTAATACGTTGCCCACCCAAAAAAATATTATTTCTAAATTTATACAAACGGCATTCTCAAAAACTATCCCTACGCTTCGCTCCAGTCGGTCGTCTTGCAGACTCCCAAACTAACAGCGATTAAAGAGAAAATCCTTGCAGGATTTTCCCAAATTAATTTCTCAGCCAGCTCGTAAACTCGCGGGAGAAATTAACTTTCCTTAATCGCGATGTTATGTGTAATCTTTTAAATCCCTTCTTCTAAGCTCTATGAAACCACCATTCAAAAACAAAATACTCCTAGCGCCAATGGATGAATTCAACGACATAGCATTTAGAATTCTATGCAAAAAAGCAGGAGCAGGAATAACTTACCCTGGAATGATTCATCCACAAAACATTTATATAGTTATATAACTCCATATAACAATGAAATTACTAAGTAAAAAACCCCACGGAGCAATTCATTACCCAAATCTCGGAACTGTGTTAATGGTAGAGGAATTTTTAAAAGAACATTCAGATGAGTATAGGAAAAGAGCACTTTGGGAATCTTTGCCGAAAAAAATGATGTATCAAACTTTTTGCATAATTATCGATTATCTAATTGAATCTGGGAAAATTTTAGTTGACCCAGAAGGCTATGTTCTATGGACATACAATCCAAAAAGAATTGAAAAACTAATTAAAGAAAATTTAATTGTTAAATGAATAAACAAACTTCTGTTTCTTTTATATCCGAAAAGCTCAAAAAAGATTTTAATAAATTAGAGAATAGTTCAGAAGAAAAATTATTCAAATTTGTTCAAAGGGCAATCAACGATCTTAAGGAAAATCCTTTTTGTGGAATAAGAATTCCTAGAAAACTTTGGCCGAAAATATATATACAAAAGTATAATATAAACAGTTTAAGAAAATATGATCTTCCTGGAGGATGGAGATTACTTTATATCATAGAAACAGATGAAATAATGATTGTAAGCATTATTTTAGAATGGATAAATCACAAAGACTATGAAAAGAGGTTTGGATATTAAAATGATAAAACCACCATTCAAAAACAAAATACTCCTAGCGCCAATGGAGGAAGTCAACGACATAGCATTCAGAACTCTATGTAAGAAAGCAGGAGCAGGGATAACTTACACTGGGATGATTCACCCTCAAACACATCAAAAATTTGATTTAAATGATAAGCCAATTCTCCAATTATTTTGTACTAACACAAAGAAAATAAAAGAGTTTATGAAAGAATACGATTCAAAAGTTTCAGGCTGGGATTTTAATTTAGGTTGCCCTGCAAAGACAGCAAGAAAACACGGTTTCGGAGTTTTTTTACATCATGATTTAGAATCAATTGAAGAAATTCTAAAAACAATGAGACAAAATACCAAAAAGTTTTTCTCTATAAAGCTAAGAAAATCAAAATACACAATAAAAATTGTAAAAATTGCAGAAAAATATTGCGATGCAATTTGTATTCATCCACGAACACAGCAGCAAGGTTATTCTGGGATTCCAGATTTAGAACTTGCAAAAAGAATAAAAAAATTAACAAAACTTCCAATTATATATTCTGGAAATGTTGTGGCAGAACCAGGAGGCCCTCATTCAGGAGACAAAAAAAGCGTAGATCAATTTTTAAAAACATTTGATTATGTTATGATTGGGCGAAGAGCGATAGGAAATCCAAATATTTTTTCAAAATTCTCAAATAATAAAGTAGACTTTACATTTAAAGATTACTTAGAGATGGCAGGGGAATATAAACTTCCGTTCAGACAAATTAAATTTCAAGCCATGCAATTCACAAAAAACCAAAGAAATGCAAAAGAAATTAGATTAGAAATATTCAAAATAAAAACTTTCAAGGAATTAAAAGAGTTTATGAAAAAACAATAAAAATAAAAAAATAAAAAGAGTTTATTTACAACAATTTTTCATTGCAAAAAAGCCAAGAATAATTGTCAGTCCAAGATACCATCCCCAATGAACACTCATCAATGAGTCCTGTAAAGCAGGCCACACAGTTAGTAAGAACAACACAAATGTAATTGCACTTAACTTCATTAAAAACATCTCGCTATGAGCTCCGCCACATTTCATAGGCATAACTTTTTTCGCAACAGGTTTCCGAGCAACTTTTCTTTTTGATTTCACTTTTTTCTTTGCCATTAATATCACCAATTTTAATTAATATAATATATACTTTAGAGTATATAAAAGTTTCTTGAGAATTAAAATTTTATTTATCTTTCTTAACTTTTCTATAACGCCATACAAACCAAATTCCTCCAACTAAAGTTACAAGTGAAAGAATTATGAACATTGGTTCTTTAAATGATTGAGTCCCATTCCCCACATATGCCAAGGCCAAGCTTCCACTTATATGTCCAATTGCCATTAATGGCAAGAAAATCTTTGGCTTCATTAAAGAAAGTCCTGCAAGGTAAGATAATTCATCATCTGGGAATATAGGGAGGAAGTACGCTAAGAATAACAAGATTTTTCCTTTATCAAAATAATAATCATATTTTTTTATAGTTTCAGGCTTGACAACATGTTTTATTATTTTTCTTCCCAAAAATCTTGCCAAATAAAATGCTATTGCTGTCCCGATCACTCTCCCAATCCAATTATAAAGAAAGCCTTGCCATGTTCCAAAAATAAATCCCCCAGCAATCGATATAACATAGTGATTAAATGGTGTGATTACGACTTGTAAAATTTGAAGAGCAATAAACGCAAGTGGAGCAAGAGGACCAAATTGATTAACAAAACTTCTAATAGATTCTTGATTGCCAAAAAATTGTAAGGGAAAAATATAACCTAGAATTAATAAAAGAATAGGAACAACTGTTAAAAAGTACCAAATAAATTTAATCTTTTTCATAAAATTAATTACTATAGACTTTAGCCAATTTAACAACGCCAGCTAGTAAAACTAATATTGCTAAAATCCATCCAGCCCAACCAGAAAGAACATCAATAAATCCAAGCATATTTAAAATTAATAAAATACCAATAAGAACTGTTACCCAAGCATTTGAAGGAATCATTTTTTAACACCCATTTTATTTCGCTGTTTTCATTTCTTTCCAAGCCAAGTCAAACATTTGTTCTAAGGCCAAAGCAAAGAATTCAGTATTAATCCAAACACCAACATCATAGTTAGGGTGGAACTTCTCATCATCAAGAAGCATAAACATAATTTGATTTGAATCAATAATTATAAATCGAGCATTCATCTTTTCTAAATTTTTAACCTCTCCAACTTTCTTCAATTCTTTTGCAATTTTAATATTACTTTTATTAATTGGGGCAGCAATTCTAATTTTAATTCCTCTTTTCTTGCACTTTTCAAATGAAGGCATCAATGCTTCGAATTTTCTATTCAATCCTTCACCTGTTGTAACAATTGTAATTGTTTTTTCAGCTTCTCTTATCATCATATCTAAATGATTATACAAGTTTTGTCTGCCTCTCATGCTTCCAGACAAATCAGAAGGTTCAACGAATTTTATTCCTTTTGTAAAAATAGTATTAAGTTCTCCAATCACTTCATCACCTTTTAATTTTTCAAGTCTTTTTGTTCTATCTTGAGCAGTTTTCATTAAATTCTTTTTAACTCTCTCAACAACTTCTCCTGGTTTCAAAGCAACAAACTTAATTGGCTTACCAAGCTTCATGATAATAAATCCTTTCTTTTCTAAACTTTCTAAAATATCATAAGTTCTTGATCTAGGAACATCAGAAATATTACTTAATTCTCCAGCAGTTGAAGTTCCTCTTGAAAGAAGCGCAGTCCATACTTTTACTTCATATAAATTTAAATCAAAAATCTTTCTTAGTCTGCTTAAAAATTCATCTTTAACTATCATTGTTTATATATATTAAATCCTCTTTTTAAAGTTTGTTATGATATAAGAGTGAACCTTTTGAATCACCTATTGGTAGTCATTATAGCAATAGTTCCTCTTTTATCTTTCACTTTAAAGTCAATAGTGTTTTTAAATGTTTCTTCCATTTTTCCCGTCGCTATTTCTAATTTAGTGGAATTTGTTCTTTCTGAAATAAAATCTTTCTGTACATCTAAAATTTTCTTAAATTTATCATCAGTAAAAATATAAAGTTCAATTTTATCATTTTTATTCAAACCCAACTTCTTCCTAAACGACTGAACATTCCTACTCATGACTCTTGCATAGCCTTCTGCTTCGAGTTCAGGGGTAAGATTGATATCTAATTCAACTTTCGATTCAGAATCTCCAGATTTTTTAAATTCAAGATTCTTTACATTTAATTGATTCTTAATAATTTCTTCAAATTTGCTAAAATCTTTTAATTCCGGACCTACAAAAATTTTCTTTAATCCTTCTTCGGAATTTTTAGGTAATGAAATTTTTGCAGAAGATAAAGGCCACTTCAAACCAATTTGTGCCTTATCTCTTTCGGCCAAACCTTTTTCGATTATCTGTAAAATAATTTCAAACTCTCCTTCAAGTTTTTTATCAATTTTTTTCTTATCACTTTTTGGCCAAGAAGAAAGATGAACAGATTCTTCACTAAAGCACTGATAAACATTTTCACTAAGATAAGGAGCATAAGGAGCTAAAAGAAGAGAAACATTTTCAAGAATCTTTCCTAAAATTTCTTTTGTATCATTTCTATCTCTAGTCATTTTAATATATGGTCTAGAAAAATCATTAACTACAAAA
>CAYZVU010000034.1:0-5552 GCA_964482075.1 Candidatus Woesearchaeota archaeon | reverse complement strand
GTTGATAGTCCTTCAAAACCTGAGCAAATCTTCTAAAGTTATCTGTTTCTTGAGCTTTGTTTATGTAATCAATATCTTTTAATTTTTCAATCAAACTTCTTTCTTTGCCCTCTTCAGAGGGTACACCTTTAGGTGCAGATTTTGTCCTAAAAACACCCTTTACTTTATCAGCTAAGCTTTTTTTCTTGCCCTTTGTAAAAATCTTCGTAGGAGATTTTTCGGGGTACGCCTGTGGTGTGGGTTCTACTCCCAAATCTTGTCCTGAAACTTCTTGATATAACCTATACATTAATCTTCCAAATGAATCTTCTTCAGGCAATCCATAGGCTTTTCTCATTCTTGCTGTTGCAGGATGTTTTCTTTCATTTAACATATAAATATTTGTTTGTGCTTCTGTAAAAGCAGTTCTTAACTCACTTACTTTAGGTCCCTCTACTATTCCCTTAGCAGATTTCTGCAACCTTAAAACATTTAAGACATTTCCAGGAAACTTCATAAAGTGTGTTAGCTCATGAGTTAAAACTTCATTTAAAGATTCTTCAGGAACTATGCCATGCTCTTCAAATCCTTTAATAAAAGGCTCACTTACAGTTACTTCTAAATTTTTAATATTCATTGAACCATTTGATTCGTCTTCGACTAATCTTGGTTGTGGTAATTGAGGATAATGTAAGCTCTTTCTAACTTTTTCCCATTCCTTTTCCATTGTTTTTTTTAAATTTTCATCTATCATTTTTTATTAACTCCAAATTTACAACGACGCGCTTCGCGCAAAATTTACCCGACCATGCTCACCCGAACTCGCGAGACCACCATCCCTAGCGTACAAGTCAAGATCCCCGTAACGATAAAGCACTCGCAAACCAATATCAGAAGTTTCATTAGGCATATACAAAGTTCTGCTTCCCCTTCCTAGCTGATTAAGTAAAGGCAAACCTCCTTCTAATCCATAACCTTCAAAATTAGGATCTTCTCCAACTTTTTCTAAAACTTCATGTTGATAAACTTGAGTAATTCCTGGAATTATAATTGGCTTAACTCCGTGAGGCATACTTGAATCAATTTCTGCTCCTGGATTTACTACAATTAATCTATTTTCCAAATCACTTAAACTTAAATTTAAATCTTGTCTATTAGATTTTAAGGAATCATAAAGTGCTTGAGCTTCTTTTGGATTTTTCCCATTCTGGTTTCTATCATATAAAACCATTCCAAAATCTTCCCAATTATATTCAGGATTTGTTAATTTTCCTTCTTTCAATAAATACTCTGATTGTGTTGCAGTAATAGGATACAAACCTACACTTCTTAAATTAGAATCATTTGCTATTGTGCTTATTAATCCCATTCTTTTAATTAAATGTCCTTGAACTTCTCCACTAGTTCCTGTAGGAATTTCTGCTCCTGTTCCCAAGTAGATTGCATTTACTTTTGTAATTAATTCTTGGAAAAAATCTTTATGTTCCCCCTCATAACTAAAAAGAAAAGAACCATCAGGATTTGCTGAAAAATTAGTACTTGATTGAGAAGGGGGAGCTCTCTGTCTCACAGGTTGAATTTTCTCAGTAGGCAAGCTAGGGTTTTTCCACCTTTCTGCTGTTTGTAAAAATCTTTTATTTACCATTTTAATTAATTTTACGGGCGCGTGCCTTCGGCACAAACAACTACCCGACCATGCACAATCGAACTCGCGAGACCATCACCCCTAGCGACCAAGCCAAGAACCCCGTAACGATAAAGCCTGCAAAGTCCCCCATCAACAGAAGAATACAAGGTTCTTGATCCACCTTCTTCAAAAATCGGAAGTCCTTGATCATCTCCATGATTAAACTTTTTACCATGGTTTGATTTATTTAATTGAGAAGCATAAATTATTTCACTAGAATCCGTTAATCTAAAATTTAAATTATGTGGTGAACTTGAATCATAAACTAAATCAAGCCCAGCTAAAGGAATCATCACTGGATCTTCTCCAACATTGTAACCCTTACTTTCAACTTGGGTTGCCAAATTTTGTGCTAAATATTCATTGGGATCATTTTTCCCTCTTAAAACTAAACCAGAATCCCCATAAGTTTCCCTTAAATTAATTACACCTTTTTCTAAAGCCTTTTCTAAATCAATAGGTCGTGCAACCCATCTTCCATGATTCTGTAAAACTTTATTTAATAAAACAAAAGCAAAAGGATTACTTTCTTTAACAACATCGTCTACAAAAGATAATTTTTGTAATGTAGAAACATTTTGATATTCTCTTTGAATTAATTGATTATATTCTTCTAAAACTTGTCTACCAAAACTTCCTTCTAAAAAATTATAACTAACATTATTTTCTGAAAATTGATTTTGTTGAACAGGGCTTACAGATTGAACTCTTTCCTCTGGGATATTTTTATTCATCCAACGCTCTGCCGTTTTTAGAAATCTTGGATTAGGCATTTTCAAGCTCCTTCCAAATCCTTTACTGCGTCTTGGAATATTGGATGTCCTCTACCCTCGGCTGAATATTCTTTTGCCTCCCTTAATGCTTCGTTCATTTTACCATGTCCTGCTAAATCAATAACTCTTTGATAATTTTCCTGACTCTCTCCAAATCTTTTCTTTACTCCTGGCATTTCATTAGTTCCATCACCTAAAAGATTTTTAGTTATATGAAGATCTAAGGGATCATTTCTATCATTATCTTTGAAAGCGTTTTGTGTCTCAGGAGTCCACCTCATCCTATGCCATAAAACATAAGGTGCTACTTGAGAAACATGATCTAAATTAACTTCATCTTGATTTTGAAGCCATGCTAAAGACTTAGCATATCTCACAATAGATTTTTCTTCCCTTCTACTTCCTGCCCCCACAAAAGACGCTTGCAAATATAATCCATTTTCAGTTGTTGGAGGATCAATACTTCTTTTCTGACCATATTTTGGAGAAGTATTCATTTCAGCAACAAGAAACGCAAAATATTGTTCAGCATCCTTATCAAAAGGAACAGCCCTAATTTCCTGCTCAATTCTTTCTTTATCTTCTCTTGATAAAACAGAAAAATCTTTTGCAATTAAACCTTCTTCATGTTTTTGAACTATTTCTTCTAATTCTTTCTGAACTTCTGCTTGGGGTTTTCCCGAATTAAGAACAGCTAAAGCTTTTCTAGTTAATTCAGGATCACTTAAAATTTTATCTTTATCATTGTGATAATCTTGAGCGATATGTAATACATTAGCAACACCAGGAAATCTTGATTCAACTGCAACATCAAATCTATCTAAAATAGGAGGGATTAAGGCATTATTTCCTCGATCAGCATAATTACAAGTTGCAAAAAATGGCTGAGCTCCTGTTGATATAAAATCATTTAAATAATTCCATTCTCCTCTATCAACCCCGTTTAAAACAACTGCTTGATTTGACTCGGGCATACGATTAAACTCATCAAATATTTTTGGTCCAATTTGAACAAAATGTTGCCAGACCACATCTTCTTCTCCTTGATGCATTTTACCATAATGTGGTCTTCCTACCATTTTTTCTTCTGTTAATTGAGGGTTACCTCTAATCGCAACTCTTTTAATTAAATCCAACGGCAATCCATTAAATACAGATTGAAGATATTCTGCCGAAGTTGTTTTAC
The DNA here is from genome assembly GCA_964482075.1 of Candidatus Woesearchaeota archaeon. Lineage (GTDB taxonomy): Archaea > Nanobdellota > Nanobdellia > Pacearchaeales > GW2011-AR1 > CAYZVU01. The sequence goes on along the minus strand of CAYZVU010000034.1, from coordinate 1,927 downwards.
CCCCACCATATTCTCCAAATAAAAGCATATTTCCCCTATTCAATTCTGTCAAAGTCCCCATTAATAATGCAGAATTATAGCGTTCCCCACTTGCTTCAAAATCATCCCTACATAAATAAAATTCACTTCCAATTTTATCATACAAACCTTTTACTTTATCTTGAAGTTTTAATTTTGTTTTAGGCATTTTATTCTTGTTTCCTCAAAGTTTTATTTATACTAAATTCAACAGCATGAGATTTATTTCTAAACTTTTCTAATTTTAGAGATTCATCTATTAATTCCAAAGTTTTTATCGAAACACTTACGCTTAGCGTTTGTTTATTATTTTTTACCATTTTACACTAATAATTATGAAATTTTAGTATTTATAAATCTTTCTATTATGTTGTAACTATATAGTGATTAAGTATCATAATCTTTATAAAACTAAATTGTGATAAAATTCTGTCTTAGTGTATTATTTGGAGAAACTATTCTCCCGAGTAGAGCCAGTGAAGAATAATATCTTGGGCTACACGCTTATTCATAAAATCAGCGAAGCTGTTATAAAATACAATGATGATAATTAGTAGCTATAAAAGATGTGTGGGAAGCTCTTTCGCGAAAATTAGATTCATGGTGAAAAATAATTATGAGTAAGCTAGCCGAGTGCTTTATCGTAACAGGGATCTTGACTTGAACGCTAGGAATGATGATCTCGCGAATTCGAATGAGCGTGGTCGAATAGTCTAAGCACTAAGACATTATAATGAAAACATACAAAAACTTATACCAAAAACTATATTCATATAAAAATTTAGAAAAAGCATTTAAAAAAGCAAGCAAAAGTAAAAATTCTCTACCTTATGTAATTGAATTTAGATTAAATCTAAAAGAAAATTTATTACAATTACAAAAGGAATTAAAAAATGAAATTTATTATCCACACAAATTAACTAAATTTACAATTAAAGATCCTAAAACAAGATTAATTAGAAAATCAATCTTTAGGGACAGAGTAATTCATCATGCAATTGTTAATATTTTAGAACCAATCTATGATCCAATTTTTATTGCAGATAGTTATGCAAATAGGCTAGGCAAAGGGACAATTGGTGCAATTTTAAAATGTGATAAATTCAAAAGAAAAGTTAGTAAAAATGGTCAGATTCTTTCCCATGCTGTAACAAATAACATGATTAAAGGTTATGTTCTAAAAGCAGATATTAAAAAATTCTTTGACTCTGTTGATCAAAACAAATTAATAGAGATTTTCAAAAGAAAAATTAAAGATGATAAATTAATTTGGTTGATTACTAAAATTCTCAAAAACTTTGATCATAAAAGAATTGGAATGCCTTTAGGGAATATGACATCACAATTTTTTGCTAATATTTACCTTAATGATTTAGATCAATTTGTTAAAAAAAGATTAAAGATGAAATATTATATTAGATATGTTGATGATTTTATTATTCTGCATGATAGTAAAGAAGTTCTTGAAGATTGTAAAATTAAAATTGAGAAATATCTTAAAAATCTTAGATTAGAATTTCATCCAGATAAATCAAAGATTTATCAAATGTATAAGGGAATTGATTTTCTTGGATTTAAAATATTTTATTATTACAAACGAGCGAGAAAAAGAAATGTTAGTTATTTTAAGAGAAAACTAAAAATTTTGGAAAAAAGATATAAAAATGATGAGCTCTCTAAAGAAAAATTTTTGGAAAGTGTAAATGGTTGGTTTGCATATGTAATGTGGGGCGATACATATAAGTTAAGAAAAAGATTAATGGAAGAAATTGAACAAATATTTAATCCATAGACTCCATCTCGACAAAATTTATAAAGACAAGGAGTCTTACAACAGCAACGATAAAAATATGAAATCAATACAAAAGAGTGTCCCATAATATTGGATCAATAGCTCTCCGATTCGGCG
>CAYZVU010000033.1:0-5709 GCA_964482075.1 Candidatus Woesearchaeota archaeon | reverse complement strand
ATGTGGCAACAAGGTGGAACAATTGTAATCGCAGCAGTTTACGGGCCAAAAGAAATGCACCCACGAAATCAAAGAAATCCTGAAACAGGACAACTAAGATGTAATTATACTTTAGGAAGTTTTTCAGTAGAAGAAAGAGCAAGGCCTGGAAAAAACCGAAGAGCAATGGAGTTAGATAAAATAATCGCCTGGGCGTTAACACCAATAGTTGATTTAAGAGATTTTCCAAATCAAGTTGTAGATGTTCACATTCATATTGTACAAGCAGATGCAGGAACACGATGCGCAGGAATAAACGCAGCTTCAATGGCATTAGCTCATGCAGGGATTCCAATGAATGATATTGTTTCAAGTGTAGCTGCTGGGAAATTAGACAAAGAATTAGTATTAGACATAGATAAAGATGAGGAACATTATCACGACGGAGAAGGCTCAACAGATATCCCAATAACAATGACTTCTTCAGGAAAAATAACTCACATTCAATTAGATGGAAAAATTTCAGTCGAGCAATTAAAAGAAGTAATCGGAATGGCAAAAAAAGCAAATAAACAAATCTACGAAGTTCAAAAGCAAGCTTTAAAAGATTCATTAGGGAATAAATAAAATGATAACATCAAAATTAACAGCAGAAAGAGTCAGAGAATATATTAAACAAGGTAAAAGATTTGATTCAAGGAAATTAAACGAATTTAGAGATATAGAAGTTGAAACAGGAATCTCAAAAAATGCAGAAGGGTCAGCAAGAGTAAGAATCGGGAAAACAGAAGTTATTGCTGGAGTAAAAATGTCTACTGGAACTCCTTATAATGATTCTCCAGAAGAAGGAAATTTTATGGTTACAGGGGAACTTTGCCCATTAAGCTCACCACGATTTGAAGCAGGACCTCCAAAATTTCCAGCAATTGAATTAAGTAGAGTAATTGACAGAGGATTAAGAGAATCAGGTTTTTTAGATTTCAAAAAATTATGTATTAAAAAAGGAGAAAAAGTTTGGACAGTTTTTGTAGATATTTATACAATGAATGACGACGGAAATTTATTAGACACTGCCGCACTTGCAGCAATAATCGCAATGAAAACAGCAAGATTCCCAGAATACGACGAGGAAACAGATAAGATTGAATACGGAAAATTCACAGACAAAAAACTTCCTTTAACAGATATTTTACCACTTCAAATAACTGCTCACAAAATAGGGGACAAAATAATTTTCGATCCAACACGTGAAGAAGAAGATGTGAGTGAAACAAGATTAACAATCGGAAGCTCAAGAGGGTCGATTTCTTCAATGCAAAAAGGAGAAGAGGTTGCTTTAGAGGTTGAAGAATTTAATAAGATTTTAGATTCAGTTGAAGAAGTTTGGAATCAAGTATTTAAAAAAGTTGAAGAGTTTTTAAAATGAAAGCAAGCGAATTAACAAAATATGAAAAAGCAAGAGTTCTTGGAGCAAGGGCATTACAAATTGCAATGAATGCGCCTTTATTAATGAAAATTTCTCAAGAAGATTTAGAAAAAGTTAATTTTGATTCTTTAAAAATTGCAGAAGTTGAATTAGAATCTGATGTTCTTCCAATATCAATTCATAAACCTTTTCCAGAAAGAAAAGAAGAAAAGTTAAAGAGAGTAAAAGAAGCAAAAATAAGCGATGTTCAAAAAGAAGAACTTGAAGTTAAAGAAGAAGAAGAAATTGCAAAAGAAGGAGACATAATGGCTCTTGCAAATCCAGACGATGAAAACGAAGATGAATCTAGTGGTCCTACTGAGGAATAATTCTAATTTTTCTCAATCCAAATTCTTATAAACTATCCCAACTTTTACACTATATGGTGCAGATAAAAGAGGTTTCAGCAAAGGAAATTAATGATTCTCGAAAACAAAAAACAATAGAAGTTTCTATTAAAACAAGTGTCGGAAACTTTTCAGCGTCGGCACCAAACGGAAAATCAACAGGAAAATATGCTGCGAAAATCTACAAAAAATCTTTAGATTCAGATATAAAATCATTAAAAAAATTAAGTGATTATTTCTCAGAAGAATATATGGAAAAATTTGAAGATCTAAAAAGAGTAGAAGATATCATTGAAGGCCATGTTGGAGCGAATACTATGTTTGCCTTAGAATCTGCAATTTTAAAAGCCATGGCAAAAAAAAGTAAGAAACAAATTTGGCAAATAATTAATCCAGATGCAAAAAAGTTCCCAAGACTCGCAGGAAATTGTGTTGGCGGAGGAAAACATTCTGAAACAGAAAAGCGTCCTGATTTTCAAGAATTTCTTCTTATACCAAAAATAGCCTCCCCAAAAAAAGCATTAGAACAAAATAAAAAAGCAAAACAAAAAGCAAAAGAATTATTAAAAAAACAAGACGAAAAATTTCAATCAAAGAAAAATGATGAAAGTGCCTGGATGACTTCACTAAATGAAAAGCAAGTTTTTGATTTATTAGCAAAATTAAAAATTCCGCTAGGAACAGACATTGCTTCGGCAGGATTTTACAAAAGAAAAAAATACCATTATCAAAATCCAATGCTCGACAGAACCCCCGAAGAACAATTATTTTACATTTCAAATTTAATAAAAAATTCCAATCTTTTTTACATTGAAGATCCTTTCGATGAATCTGATTTTGAATCCCACGCAAAACTTTTAAAAAAATATCCGAAATCTTTAATCGTCGGTGACGACTTGATTGTAACAAATCATAAGAGATTAAAAAAAGCAATTGAATTAAAAGCAGTCAATGCAATTATTGTAAAGCCAAACCAATGTGGTTCTTTAATTGAAGTAAAAAGAGTATGCGAATTAGCAAAGGAAAATAAAATAAAATTAATTTTTTCACATAGAAGCGGGGAGACAGACGAGACAATTCTAGCAGATATTGCCTTCGGATTTCAGGCTGATTTTTTTAAATGCGGGATAGAAGGCGATATAAGAGAGAAAAAAATCCTAAGATTGATTGAAATTGAGAAAAATCTTAAATCCAAATCTTTTTAAACCAACTCTTCTCTAATTTCTTATGGCAAATATTATTGAAGATATAAAAGAAAATATTGAAGAAGGTTTAGAAAAAATAGAAGAAATTGCAGAAAAAGTCGTAAAAGATAATCTTCCTGAAGCAAAAGAATCAATAGAAGAAATCGCAGAGGATATAGAAGAAGCTGTTGAAGAAAGTGGAGAAGAAGTAGAAGAAGTTGTGGAAGAGCTTCAAGGAAAAGAATTAGAAGAAGCAGCAGAAAAAGAATCAACAGAGGAAAAGCCAAAAGAAATTGACCCTAAAGAAGAAAAGAAAATAATCGAAGCAAAGAAAAAAGCACTTCTTAAAAAAGTTAAAGAGCTTTCTAAAAAAGTTGAAACAACAACAACTGAAGATTTAAAAGAACAAGTTAAAATAAAAAAGAAAACAGACACACTTATTCCTTTAGAAGAATATGTTAAATCTGGAATATATTTGGGAACTCGTGTTGTAACTCCAGACATGAAGCAATATATTTACAGAAGAAGAGCAGACGGGCTAGCAATTTTTAACACAGACATTATTGACGAAAAATTAAAAGAGGCTGGAGAATACTTAGCAAAATTCAAAGCAGAAGATGTTATTTTAGTTTGTAAAAGACAAGCTGGATGGAAAGCTGCAAAAATGTTTTCAGAATTAACAGGCATAAGAGTATTCACAAAAAAATACCCTGCAGGAATTTTAACAAACACACAGCTTGAAGATTTCTTTGAAACTGAATTAGCAATTGTAACAGATTCATGGCTTGATAAAAATGCCTTGAAAGATACATTAAATGTAAAAAAGAAAGTTTTAATGATATGCGACACAAATAATTTTTCAAAAGGAGCAGACCAAATAATTATTGGAAACAATAAATCTCCAAAAAGTTTAGGCGTTATATTCTATCTTTTAACAAGACAATATTGCAAGGCAAAAGAACTTGAATGCAATATCCCTGACTTAGAGTATTGGACAGGCGAACTTGAAGAAACTAGAAGAGGCGCAAAGTTCGGAGTTTAAAATGCCTTTTTCTAATCTAGGGGTAGCAAACGAATATATTTTAATTAGACTCCCGTATGCAAAAGGAACTGATGTGGGAAGAGTTGAAGGAATAGCAGGCAGAATAATTAATTTGGAATTTAATCTCTACGAATATTATCAAAAACATAAAAAACTTCCTCCAAAAATAACCTCAAACCAGAGAGATAGAAGTAATCTCGTAGCGATTATGAGTGGTTCTCAAATTTCTTTAAAGCTACCTATGAGTTCGGGGGGCGGACCTGACCAAAGAATAAAACATCTTGTTTAAATCTTAAAAAATAACCAATTCTTTTCATCACCATTCATCTTCGCATTAATCAAAACATATTTTCCTAAAAGTTTTTTACCTCGCAATTCAAACTCAATTTTATCGTCAGTAACTTCAATAATTTTTAATTCTCCAGAATCCCAAATTCTCACATCCCCTTTCCCATAGCCTTCTTTAATCTCGCCCTCAAAATCAGCATAACTTAAAGTATGGTCCTCAACCTGCACAGCAAGTCTTCGAATATTCCGACTTCTAGGAGGCTGTTTCGGCAAAGCCCAACTTTTCAAAACACCCTTCATTTGCAAACGCAAATCCCAATGCAAATGCGACGCATGATGTTCATGAACTACATAAATATGTTTTTTTGAAGAATTTTTCTCCATCTTTTTTTGAACAGATTGGATTATATAAAATGCTCGTTCAGAGAAAACTTTATAAACCATAACCCCTTATAATAAGTTATAAGGGGTTATAAAATGCAAACAACAATCCAAATTTCACAAGTAGTTAAATCGCAATTAGATCAAATGAAAATGCACCAAAGAGAAACTTACAATGATATTCTTGAACTAATGATTGAAGATAATTTAGAACTTAACGAGAAAACTAAAAAAGAATTAGAAGAAAGAAGTAAAAGCAAAAACTTTGTTTCCCATGAAGAAGTAAAAAAAAGGTTCGGATTATAATGTATGAAATATCTTGGGAAAAAAGAGCCCTCGATGAACTTTATTCTTTAGAAGAATTAACTGCTAAGAGAATCATAAAAAAAGTTGAAGAACTTAAAGAAAATACTTTTTCAAAAGACATTAAAAAATTAAAAGGTCAGGAAAAATTCAGATTAAGAATTGGTTATTATAGAATTATATTTGAACTACAAAATAATTTAATAAAAATTCTTATGGTTGGGCATAGAAAAAATATTTATAAAAAAAGTTTTTGATATCTTTTTTAATTTTTATGGGTTACAAAATATATTATTCCCTCATAAGTAAATAATACATTTGGATAAATATGATTTAATTTTAATTGTACATTTGTAGCTCCCTCTGGGATTCCCACAGTAACGCCCATATCCATTTCCAACTGAATATCAAATGGATTTCCTATTATTGGAGGGATTGCTCTGCCACTAGTTTCTGTAGGATAAATTGTTTTATCTGGCAAATTTTTAATTGCTTCACGTATTTTTTCATTGTCTTGGCCAACAACATTTTCTAATTTCATAACCCCCAAAAATATTTCCCCTATTTAAATATTATTATACTCCACTTCCAAACCAAACCCCCGTCGACATTTCCCACTTTCTAACGACGAAACATTTATAAACCAAATTCTCTCAGATTTACTAATTAAGATGAGTGCCTTAGTATATTCATTAAAAAGTTTAAGGTATGAAGTACGTA
>CAYZVU010000032.1:5071-6377 GCA_964482075.1 Candidatus Woesearchaeota archaeon | reverse complement strand
GTTAATAAATTATTCATTGAAACAATATTAATTCCTTTTTCTTTTAAAAATTTTAATTCATCTTTCCAAGAATTTCGAACCCCTATTAATAAAATATTTTTTGCAGGAAATCCTTTTTTAACCAATCCTCTCACCCACTCTTCATGTGTTGGAAAATTGCCATCTACAGGCTCCATACAATCAGGGTGAGCATCAAAAACAATCAAACACGGCTCTTTCCCCGAATTTTTACAAAAATCCAAAAACGCCCTCGATAACCCAAAACTAACAGAATGGTCCCCCCCTAAAAAAATAACCTTAGGCTTTTCCTCAAAAGTTTCCAAAGCATTCTTATAAATTAATTTACTAGTAATTTCCAAATTAGAATTATCTAAATGAATTTCTTCTAAATCCAATTTTCCAACAGAAATTTCCTTGCCAATTTCATTTGAATAAATATTTTTAAGCTCAGCTATAATTGCATTACCTGCCCCTTCGCATCCCTTTGTTTTCCCAAGACCATTAATTCCTGGAACTTTTACAACATACATAAAATTATTCAAGAAAAAGAGTATTTAAGATTTTTCAATTACATAAATTCCTTCACACAAATATAACCCTCATCACACATCCTTAATTTATAACCAGACATAATCCCCTATCACAAACCTCACTTCCTTCACAATCTCCATCTACTTCACAAAAAGTCCCATACATACATTCTTCTCGTGCTTGTTTCCCAGAAAGTAAATACCGAGACCCACAATAAATTCTTTCTAATAAAGTAATATGCACATCAAAAATTCTCTGAACAGAATTACAAACTCCATCTAAACAAAGATTAGAATCACATTCATAATTATTTTCACAAAAATTATCTTTTCCCAATGTAGGAAAATATTCTAAAGTAAAAGGATCGCAATATTTATTTATGTCATCGTGAAAAATCCTTGTTCTTGGTTTAACCCCAGGTCCATTAGAATCTAAAAGATTTTCACAAAAACCAGTTTTAGGGATTTCACAAAAACCAGCATTACAAGTTTCATCAGTAAGGCAATCTCCACAACTTAATATACCACCACATTCATCACTCCAATCATCACCACATTCTTTTCCTAAAGAAGTACAAGTTTTTGGAACACAATCAAGATCACAAATACCTTGAGAGTTACAAATTTCTGGAAGAGTACATTCTCCACAACTTAATATACCACCACATTCATCACTCCAATCATCACCACATTCTTTTCCTAAAGAAGTACAAGTTTTTGGAACACAATTAGATTCACAAATACCAGCAGTACAAGTTTCATCAGTAAGACAATCT
>CAYZVU010000032.1:0-4971 GCA_964482075.1 Candidatus Woesearchaeota archaeon | reverse complement strand
CCATCATCACCACATGCTTTACCCACACAATCTATAACACAATTAGATTCACAAATACCAGCAGTACAAGTTTCATCAGTAAGACAATCTCCACAACTTCCACCACAACCATCATCACCACATGCTTTACCCACACAATCTATAACACAATTAGATTCACAAAAACCAGCAGTACAAGTTTCATCAGTAGCACAAGTTCCACAATCCAAATCACCCGCACACATACCATCCCAAACCCCACATAAAGTTTTTCCTAGATAGTCATTTCCTAAATCCACACAAGTTTTTTGAACAGTTGGATTTTCCCAAGTCAAACCTCCATTAGTTGTATGAAAAATTTTTCCACCACCACCAACAGCCCATCCTTCTAAAGAATTTATAAAATGAATAGAGTTTATAAAAAAAGATTCTGAAATAATCACTTCATTCCAATCATCCCCTCCATTTGTTGTATAAAGAAATTTTTTCCTATCATCAGCGCCCCAAAAATTAATCCACCCATTATTTTCATCCACAAACTGAATAGCTTTTAAATTATAATCTGGATTAATTAAATCAAACTTCCCAACCCAACTTCCATCATTTTCTTTTTTCCAAATTTTTCCATCTTCCCCAACAATCCATCCAGTATTTCCTTCAGTAAAAAAAACAGAATTTAAAACAGGCATATCTAAAAAAATCTCTTTATTCCAATTATTCCCCCCATCAAAGGTATGAAGAACTCTCCCATGAGAACCCACAACCCAACCCTCATTTTCATTAACAAAATAAACAGAATTTAAAGCTACATCAGAATCACCTTCTATTGAAGTTCCTTCCCAATACACTCCACCATTAGTTGTCTTTAAAATTGCATAACTTCCAACAATCCACCCTTTATTTTCATCTACAAAATATATAGAATGCCAAATGCCATCCATCTCATGACCTTGCTCATCCCAATTATCACCTCCATCAAAGGTATGAAGAATTCTTCCCTCATTGCTTCCAACAGTCCATCCCTTAAGTTCATTAATAAAATAAATAGTATCGCGGAAACCACCATCTGTATAATATTGCTCATTCCAACTCTCCCCTCCATTAGAAGTATAAAGAATTATTTCATTCCCCTCATTATCATATCCTGTAGCCCATCCCCTATTTTCATTAACAAAATAAACTGAATAAAAATATAACCCTGTATTAGTATGTGGACCATGATCATTAAAACATACCCCACAATCAATACATTCAGAAGAACAAATACTAGGATTATTATTAACACAAACCCAACCAGGTTCAGCCCTACATTCAACACATCCATCCCCATCAAAAACATTTCCATCATCACATTTTTCACCCTCATCTAAAATTCCATCACCACAAATAGAAGATTCAACACAAACACTTAAATCAAATTGACAATCATTAGTGCATAAAAGATTTCCAGAATCATAACCCAAATTTTGACAACTCTCTTCCCTTAAGTCATTACCATCGCAAAGCTCTTCAAAATCAGCAAAACCATCTCCACACACAGGAGCAGCATCACAATAACCCATATTTGCATATACATCTCCATTTTCATCAGTTTCTATTCCCCTAAAAATCAACCTCATTGATTGAGATACCGGATCTACAATAGCCGTTCCAGGCCCTATTATTAAAAAAGAATCAGTAGGAACATCTGCATAAATAGTATAAGCAATTTCATTTAGATAAACCGGACATGCTTCAGAATTAACACTTACAATTTCTACAAAAGGTTTTACAAAAAAATCTCCCACAGACTGGGCAAAATATTCTTCCCCACCAATACTAACAAAACTCTCCTCATTCCCTGGAAAAAAATATTCCACACCACCATTATCTAAAAAAGTAAGATCAGCCTCATAACTCCCACAAGAACCTTCTAATTCAACATTTTCAAAAATAAGATCCTTATTAAACATCTTCAATGAAGTCCCTTGAACTTCATTCGTGGGATTTTCTCTTCCAATATTAATCAAGTTTCCTCCAACACGATTTGTCATTACACTAAAAACATGATCTTCAAAAATAACACTCCCAATAGAATTATCAAAAACTCCCCCAAAAGGAACCACAGATCTTGGACCAATTTCTTTACTCATATCTAAAATTTCCTGAGAAGCTCCAACATCATCAACATATTCAAAATCAGATAACATTGAAGGAAAATCATCCTCAGTTAAATGAATTGTGGGGGGTTCACCCTCATACAATTTAAAATCATAACAATCCCCAGGACTCATCTGCACTTCTTTATCTGCAAAAAGTTTTCCAAAAGTATTATCCCATACACTCCCAACAAAATCTCCTGCCCAATTTGCAGAAACCATTGATAAGGATAAAATTAAAACCAAACTCAAACAAACTCCAATAACTAATCCCCTTTTCATAAAACAATTAAATAAAACATCTTTATAAATATTATTCTTCTGGAACCAATGCAAAAAAACTATAATTTCCTTCCTTAACTTCCGACGCTAATTTCTTAACATCTTCTAATTTAACATTTCTAATATTTTCTTCAAATTTATAGAAATCTTCAGCTTCCCCATGAACTTCATTAGCAAGTAAATTAATCATCTGATCCTGAGAATCTTCCATTGAAATATAATAATTTCCAATCATCTGTTCTTTAACTTCACTTAATTCTTTTTCTCCCAAAGATTCTGCAACTTTTCTAAACTCTTCCAAAATTAACCCCTTAACCTTTTCCACATTTTCTTTTGTGGTTCCAACATAAATTAAACTATATGAAAAATCCCTATTAATATTTGCCTCCCCTTTAACAGCATATGCTAAATTTCTTTTTTCTCTTATTTCTGCAAATAATCTAGAAGACATTCCTTCAGCCATCAAACAACTAAGAACTTGTGCAGAATGAGATTTTTCATCTTTCGAAAGAGGGATATGATGTGCAAAAACTAAATTCGCCTGATCAATTCCTTTTCTTTCTTCAATATTAGTTTCATTTGTTAAATTAAATTTTTGTTTGAAAATTTTTCCTTTTTTCATTTCAAAATTCTTTTCAACAAAATCACAAAGCCCATCAAAATCAGCGTCCCCAACAACACACAAAATCATATTTTCCGGGACATAAGCTTCTTTAAATTTTTCAACTATTTTTTTTCTATTAATAGAATTCATCGTCTCAATTGTCCCAGCAAGATTTATGTCCATAACCCCATCATAAAGTGCCTTCTGGATTTCATCAAAAACATGCTTAAGTGGATTATCATGACACATTTTAATTTCTTCAAAAATAACTTTTCTTTCTTTTTCTAATTCTTTTTCATCAAAAAGAGGATTTTTTATCATATCTCCTAAAACTTCTAAAGCAACATTTAAATGTTTAGATGGCATCTTGCAAAAATATCCAGTAAGCTCTTCACTCGTAAATCCATTTAATTCTCCACCCCTTCTTTCAATCTCTTCAGCAATTTGTTGAGAACTCCTCGTCGGTGTCCCCTTATATAACATATGCTCAATATAATGAGAAATTCCTTTTTCCTCAAGAGATTCATTCACCCCTCCTTGCTTAACTGCAAAAATCACACTCACAATTGGCAAATCTCTTTTTTCAAAAACAACAGTCATCCCATTAGACAAAACTTTTTTCTTAAAATTTTCAATCATAAAAAATATAATTTAAAATACTATTTAAAGATTTATGAGCTTCTAAAAGAAGTTATTTGATTATAAAATTCTTTTATTTTATTTTTATAAATATCCCCAGGGTCAGAAGAAGAATTATAATTCTGTCTAATTTCTTTATAAATTGCCCTCGCTGTTAAAACATCTTTCTTCATAAGAGAACTATTCCCTTTTCTCAACAAGATATCTATTTTTTTATTTAAATTTATTGGGATATTATTCATTAAAAGATTTTTTTTAACAACATTTTTAGGCAAAATCTTCCTTGGAGAAGAAACCGGTGGAATAAATAATTTATTCGAAAGATGATCTAAATTCTTAGAATAATTCTCTGCAGTCGGTTTTTTAACTAATCCTATTTCTTTTTTATCTAAACCTTCCCCTTCAAGTTCTTTTTTCTTTTCATATCTTTTATACAAATAATAACTTAAAATTGAAGAAAAATAAACAACTAAAAGAATTAATAATAGCCACCATAACCATCTTACATCACACTTAACAAGAGCACAACCCCCACAATCTTTTTCACAACTTAAACAACTTTCCACAGAATCACAAACTCCATCACCACAAAAAGGCTCAACTCCGGGACATTCTTCAGATTCAGAGGGCTTATTTAAATTACATCTAGTCTTCATAGTACAAACTCTTGTCCCACAATTTCCTGCAAGATTTGACCAATCAGTACATCCCCAAACAGGAGTACAAAAATCTCCCTTATTATGAACTAAAAAATTATTTGCAAAGAAATTATTATAATTATTAACTGTTTTTAAATTATAAGTTTGAATTAACCCTGGGAAATACTCAATAGATTCAACTTCTACCCAATTTCCATTAAAAAGAAAATCTCCTATCTCTAAATCTAAAATATCTTCTTTAATTTCAGAATCTTGTTTTGCATGCAATGCATTAATTGCTCCCCAACCAATTTTATTATCTTTCTTTATATAAAATGGGTGTTCATCTGTAACATTAATTAAATTATTAATTAAATAAATTCCTTCTCTAATAGGAGATTCTAATTCTAAAACTTCTGCAAAAACAAAATCATTATTTTCCACATCATAAGATAATACTTCATCATTAACCTCTACCTCTTTAATCTGCTCTTGAGAGCCATCTTTCATTGTAATTAAAGTATATCCTGGGAAACAAGATTGAGGATTTACTGGAGGGTCTTCAGGAGGATCATGAGGCGTAACATATCCACATTTCCCATTAATCTGTCCCTTATTTGTTAAATCCCCTTCAAAACATTCTAAAAAAGAAGTTCCCTGGCACTCATCAGCACAACAATAATTAGGTAAA
>CAYZVU010000031.1:0-6418 GCA_964482075.1 Candidatus Woesearchaeota archaeon | reverse complement strand
AAAAGTTTTAATGAATGCAAGAGTAATCTTGGATTTAAAGCGAGTTTGGAAGAAATTGATTCTGTGTTTTTTATTAAAGATGCTGTATTGAGTTCGGGGTTTGTAAGTGAAACTTTTTCTAGGCAATTGTGTTCGAGAATTGTTGATACTTTTAATAGTTGGCATGGATATTTGAATGGTTTGATTATGCCGAATCCTGGTTATTTTGCAGGTCAAACAGAGTGTAAATTATTTAATAATGAAGAGGATAAGAAAGAGCTTTGGAGATTAATTAAAAGAACAATGGAAATTTCTTCTAGGCATTCTTTGATTGGCGTTACTAAGAATAAAGATATGGAAAGAGATTTTATTGATGATTGTGTTGAATTTTGGAAAAGTGATTTTTCTGTTGCCTTAACTAAGATTCTAAAAAGAGTTAATGATGGTTGGAAAGAGGAATAGTTAATCTCGTTTCATAATTGTGTGTCCGCATTTAGAACATTTCCATTTTTCAAAAACATCTTCTTGATATGAAAAAGGAAGTAAGTATCCTTCGTTACATTCTGGACATTTTGGAAATATGCAGTTTGAATTTTCGTTTGTCATTTTTTGTTTTTCCTCCAATTTAATTTATTATAGCCTTAATTCTTCTCACACCTGATGAGGACGATTGCTCTTTTTTAATTTTGAATTTTCCAATTTCGCATGTGTTCTTAACATGTGGCCCTGTGCAGATTTCTTTGCTAAATTTTCCGATGCTGTAGACTGAAACTTTGTCTTTATATTTTTTGTTAAAGATTCCGCAGGCTCCTTTTGCCTTCGCCTGTTGAGGTGTCATTTCTTCTCTTAAAACTTCACAAGAATTTTGTATTTGTGAGTTTACTAAATCTTCAACTTTTTTTATTTCTTCTGGAGTTAATTTTCGTGGGAATGAAAAATCTAGTCTCAATCTTTCTGGATTGATGTTTGAACCTCGCTGTTCAATTGAATTATCTTTTAATGTAATTTTAAGTGCTTGAAGTAAAAGATGTGCTGCGCTGTGTAGTTTTGTTGTTTGTTCTGAATTGTCTGCAAGCCCTGATTTGAATTGCCCCGCTGATGCTGTTCTGGAAAGTTTTTGGTGTTTTGTGAATTCTTTTTGAAACCCTTTCTCATCTACTGAAGAACCATTTTCTTTTGCAATTTCTTTTGTTATTTCAATTGGAAATCCATAAGATTGGTAAAGTAAGAAAGCATCTTCCCCGGAGATTGATTTATTATGAATCATTTTTTTTAATTGTTTTAATCCTTTATCTAAGGTCATTTCAAATTTATCTTCTTCTTTATTTAGTTCATTAATTATTTTTTGCTTGTTTTCTTTTAAAATACCATAGTCATCATAAATTTTAAGAATTTTTTTAACTAGAGGTGTTGTTATATCTTGGTCTTCCGGTATTCCTAATTTTTTTGAATATCTAATTGCTCTTCTAATTAGTCTCCTTACAATATATCCTTGTTCTGTTGGGCCGGGGGTTATCCCATCCGCAATAATCATTGTTGCAGCTTTAATATGGTCTGCAATAATTCTCATAGCTTTTTCATTACCCTTATAGGATTTTTTAGAAAGTTTTTCTATTTCTTGAATTATTGGTTGCCAAATTTCTGTTAAATAATTGTCATCAACATTATTAATTACAGAAAGAACCCTTTCCAATCCTCTTCCATTATCTATATTTTTTTGTGTTGCTTTATTATTATTTCCTTCTTTGTTTCTATTATATTGCATTAAAACATCGTTCCAAATTTCTACCCAAGTTTTATCTTCTGGATTAAATTTTTCTGGTACAGGTTTTGAGTTGCTTCTCCAGAAAAACATTTCAGTGCAAGGCCCGCAAGGTCCTGTTTGCCCTACTGGGCCCCACCAATTATCTTCTCCATCTTTGACTCCTCCTGGAAGATAAGCAATTCTTTCTTTTGGGATTCCAAGTGATTCCCATATTTTTGCAGCTTCATCATCTTTAGGAATATTTGGAAAATCTTTGTCTCCTCCAAAGACTGTTACGGCTAATTTTTCTTTTGGTAATTTAAGAATTTTTGTTGCAAATTCAAAAGACCACTTGATTGCATCTTCTTTCCAATAATCTCCAAAAGACCAGTTCCCAATCATTTCAAAGAAAGTATGATGTGTTGAATTGCCTACTTCTTCTATGTCTCCTGTTCTGATACATCTTTGAATGTTTGTTATTCTTTTCCCCAAGGGATGTTTTTGTCCTTGTAAAAAAGGAAGAATTGTTTCCATGCCTGAACCAATGAATAAGGTTGTTGGATCGTTTTCTGGAATTAAACTTGCGTTTTGTATTTCTTTATGATTTTTAGATTTAAAAAATTCAATATATTTTTTGATTAATTGTTTACGGGTTATCATATGGAAGAAAGAGTGATGGGGTTTATATTATTTTTTATCTTCCCAATTCTTTTAACTTATTTTGAATGTCTGCAAGTTCTCTGTCAAGTTGGGTGCTATTTTGCGTTGTTTTTAATTTCGTTCTTAGATGTCTTGAATTTGGTTTTTCTTCTTTGGGGGTTATTTCTTGAATTTTGATTTTAGGCAAAAGTGTTTTAAGTTTTTTGATTCTTGTGGTTATTGTTCTTATTTTTGTGTGTAATTTTGCCTTGAGAGTTAGTTCTTTTTGTCTAAGGATTTTGTATCTTTTCATTGTTTGAAGTAATCTCAATAAATCAGCTTCTGCTTCAAGAATATCTTTTTTCCCTTCAACGGCCTCTTCAAAATCCAGTTTTATGTGGATTAAACTTTGGTTGTCCATTTTATTCTATTTTAGAAAAAATTTGGGTTTCTATTTTTTCTATTTCTTTTTTAATATTTTGGATAGAATTTTCCCAATATTCCAATTCTTTTTCTTCTTCTTCTTTTATCTTTTTTGTGTCATGTAACATTTCTTGAAGTTCTTCCAATTCTTTTTTTGCCTTTTCAATAATTTGCATGCTTTCTTCAAATTTATCTAATCTGATAAATACTGGTTCTGCCTTTTTTGTTCTGGTTGAATAATGATTTATTTCTCTTGGGATTTGTTGTGCGTGTCTTGGACGTGGTACACCTATCTCTTCTATTTCATCTTCATCATCTTCAAAATCATCAAATGAACTTCCTTTTATGGCATCCTTTATTGTGTCTTGGGAAAATTTTTCATTTATAGAACTTGGAGGTAAGCTAGGGAGTTTTGGTAATTGATCTAGAGAAAAATCTTCTTTTTGTTCGTTTGATCTGGGCATTTCTGGGAGCCTTGGCAGCTCTGGTAATCTTGAAAGTTCTGCTTTATTATTTGATTTTTTATTAAATAAACCCATTTATTATACCTCTTTTAATATATATAATATAGAATATGGGTTTAAAAACTTTTATCTTTTTTGTTCGAGTTTTAGTAAAGTATATAAACGTATTTTTTGATTATATAATATCAAATGTTAAAGGATTTTGTTAAAGAAGTTGTTGTAATTGTCGTCGGTAAGAATGCTGAGCCTATTGCGGAATTGATTGATGCGAAGAAACATGTCAATGAATTTATTATTGCGAAAAAAATGGAGATTACAATTAATCAGACTAGGAATATTTTGTATAAACTTTCTGATTATGGATTGGTTTCTTCTGTTAGAAAAAAAGATAAGAAAAAAGGATGGTATACTTATTTTTGGAAAATTGAACACTTGAGGGTTTTGGAATTTTTAAAAGAGATTCTTGAAAAAAAGATTTTTCAATTTGAAACACAAATTAAGAATAGAGAGACAAAACAATTTTATATTTGTAAAACTTGTAATCTTGAATTTAATGAGGAGGATGCCTTGTTAAAAGATTTTACTTGTAATGAGTGTGGAGGGATTTTTACTATCAAGGATAATGCAAAACTTCTTAGAGAATTTAATAGGAATACTTCTCGGTTAAAAAAACAATTAGGAGATATTAATATTGAATTGAAAAAGTTAATGGAAAAGTTTGAGAAAGAGAAAATAAAAGAAGAAGCTAAAAATAAGGCTGAGAGAAAGCTTGTTCGGCAAAAAGCTGCTCAGGCAAGAGCTTTGGTTAAGAAATTGGAAGAGGAGAAATATGGGAAGAAGAAAGTTGTTAAAAAAAAGGTAGTAAAGAAAAAGGTTGTTAAAAAGAAAGTTGTTAAGAAAAAAGTAATATCTAAGGGCAAAAAAACACCCAAAGGTGTACCCCGAAGAGTTTTAAAAAAAACTCTTACTAGGGGCAAAAAAGTAATTAAGAAAAAAGGAAAGAACTAATATGGTTGTTTATTCATTTGAATCTCCTAAGAAAAAAAGATTTTTTGGGATTGAAGGTTTTAGCTTAACAGTTCAATTAATTATTTTAAATGTTGTTTTGTATATCGCTTCGCTTTTGGTTTTGGGTGTTTATGGAGAAGAGTTTTTAATTAATAATTTTGCATTGACGCCGTCGCTTATTTTAGCTGGAAAAAGTTTGTGGGCTTTTTTGACTTCGATGTTTATGCATGGAAGCTTTTTTCATTTGTTTGCTAATATGTTTTCATTATATTTTGTTGGGAGATTTTTAGAGAAGGTAATCGGAAGGAAAAGATTTTTTTGGGTTTATTTAGTGGCTGGTTTAATTGGAGGAATATTTTATATTTTATCTACACTTATATTTGGAGGAATGGAAATTCCAGCTGTTGGGGCTTCGGGGGCAATTTTTGGTTTGTTGGGGGTATTGGCAGTTTTGGTTCCTTTTTCAAGAATTTATTTAATTGCAGGCCCTTTGATTTTAATTATTGTTGAAGTTATGGGGGTTGCATTTTTACCTGCAAGTGTAATTACAGTTGTGAGCACGGTTGTGAATGTTTTAATTTTGTTAATGATTTTTGCTATTTTTTCTCCTAATACTAATTTTAGGAAATTTGCAGTTCCTATTGAATTGCCTATGTGGTTGTTGCCTATTGTTGCAATTGTTCCATTAACAATTATTGGATTTTTTGTTGATCTTCCTATTGGGAATAGTGCTCATCTTGGAGGATTGATTGTTGGTTTGATTTTTGGATTTTATTTAAGGAGAAAATTTCCGAGGAAGATTGCGAGATTGGGGGGGATGTTTGGATGAAATTTAATTTGAAAAAGCAATACGAACTTTGTTGGGATTATCTTAAAGAATGTAAAATTCAAATTTATTCTATTATTGGAATTTTTGTTTTGTTTGCATTGATTGGTTTTTTTGTTCCTGCTTCGGCTGAGATTACTGAACAGATTATGAGTTTTATTCAAGAATTAATTGCTCAAACAGAAGGGATGTCCCAGGCGGAATTGGTTGGTTTTATTTTCTTTAATAATTTGCAGAGTAGTTTTATTGGTTTTCTTTTTGGTTTTGCTTTGGGAATTTTCCCGGTGATTGCTGCTGTTGCAAATGGATATCTTCTTGGGTTTGTTGGTGCTATAGCTGTTGAAGCAGATGGGTTTTTGACTTTGTTTAGGCTTTTGCCTCATGGCATTTTTGAATTGCCTGCGATTTTTATTTCATTAGGAATGGGGATGAAATTTGGAAGTTTTGTTTTTCAGAAAAATAAATCAAAGTCTTTTAGAGATTTCTTTTGGAATGGGCTTAGGGTTTTCTTGTATGTGGTTGTTCCCCTATTAATTATTGCAGGAATTATAGAAGGAAGTTTGATTTTCTTAAGTGGATGATTAAAGAATAATCTAAGAAAAATTTAAGAAACACCTTCAATTAATTTTAAAAAGATAATTTATTCTCTCAAGTCACTTATTCCAAGCATGATGAAAAGAAGCCCTATCATAATTAGAAACCAAACTAATCCGCCTTTGAAGAATTCCCAAGCAGCGTGTTTGAAGTTCCAAAATGCTCCGCCCCACATTCCAGAGTACCATGCGAGAATTATGACTCCATTAAGGAGAATTAATCCAAGTAAAAGTTCTAGCCATTTGTTCATTGTATTTTTTTAAGAGAGTTTTGGTTTAAAAAGATTATGTTGTTGTAATAGTTACTTTTAAAAATGGGGTTTCTTTTTGAAAATTATGAATTTAGATAAGTTTGGTTGTTTGGCAATCCCTAATTAATTATCTAGATTGAATTCTAAAATGGTTACTGTAAAAGATTTTAAGTGGACTGAAGGTATGTCTGTTGTGGATTTAGTTGGGGCTATGCGGAATATTGGTTTCCAGAGCGTGGAATTGGCGAAGGCGGCTGATTTGATTGTGAAGATGAAGAAAAATAGTGCGAAGATTTTTTTGACTTTTACTTCTAATATGGTGACTTCTGGGTTGCGTGGTTTTTTTGCACAGGTTGTTGAGCTTGGAATGGCTGATGTTTTAGTTACAACTGTTGGAGGGATTGAGGAAGATATTATGAAAAGTTTTGGGGATAAATTTTCTATTGGAAAGTTTGAGAGTGATGATGTTGAATTGCATGAGAAGGGAATTA
>CAYZVU010000030.1:0-6759 GCA_964482075.1 Candidatus Woesearchaeota archaeon | reverse complement strand
AAGTCTAAATACCAAAAAAAAGGTATAAGGATGGGGAAACAAGTACAAAACTAAAATGGCAATAGCAAAACGTAAAAAAAGATTTTTCGACGTGGAAATTCCAATAATTAGTAAAACAACACAACTAATTGGGTTTGAATTAAAAGACGTTGACGGAAGAATAATCAAGTATGATTTAACAAGATTACTAAGAGGGAAAAATACACTAATTCACACAAAAGTAAAAGTCGAAGAAGATAAGGCAACTTCAACTCCTGTAAAAATAGAATTACTTCCAAATTTCTTAAAAAGAATTGTTAGAAAAGGAAGCGACTATGTTGAAGATTCTTTTTCAACAAATTGTACAAACGCCCAACTACAAATTAAACCTCTTTTAGTTACACGGAGAAGAGTTTCACGAGCTGTTTTAAATTCACTTAGAAAAAAAGTACAAGAAGAACTAATAGAATATGTAAAATCAAGAGATACAATAACAATCTTCGAAGACATTTTAAAAAACAAACTTCAAAAAGAATTAAGTTTAACCTTAAAGAAAATATACCCTCTTTCTGTTTGCGAGATTAAGACTCTAAAGGTTGGAAAATCAATAGAACAACCAAAGGCAGATAAAAAAGAAATTGCAAAAAAAGAATCCAAAGAAGAAAAAGTTGAAGAAACTCTAAAAGAATAAATCTTTTAAACTCATTAATTCTAAAAATATTATGTGCCTGTATAGCTCAGTGATAGAGCAACTGCCTTGTAAGCAGTAGGTCGGGGGTTTGAATCCCTCTACAGGCTTTTATCTCTTCCCATTCAACTTCTTACCTTTCTTAACAAATCTCTTATAAAACCTAAACTCAGAAAGTAAATTTGGAATCGCCCAAAGCATAGCAACAAAACCAATCAAAAAAATATAAACATAATATTCAGTCATACTTTCGCCAAAAAACGGCTTTCCTGTTACAGAAAAATAAATCAAAGAAATTCCAGCATACGATAAAACAACTGCCAAAAACTTTTCAATAATTTCTTTTGGATCATCAATAATTTTCTTCTCTAAAACCAACACAAAGAAATAATAAATTACAAATAAAGAGATAATAACTAAATAACTAATTGATTCCATATAATTAAATATCGAAGGAGTTTAAAAAATTATCCTTACAAAAAATTTCTTTTATTTTATATAAAATCTATAAATAGGTCTTATCGCAATAATCACAAATGCAACTAAAAAATACCACGAATTCACAGATTGTACCCAATTCATCGCAGCAGGCCATATTGTTATAATAAACAAAACCCCAGCAACAACAGCCAACTTAATCAACGCAATATCCCAAGCATCCATTTTCTTCACATTTTTATGTAACTTCTCAAACATCTTTTTCACCTCCGATAATTTATCTAAGAAGATGAATTATTTAAAACTTATCTAAAACTCAACATAATTAATTTCATCTAAATCATCTAAATCATTTGCCTTAATCATTGATTCTGAAATTGTGTAAAGAGCATCATCCATATAAAGCGAACGCGTAACATCTTTATTTCCTCTCCAATAATGACCTGACTTATCTTCAACTTCATCTTCATCATAATGAGTTATTCTTCCTCTTAAATCAAATCCATCTTCAAGATTAATTTTGTAAATATAAGCTCCTTGGAAAACATAATCTCCCCTTTCATTATCTTCTGTTTTTTCTCCTTGAATCTCAGCTAAACTAATTGGAAGAACCAAAAGCTCTCTTTCTCTATCAAATAAAAATGCCTTATGATCCTGAAGCGCAAAAGAATTTGTTCCCCTATCTCCAATTACAACCTTATATAATTCAATTGGATTTTCAACATCACTAACATCAAAGATAGCCATCTTCACACCTTGATACCAAACAAAATCCAAACCCCTTCCTTCTTTTAATTCCTCATCAGCCTCGACAGTATCTTTCCCAATACCAATCACATGATTCTCATCATAAGGATGAAGATAATCTGAATAACCTGGAATTTTTAATTTTCCTAAAACTTCTGGATTTTCAGGGTCAGATAAATCAATAACAAACAACGGGTCAACTTTTTTGAAAGTAACTACATATCCTTTCTCCCCCATAAAACGAACAGAATAAATTTTCTCACCAGGAGCCAATCCTTCAAGCTCGCCAACAACTTCTAAATCCTTGTCAAGAACATAAACATTATTTTCTGACAATTCCTCGCTATTCCAAACCTGTCCAACAGTTGTGGCAATTCTAAAATTATTTTCATATTCATCCATTGAAAATTGATTTAATATATGGCCCGGCACTTCACCCTCTGCAACAAATTTAATATTATCTTCATCAATTGAAATTTTCTGGATTATTGTTCTTTCTAATTTTATATCCTCTTCAAAAGTTCTCCCCTTCGGATAAGTTGTTTGCGTTGTATAAATGTTATTTTGAGAAACATAAATAGTTTGAGAAGAACCTGTCAACATTGTTTCTACAGAAGTCCTTCCATTTTCTATATTAATTGCTGAAATAATTGTATATTGAAATCTTATATCCTCAACATCTCTATAATAAATTTCTTCTGCATCTATTACCTTAATCCCACTATTAGATTCAACCATAGGTAATATACCATCTTTTTGAACATTTTCATTTGTAATTAAATAAACATAATCTCCAATCATTCTCGAACCAATTTTCCTTCCTGAAACTAAAATCTTTTCTTCTAATTCTGGATATTCTCTATCTTCAACATCGTAAATATACACAACTGATTTAGATTCTTGAGAGGGAGGCATACATCTTGAAGCCATACATCTTGAAGTTCCTCCATCAAACGAAGAATACTCTGAACCTAAGACAACCAACTTATCCTCGTTTATAAAAATCTGCTCAACATTATTTTCAAATTCTATTTCACTTAAAATTTCCATATCTTCTGCAGGATAGGCATTTAATATTACAACTTTATTTTTTGAAACAACATAAATATATTTCCCATCATTTTTTACAACATCTGCCTCATCTACTCCTTCAACTTGAATATTTGTTTCAGAATAATCTGACGCAGTATCTGGTTGGACAGATGAAGTAGTTGCTCCTTTAAACACGCCTCCCATTTCCATTATTACATGGTTTCTATTTTCGATTTGGTTTTCTTTTAAAAAATCTTTAAGTTCTGAAAGAGAATTAAATTGTTTTAATTCTAAAGAAGAATCTTCCCCGGGGACATATCCATTACCATTATTTCCAAAGACAACTAAAGCAATTAATGCAAACACAGCGATAGCTGCAAAAATTACAGGAAGAATAATTTTCAGAGAATTCAAAGAAGGTTTTGATTTAGGAGAAATTACAATATGTTTTTTTGCAATCTTATACATTGGGATTCTTTTACCTCGAGAACTCCAAAAAAAGTTCTTTGTTTTTTCAACCAAGCCAACATCAAGTAATTTTTTAAGATTATATTCTACAGTATTAATTGGCACATTCAAAGCATCTGCCATATCTTTTTCAGACGCATCTTTTATTTCAGAAAGATGATCGATGATTTTTTTACAGGTTTTATTTCCTAAAACCTCGGCTATCTTTTTTGACCTTTTATCGTCAAGATTAATCATAATAAATTTGTCGTCTTTCATTTTCTATAAATCAACCATGAAAAAGTTATTTATAAATTCAGCGAAGAGTGCAAGCCTGTTTGAAGTCGAAAACATCACAACAATCCTTAAAACCCCTAATTAAATTAAAATAAAATGGATAGTGAAATGCCATTTTATAGAGGCCATGAAAAATTCAATGAAGTTCTCACAGATAAAAGACTTTCAAAAGTTGGGAGAGTTATTAGAGCCTACAATTACGGTGGGCCATCAGGAAACGAAAAATTATATGTCATAGGGACTGAAGAGCAATTATTTGATGCTCAAACAAGGAAAAAAGTTGAAGCAAAAGATGTTCTTTCTAACAAAGCTGCACCTGATGGATGGAGCGTTGAAACATTTGGATTAGAGCTTCTTCCAGAAAGTGAAATAGAAAAAATAGTAACAGATCCCACCTTAATATAAATCTAATTCTCAAAATCTATAAACAACATTCCCTAACAATTTATATGATTAAACAATGGTACGTTTACATCCTCGAATGCCAGGACGGTTCATATTACACTGGAGTAACCAACGACATCGACAAAAGAATGGATGCACACGCCCAAGGCAAAGGAAGTAAATATGTTTATCAAAAAGGTTTTAAGAAATTGCTTTTTGCCGAACCATGCAAAGACAAATCCCACGCTTGTAAATGTGAATGGGAAATTAAGCAATTGCCGAGGGGAGAGAAGTTGGGTTGGTTTGATTAAGAAGAAGCTCTATAAAATTCTTTAACTTTTTCATCAATATACTTTGCCTGATCAAATGGAAGTTCCCCAGAAACTATTAATTTATGTTCATCTTCAGAAGAAAACTTAATATTCAAATTCTCACATTCTAAGAAATCACTTATTTTCTCAAGCAACAATGTCTTACCAAAATCTTAAATATCTCCCAAGTCTAATTATTTTATGAAAGAGGGAGCAAAAATAGATTATGGATTATTTTCATTAATTGTAACAATACTTGCAATTTTATTATTAATATCCCTATTTATTATTCCAAAGTTTATTTCAACAGAATTTGTCCGTAATTTTTACATAATACAAATAATGTTTTTTACTTTTATTTTAGCAATAATCTTAACAATAATATCTTATGTAAAACAAGGTCCAAATTTAAGGGCTAAAATTTCCTTCATAATTTTAGGAATCTGTGTATTACTTTTAGCTTTCATTTTGTTCTCTATTCTTTTTGGTCTTACCCACATGGGGGGCTAATCCCAAACCTTATAAACCCAAATTTTCTTCTCTTACTATTATATATGGTTAAAGTCTTGAGTTAAGCTCAACAGGCTTACTAACTCAAGAATATTTATTCTTGCAAAATATTAATGAAGAAAATGGAAAAGTTCAAAGAACTAGGATTATCTCAATCCTTTTTACAAACAATTGAAAAATTAGGTTTCACAGAACCCTCAGAAATCCAGAAGAAAACAATTCCTCTGGTTCTAGAAGGTAAAGATGTAATCGGAGGCTCAGCAACAGGTTCAGGAAAAACTTTAGCTTTCGCATCAAGCATGGTAGAAAAGATTGAAAAAAACAAAAACGTCCAAGCATTAATTCTAACTCCAACAAGAGAACTAGCAGAACAAGTAGCAGACTCAATTAGAATCTTTGCTCAACATAAAAAACTAAGCGTCCTCCCAATTTACGGCGGAGTAAATATAGAAACTCAAATGAGAAAAATTCCAAAAACAGACATCGTCGTCGGAACACCAGGAAGAATTCTAGACCATTTACAAAGACAAACATTAAAATTAGGCGAAGTTAAATTTCTAGTATTAGATGAAGTAGACAGAATGTTTGATATGGGTTTCCATTTCGACGTTGAAAAAATTCTAAGCCAATGCCCGAAACAAAGACAAACAATGCTTTTCTCAGCAACAATCTCTGGAGATATGGACCACCTTGCAAAAAAATACACAAAAAACCCAGCAGAAATAACAGTCAAATCCCACATCGACCCTTCAAAACTAAAACAAGTTTTCTACGACGTCCCAGACGGTTTAAAATTCTCCTTACTAGTCCACTTATTAAGACAAGGGAAAGGAAACCTAGTAATGGTATTTTGTGCGACAAGACGTAATGTAGATTTTATAGTAAATAATCTAAACAATCAAAAAATGAGCGCAGGCGCAATACACGGTGGGATGGAACAAAACAAAAGAAACCGAGTTCTAAAAGAATTTAATTCAGGCAAAGGAGTAGACATCTTAGTTTGCACAGACGTAGCAGCAAGAGGACTAGACATCAAAGACGTAAGTCATGTATACAACTACGACCTTCCAACATCAAGCTCAGACTACATTCACCGAATCGGACGAACAGCACGAGCAGGAAAAGACGGAATCGCAATCAATATTTTAGGAAGCAGAGACTATGAAAACTTCAGCAACATCCAAAAAGATGAAAAACTAAAAATCGTAGAAGTTCGTCCACCAAAACTCGATAGAGTAAATATCATTAAAGAAGAAAGGAATAGCTTTGGGCGAGACAATGGCAGAGGATTTAGCCAAGGCAATAGAGATAATTCAAGAGGCAGAGACTCTTCTCGTGGAAGAAGTTTTGGAAATAATCGTTCACAATCAAGAGAGCCTTCATCAAGAGGAGGAAGCAATAGTAGACCTAGAAACACTTCAAGAGGCAGAGACTCTTCTAGGGGATGGAATTCAGGAGATTCTTCTCGTGGGAAATCTTCTGGGAATAGAAATTCTCAAGGACGTAATGATAGAGGACCTTCAAGAGGAAAATCTTTCGGGAATAGAAGTTCTTCTCCAAATAGAAATTCTTCAAGACCAAGTTCCTCAAGACCACAAAATTCTTCTAGACCAAGTTCTTTTAACAAAAATCGTTCAGATAATAGAAACTCTTCTAGACCACGAAGTTCTTCAAGGCCTAGAAATGATAGAAGATAAAATTTATTCTAAAATAATTTAATTATGCATAATCCAACAACTGGTTGGTCATCAGAAGAATTCCATAGGAATGGGGAAGCCTGGCAAAGAATTCTAACATCAGGAGAAAATAATATTTGCTGGTATAATAATATTCCCTTAACAATCCCAACACATTCAGATTATTATTTTAACTTTGATATTTTTATTGGAAATGAAATAACCCCCTTTGATTGTGATACTTGTAGTT
>CAYZVU010000029.1:0-7695 GCA_964482075.1 Candidatus Woesearchaeota archaeon | reverse complement strand
TTGGAAAGTTTGAGAGTGATGATGTTGAATTGCATGAGAAGGGAATTAATCGTGTTGGAAATTTGTTAATTAATAATGAAAGTTATATGAAATTTGAAGATTGGATTAATCCTGTGTTGGAGGAATTGTATTTGAAGAAAAAGAATTGGGCTGTTTCTGAATTGTTGAGGGAGATTGGTTTGAAGATTGGGGAGGGATTCGCACCCAAGGGTGTACACCAAGGAGGTGCTAGTAGCTCTTCGAGCCCCCGAGAAACTTCTGAAGAAGTTTCTACTAGGGGCAACTCTATTTTATATCAAGCAGCTAAAAATAATGTTCCGATTTTTTGTCCGGCGATTACTGATGGGGCTTTTGGTTTTCATCTTTATTTATTTCAGCAAAAGCATAGGGATTTTGTTGTTGATGTTGTGAAAGATTTTGGGAATATTTTATTGAGTACAAATTATGATGAGAAAAAGGCGGTGATTTCTTTGGGTGGTTCTATTTCAAAGCATCATGCGATTTTGGCGACGTTGCTTAATGGAGGGGCAGAGTATGCTTTGTATATGACGACTGCGCATAAAACTTCTGGTTCAATGTCTGGGGCGACTACTGACGAGGCGAAGTCGTGGGGAAAAGTTAAAGATGATTCAGATGTTGCGACTGTTCTTGGTGATGTTACAATTATGTTCCCCTTGGCGATGATTAGTGCTTTGGAGGAGTTGAAGAAGGAGAGTTTGTTATGATGTCTTTTTGGGATTTTTTTAGAGAGAAAAATAAATATGTTTATCATGGATCTCCTAGGCAAGATTTAATTTTAATTGAATCAAGAATTTCAACTCATGGAAGAGAATGGGTTTATGCTGCAAAAGATCCTGTGATGGCTGCTCTTTTTGTTAGAAGGTATGGGGGAGATATGACTTGTCAAATTAGTAGGACTCAGAAAGGGATGCCCCAGGTTAAAGAAAAATATAGGGGGGCATTAGATGAAAGATATGCTTCAGGAGGGGGTTCAATTTACAAACTTTCTGGAATGGATTTTTTTGAAGGACAGACTTCTTGGAGTGATGATTTTGTTTCTGAAAAAAAAGTAGATGTTTTCAAAGAATTTAAAATAAATAATGCATTAGATCATTTGTTGAAGTTGGAAAGCGAAGGCAAATTAATAATTCTTAGAAAATGAAACCTAAATTTCAAATTTCAAAATCAAAAGTTTTAGAACAATATGAAAAAGTTAAAAGTTTGTGTGATGTTGTGAGTTATAGTTCTAAAACAAATCCTGTTGTTACAGGAATTCTTGAAGAAAAAACAGATTGTAGATTTAGTATTCATATTGAAAATGAGTTGAAGAATGTTCTGGATGTTTCTAGGGTTTTGTTTTTTGCGCAGGCGTGGGATGAAGTTAAGATTAGGGATTTAATTGTTAGAGGAATAAATTGGTTTGTTGTTGATAATAAAAATGATTTGCAGATTTTGGAAAATTTTTTAGAGAAGAATGATTTTAGGGCGAATGTTTTATTGAGGATGAAATTGAAGGAAAATACTATTAGAACAGAAAAGTATTTTGTTTTTGGAATGAATTCGGATTTCGTTAATAAGAAATTGAAGGAATTGCGAGGGAATTCTAAGATTGGAAAGTTGGGAGTTCATTTTCATCGGAAGACGCAGAATATGGCGGAGTGGAATTTGAAGTATGAATTTGAAGATATGATTGACGTTGATAATTTGAAGTTGATTGATGTTTTGAATATTGGGGGGGGATTGCCTTCAGAATATGCAAATACAAATGTTAATGTGTTTGAGTCGATTTATGAGAAGATTAGAGAGTTGAGGAATTTTCTTAGAGAGAAGGAAATTGATTTGATGATTGAGCCAGGGAGATTTATTGCTGCGCCCGCTGGAAAGTTGATTACAAAAATAATTGGAATTTATGAGAATAATATTATTGTTAATGCGTCGGTTTATAATTCTGATATGGATGCTTTGATTGTTCCTGTGAAATTGCTTGTTGAAAATGAATTAAAGAAAGGTTCTTCTTATGTGATTAAAGGTGTGACTCCTTGTTCATTAGATTTGTTTAGATATAAAGTTTATTTAGAAAATCCTAAGGTTGGAGATGAGTTGGTTTTTCTTAATGCAGGGGCTTATAATTTTGGAAGTGATTTTTGTGATTTGGAGAAAATTGGTGTTGAAATTGTTGAATAACTAATTCAATACATAAATATTTAAATAATTCTGAATCTATTTTTAGCTATGGAAGAAAAAAAACCGATGAAAGAGAAAAGCTTTGAAGATGTTTTGAGAATGTTTGCGCCGGGAACGTCGTTGAGGTCTGCGTTAGATGATCTTCTTAATGCGCGAATGGGTGCGCTTCTTGTTTTTGAAAATGAGTTTACTGAGGAAATTATTGAAAAGAGTTTTAGAATTAATGCTAAGTTTAGTTCGCAGAAGTTGGTGGAGTTGGCAAAGATGGATGGGGCGATTATTCTTTCTGGAGATGGTAAAAAGATTTTGTATGCAAATACTCTTTTGTTTCCAGATATGGGGATAACTACTAAAGAAACTGGGACACGGCATAAGGCGGCTGAGAGAACTGCTAAAAATGCAGGGGCGATTACCATTGCTGTTTCTGAAAGGAAAAATAAGATCACTCTTTATTATGGGGATCTCCGATATGAGCTTGCTCGGATTTCTGAGATTTTAAGAAGGGCTGCTGAAACTTTGCAAATTTTAGAAAAACAAAAAGAAGATTTTGATGATTTATTGACTAATTTTAATGTGCTTGAAATTAATAATTTAGTTACTATTAATGATGTTTGTAGAATTGTTCAGAAGATTGAAATTTTTAAAAGAATTTCTGATAAGGTTAAGAGATATCTGATTGAGCTGGGAAGAGAGGGGCTTATGGTTAATATGAGATTGAAAGAGTTGGCTAGCTCCTTTGGGAAGGAAAAATCTATTTTATTCCAGGATTATTTTGAATCTAATTCTGCACAAATTTTGAGAATTTTAGATAAGATGGATTTTGATTTTTTATTAGAAACTTCGAATGTTTCTCGAATGATTTTTGAAGAACTTCATGATAAACCTATTTCTCCTAAGGGTTTTAGGCTTTTAGATAAAACAAATCTTTCTGCGTTTCAAACTAAGACCCTTGTCTTGAGATTTAGAATTTTAGAAAATATTCTTTCTGCAAATAGAGAAGAGCTTTCGGAAATTTTTGAAAAAGAAGAAACTGTTGATTTTTTTAAAGAGGAAATTGTTAATTTGAGGGAGAAGATTATGGTTGGGAAGAAACTTTAAATAAGGAGAATCTTTTGCATTTCCCATGTTAACTCTTAAGCAAGTTAAAGAAATTCGTGAGCATCTTGAAAAAGCGCAGAGGCCTGTTTTCTTTTTTGATAATGATCAGGATGGTTTGTGCAGTTTTCTTTTATTACAAAGGTTTATTGGTAGGGGGAAAGGTGTTGCGATTAAATCGTATCCTGCGTTAGATGCAAATTATTTTCGCAAAGTGCAAGAGTTGAATGCAGATTATGTTTTTATTTTAGATAAGCCTGTTGTTTCAGAAGAATTTTGGAAAGAAATTGAGCAAGTGAATTTGCCTGTTGTTTGGATTGACCATCATGATTTAAATGGTTCTGAGTTGGATATTCCAGAGTTTGTGAATTATTATAATCCTGTTTTTAATAAGGTTAAATCTAGTGAGCCTGTGACTGCGTTGTGTTATCAAGTTACAAATAAGAAAGAGGATCTTTGGTTGGCTGTTGTTGGTTGTTGCGCAGATAATTATTTGCCGGATTTTTATAAAGAGTTTTTGAAAAAATATCCTGACTTGGGGGTTGATACTAAAATTGCTTTTGAAGTTGTTTATAATTCCAGGATTGGGGATGTTGGAAAAATGCTTAGTGCAGGGTTGAAAGATACGATGACAAATGTTGTTAATATGTTTAATTTTTTAATTAAGGTTAAATCTCCGTATGAGGTTTTAGAGGAAAGTTCAAAGAATAGGCGTTTGCATGAGAGATATAATTTTATTAATAAAAAATATCAATTATTATTAGAGAGGGCGTTGGAGAATCGTAAAGATAAGTTTTTGTTTTTTAAATATTCTGGAGATTTGAGTATTAGTGGGGAGTTGTCAAATGAATTATATTATATGTTTCCTAAAAAGATGACTGTTGTTGCTTATGTTAAGGGAGCGAAGATTAATATTTCTGCAAGAGGGAAGAATGTTAAGAAAATTATTTTGAAGGCCTTGGAAGGCTTGGAGGCTACAGGAGGAGGACATGACAATGCTGTTGGTGCGCAGGTTCGGGAAGAGGATTTTGAGATTTTTAGGGAGCGGGTTGGGGCGTTGATATAGAAAACTATATCACAATAATTCTTTTAAACAAGATTTTTTTAAATTGATTATGAGAAAGTCACTTTTATTACCTATTTTATTATCTATGGCTTTGCCACTTTTTTCAGGATGTTTAGATAAGCCTTCTTCTGCAGAATTTTATAAAGATGGATGGAAATTTAAAAATTTTTCATATTATTTGCACAAAGATTCTTCTTCACCTAGATCTCTTGTTCTTCACAGGGCTTGGACTTTGCCTGGACAGACAAAATTTAATGTTTATGATGATAAAAATAATGGAGTTATTGATATTGTTCAGATATCTAAACCGAATAGAAAATTGATGGATGGAGTTGAATCAGAATATAGGTATTGTAAAGATTTGCCTAGAGAGAATCCAATTTGTAGTAAAGCGAGGAAAATATTTAGACAAGAAAAGAAAAAATATGGTATAAAAGAAATTCATAAAGGATGGAAGAAAAAATTAGCTAATTATGAATTGGATTGAATTATGAAATAAATAATAATTGTGGTTGGGACGTTGATTTAATTTCTTAACAAATCTTCTAATTTCGGAAAAATTTTATCTTCATTTTTTTTGGTAGGAAATATTTTCTCTTCAACAAGTTTGTCTTGCACTTTCATAAGTTTTTGAAAAATTTCATCATATCTTTCTCTTGGAATTTTATAATGTCTATAAAAGTGTTTGGGAAAGCATGTTGGATCTGGACATATTCCTTGTCCAAAAACACCTCAGCCGTGATTTGGAGGAGTATATAAAAAATATATGCTTTGTGGAAACATTTTAGTCGTTTGTCTCAACTCTCGGAGCTAGAATAAAAGTTAAACTCATTGCACCAACTTGAATGTCCATTTTTAATGGATGGTCTGAGCCAAATTGAAGATATGTTTTGTCACAAAGTTTTGATGCTTTTACGAATTTTTGAAGATATTCTAAACTGTATCTAACTTTGGAATTTTCTCCTTTTATTTGTGCTTCGTCGCTAGAGAATTCGGATCTTGCTGAATTTAGGTTTTTGGCCTGAATTATGAATTTGTCTTCTTCAACAATAAATGAGCAAGCGTCGTCGACAACTGAGCAATCTTCTATTGAAGAAATTAAATCAACTGAGTTTATTTCTATGTGGGCTTTGAATTCTAAATCTGGTATTTCTTTTTCTTCTGAGTCGATTTCAATTAATGCTAGGCTGAAGTTTCTTTTTATTCTGTCCTGGATTTCTATGTTCAAATTGTTTTCTTGTTTTTCTAAAATTAATGAGCTTTTTGTTCCTGCTCTTTTTAATATTCTTTTCAAATTGTCTAGATTTACTCCAAGTGTTTCTTCCCCTGCTTCAAATTGTGAGAAAGCTGTTCTTGGAAGCTTATATCCTATCATGGCCACATTCGCAGGGTCCATTGCAGTTATACTCATCCCATAATCATTTACTTTTAATCTTACTTCTGTAACTAAGTCTGAGATTAGGTCAACTGCCTTAGAAAGTAGTATGGGGTTATCAAGTTTGATTTTCATATTGTTTGAAGTTTGAGTTAGTTTAAATTAATTGTTATTATGGAGTATAGAATTAGTTATATAAAGAAATGTGTGTTTTGTGCTCTATGGATGAGAAGAAAGAAATGGGCGTAAAGGAGAAGAGGATTCGAGATATTATTCAGTTATATTATTCTAATAAGGATGTGCAAAAGGTGATGTTTGATTTTGCGCGGTATCGTGAGATTTCGCCGAGGTATTTTGAGGGTTTTGGAAAGCGGCCAGATACTTTGGAGTATCCTGGGGATGTTATTGCGTTTGTGAAAAAAGGGGCGACAAGTTTTCATTGTTCAGAAGAATTATGGGAAGACCCACTTAAAATTGAAACTGGGATGAATGAGAAGCAGTCAAATGATTTGCGAATTGGATGGGACCTTATTTTAGATATTGATTCTAAATATATTGATTATTCTAAAATTATGACTCTTGCTATTTTTAATGTGTTGAAGTTTCATGGGTTGAAAAATGTTGGAGTTAAGTTTTCTGGATCTAAGGGTTTTCATTTGATTGTTCCTTGGAAGGCGTTTCCGAAAATTGTGAATGGGGTGGAAACTTCTGATATGTTTCCTGAATGGCCGAGGATTCTTTTGCAATATATTTCTGAAAAGGCGAATGCTCAAGTTGTGAAAGAGATCACAATGTTGACTACTCCGAATAAATATATCCGTGATTACAAATCTTCTGAAGAAGTTATTCCTGATTTGGTTTTGGTTTCTCCTCGGCATTTGTTTAGGATGCCTTATTCTTTGCATGAGAAAACTAGTTTGTCTTCTGTTGTTTTAAGTAGGGAAGAAATTGAAACTTTTGAACTTAAAGATGCTGATCCAATGAAAATTAAAATTAAAAATTTTGTTCCAGATTGTAAAGAAGGAGAGGCAAGAGAATTATTAACTGCTGCATTGGATTGGTGGAGCCAGAAAAATATAGGGAAAGAAGAAAAAAAGAATATTGAATTTAAGACTATTAAATTAGATAATTTGTCTGAGAAGAATTTCCCTCCTTGTGTTCAGACTATTTTGAATGGGATTGATGATGGGAGAAAGAGAGCTGTATTTGTTTTGCTTAATTTATTTCGTTCTGTTGGGATGGATAGAGATGAATTAGAACAGAGAATTTATGATTGGAATAAAAAAAATAAAGTTGCATTGAAGGAGGGTTATATTAAAGCGCAGTTGAGTTGGAGTTATAAGAAAAAACCTATTATGCCTCCTAATTGCAAAGAGTTTTACAAAGGAATTGGAGTTTGTCAGCCAGGTGATTTTTGTAAGTTTGCGAAGAATCCTGTTAATTATGTTATTAGAAAAAGTTTAATGGAAAAGAATCAGGTTAAGATGGCGCCAAAGAGTAAGAAGAAGGTTGTTAGTAAAAAGAAGGAAGTTAAAAAGAAAGTTTCTAAATAATAATATTTATAAACTGAATTTGTCTAAGGTTAATATGAGAAAAAGAAGTGTGATTTTCGGAGTGTTATTTTTGGTTGTAATTTTAAGTATGTTTCTTGTGGTTGCCGAAGATGAATTAACAGATACTGATCGAATTAATAATGCACATTCGTGCCTTGAAGGAAGAACAAATGAAAGTTGTAGTGCTCTTAGACCAGATACGAGGGCGTTTTCTTTGTTGACTGTGGGCCAATGTCAAGAAGAAATTGAGGCAGATATGATAAATAGTTTATATTGGTCAAATGGATTTGGAACAAGCATTAAATATACTGCACAAAGTGTTTTAGCTTTAGATGATGTTGGAGGGGATGTTTCTGATTCTGTGGATTGGCTTTTAGATCAAAATAAAACTGCAGATGGTCTTGATTGGTTTTTAGAAATTG
>CAYZVU010000028.1:0-7795 GCA_964482075.1 Candidatus Woesearchaeota archaeon | reverse complement strand
CTCCATCTTCAAGTTGAATTTTTACATAATCAATTTTAGGTCCAACAGCCAAGGCGACATTCCCTGGCAATGTCCAAGGAGTAGTTGTCCAAGCCAAAATATATTCTCCCTTAGTTTTTAATTTAAATGCAATATAAACAGAATCTTCTGTAACATCTTTATATCCTTGAGAAACTTCATGACTCGATAAGGGAGTTCCGCATCTTGGGCAAAAAGGAACAACTTTAAATCCTTCATATAATAAATCTTTTTTATATAATTCTTTCAAACTCCACCAAACACTTTCAATATAATTATTATCTAAAGTAACATAAGGATTTTTTAAATCAACCCAATAATCTAATTCTTTTGTTGATTTTTCCCAGTCTGTAATATTCGAAAAAACACTTTCCTTGCATTGTTTGATAAATTTCTCCATACCATATTTAAGAACCTCTTTTTTATTCCCCAATCCAAGTTTTTTCTCAACTTGAACTTCGACAGGCAAACCATGTGTATCCCATCCTCCTTTACGCGGGACAGAGAAACCATTCATATATTTAAATTTACAAATAATATCTTTGAAAGTTCGAACTTCCATATGATGCAAAGCAGGCGGAGCATTAGCAGTTGGAGGTCCTTCTAAAAATGAAAAAAGCTTCTTTTTATCATCATCTTCAATAGTTGCTTTTTTAATTTCTTTCTCTTTTCTTTCCCAAACCTTTCTTGATTCTTCTTCTACATTTTTAAAATCATACATAACTTAATAGTAATCATGAGGTTTTTTAAAGTTTTATTTAATAATTTAAGGATGTCGGAAAGCCAATTTGTAAGAAAAGGAGAAATTTGGGTTTATACAGGACCTATGAAATCTGGGAAATCAAAAGCATTAATTTTTATGTTGGATAAGATACGTCATGCAAAAATCCCTTTTATCGCGATAAAGCCAGAGACAGATACCAGAGAATTACATATAAGAAATAGCCAAGATAATTTCCCAAAGTGGGAATATTTAGACTCAGGAAATCCTTCATTAAGATCTCAGCGATTTTTCGATGCCCCAGTAATAGTAATAGATGAAGCACAGTTTTTTGGGTCTTCATTAGTGGGAGAAATATTATTTCATCAAAAACAAGGAAAACATATTTTAATTGCAGGATTAGACTTAGATTTTAAGGGAAGACCATTTGGGATAATGCCAGAAATATTATCTCATGCAAATAAAATAGAAAAATTAGATGCTGCATGCGAATATGATTGGTGTAGTCAGCCCGCAAGATTTACTCAAAGATTAATTAATGGGAACCCCGCAAATTATAATGAGCCGTTAGTTTCAGTTGAAGGCAATAAAAAAAATGAAACATATCAAGCGAGATGTTTAAATCATCATTTTGTTCCAGGTAGACCTTGATTATTCAAAAGAACTCAAAACTTCTTTCTCAACAAAATGCAATTTTCCTGGGATAACCAAACAATAAGGTCTTCGAACCCCATCAAAGTCTCTTAATTCTTCGATACTTCGATACAGAACTTTTCCTTTTTTAGTCCCAAGTTGTTGGCATACTGCAAGTTTATTTAAGCTAATATTATATTTTTTTGCAGAAATTTCTAATTGTTTCAAGGCATTTGAAAATTCCAAGCCAATGTCAACCAAAATTAAACTGTGCGCGTTAATAGATTTATTTTCTTTTACAATTTCCATAAAACTATCTGGCTCATAAGATTTTTTCCATCCAGGCATCGAAGCAATTTTCCCAAATTTATACAACTGCAATCCTGTCTCTGCAACAGCATCGAGAATAGATGCGCCATAAATAACCCTATGCTTTACTCCTGAAGCTTCTGCCTCCTGGATTAAAGTAATGTGTGTCGTCGCAGTTAAGGGAGAGCCATAAACAAGAAGTGCAACATCTTTTCTCTTAGCTTCATCAATAATCTCCAAGCTCTCAATAAATTCTCTATTTGCAAAATTAATCTTTTTCCCAACAATCGCCTTCAATCCTTCTGTTGAATACGGGAAATTCACAGTATAACTCTCAAGATAAACCTTTTTACATCTCTTAACAATCTCAACTCCTTCTAGAGAAATTCCACGAAGATTCAATCCTAGTCCTATTAAATATAGCATTTAATTTAAAGAAAAAAAGGGTTTATAGAATTATCCATCTAGCATCTCTTAGGATTTTTCTTCCATTTTTTACCACTTTATTAAATAATTTTATACCTTCGCCAACCTTAAAAGTTTCTATTTCCCCAGGTAAAACAAATTCTATACTTTCTAAATATTCTCTTACCCCTGGGTTGTTGATATTCCCGAGCGCACTATAAACACAAGAACCTCTTCCAACTTCCCCTGGAATTTTTCCTTCTGGAAGAACAGTTATATTTCCTTGAGTATATGGGCGTAAGCCAACTTGATTTCTATCCATAAAAAATTTAAAGCCTGTTTCTTCCGCATTTTCTAAAGTTCCTTTTCTCCATAGGTGGTTAAGAGGGTTATATATATCTACATCCGTATCAAAATGCTCTTGAAGAGCTAATCTTCCTAATTCCATGCCTTCTTTTTCGTTATCCATATCATATTGAAAAGGATGATATAAACAAGAATTTTTGCCATGATGTGGATCCCCTCCAAATCTATGTTTCAAACATTTATCAGATATTC
Organism: Candidatus Woesearchaeota archaeon; assembly: GCA_964482075.1. Taxonomy (GTDB): domain Archaea; phylum Nanobdellota; class Nanobdellia; order Pacearchaeales; family GW2011-AR1; genus CAYZVU01. Next base: position 5,151 of record CAYZVU010000028.1, on the reverse strand, counting down.
CTCCACGTTGTCCTAAAACACAGCCCAAATCAAGAGCTTCTTTAATTTTGTCAAAAGTTTTAGTAGTAAGACTTTCATCAAGAATATATGCTGGGGCAACTGCAATTACAAATTTTCTGCCCTTTAAAAAATCAGGGATTTCTAAATCTTCATTTCTATCAACATAACCTATAAATAATTTTCTTTCCATAAAACTTCAATAAATCAACTATTTTTAAGCTTTTCTCAAACTCCGACTAGTAACAATAGCAATAAAAAACATCCCAAATAACAATGAATCATTTCCAATTATTAATCCCACAAATCCCCCAACCAAACTTAAAGCAACAATTAGTCTAAACCATTTTCTTCCATCTTTCAATTCCTCTTTTGTAAAATGAGCAAGAAGATTTCCAATAGGAATTCCTAAAATAAGAATGCCAATTCCAATGAGAATTTTAATAACCTCTAACATAACAATCTTTAAGAATAATAGTTTTTATATCTAACTATGTTCAAAAAATATCTAATAATAGCATCGAAAAAAGACAAGGCAGGAATAAACATCACAACTCAGTTGTCGCAATTTAAAAAAAATCCTTTGCTTTCAGCAATGAATTCAGAAAAACCATCTTTTGATTTTTATTTAGTTGATGATGAAATAATTTACACAAGGAATCTTGACCAAGAAAAAATAAACAAATATGATTTTATTATTTTTGCTTCAAAACATCAATCTACGAAACCTACAAAAACACTTTCAATCCACGCCCCAGGAAATTTCAGGACTTCAGACTTAGGTGGAGAAAAGGGAAAAGTTTGCCCAACTTCAGCATTATTTCAGAAACAAACTTTTGAAAAACTTCAAGAAAACACAAAAAAAAATAATCTGTTAAATTATTCAGTTACATTAGAATGCACTCACCACGGGCCATTAATAGATAAGCCATGTATTTTCATAGAAATAGGTTCAACCGAAATAGAATGGAATGACAGAAGAGCATCCTTTGTAATAGCAACAACAATCAGAGACATAATCGAAGATTTCCACGAAAATAAATACAACGAGGTTGCCGTCGGAATCGGAGGCCCGCACTATTGTCCAAACTTTAACAAAATCCAACTTAACTCAAATGTAGCAATCTCACATATAATCCCTCAATATGCTTTACCATTAACAGAGGAAATGGTTAAAGAAATAATTGAAAAAACAACAGAGGAAATTGATTTTGCTTTGCTAGATTGGAAAGGAATTGGAAATGCCGATGAAAGACAAAGAATAATTGACATTCTAGATAAAAATTATATTGCATGGAAAAAAACAAGTGAAATTGGAAAATAACCCAAAACATTTAAAATAATCTTTCTCTATATTTCCAAATGAAGCAAGAATATAGATCATTAATAAAAAGATTAGATAAAAAATTGTCTCAAATAAAAGATGAAAAATTACAGACTAATTTAAAAAAAACACTCAAGGAATTAAATCATTCAATTTATCAGGTTTATATGAAGGCAATAACAGACCATAAAACAGGTTTGTATAATAATTATTTTTTTGAAACTCTTTTGAATATGGAATTAGAAAAAGCAGAAAGAGGAAAACAAAAATTATGTTTATTTATTTTAGATATAGATTTCTTCAAGAAAATAAATGATACCTACGGGCACATAAAAGCAGACGATATGTTGGTTCGTTTGGCTACGATAGTTGTGAAAAATACAAGAAAATCAGATATTGTTGCAAGATTTGGAGGAGAAGAATTTATAGTTTTATTCCCTGAAACTCAAATTAGTAAAGCAAAAAAAGTAATAAAAAGGATGAGAGATGAAATAAAAAAAGATTCTTTTCTTAAAAAATATTCTTTAACTGTTAGCGGAGGATTAACAGAATTCGAAAAAGGAGATACTTCTCATAAAATAAAGTCTCGTGCTGATGAAGGTTTATACAAGGCTAAAAAACAAGGTCGAGACCAGTTTGTAAAATAAAAAAAATTAAAATTAAAATTAAGTCTATTTGCTCCAAGCAAGAATTCCCCACATTATGAAGAACCAGATTTGACCAATAATAGGGATAATTACAAGTATTGCCCACCATCCTGGTTTACCTCGATTCTCACAAATTTTCCAAAGCCATATGAGTGAATAGATTAAAAAAGCAATAGAAGCAACCCAGCCAAGAATTTGAAAAATAATATTTTCAATATTTGACAACAGCATAACTATTATTAACAACACCGGCCACCAATGCATCTTTGCCATTCTCGCCATAGCTAAAGGTTTCCCCACAAAAGGTATCCACGGAAGCCACGCATATTCTGTATTAAGTTTCTTTGCAGTAGACATCATTGAGAGGGACATATAAATATAAAATACTAAGCCGATAAACAAAAATACAATTATAAATGCAGCAAATATAGCCATAAAAATAGCTATTGCCCCTGCAGCCTCGCCACCTGTCAAACTCATACTAGAGCTCGCTAAATTCATTAAATTCATTAAATTCATTTTACACCTCCTTTCAATATATTTGAAATCATCTTTAAATTATATGTAATTGGAATTTATAAAATAAACGCCTCGGGCAGGAGCCTGTGAAACAGGTTCTAGTGCCCTTTGGGTATCGAACGTAGTTCGACGATAAACGCCTCAGGCAGGAGTCGAACCTACTCGCCCCGAAGGGCCCGATTTAGCAAACCGGTGCAATAACCGTTATGCGACTGAGGCATATATTAGGAATAGATTGATTGGTTTTAAAGATTTTGGATACTCAATACTCAAGCAATTTCAACACCCATTTCCCCCAACTCTTGCATTAATTCATCCATTAATTCTCCCCTATTTATCTTTAATTTTTCCTCTCTTCTTCCTTCTTTTACTTTTTCTATTTTTAAATTATCAATTTCTAAAATAATCTCCTTTATTTTAAAATATATCTCTTGGGTTTCATCTTTTTTTATTTCTTTTTTGTGGGTAGCTGTTTCATCTATTTTAGAATTTATTTTTTCTAGTTTTTCAAATATTTGATTATTATTTAATTTAGATTCCTCTAAAAAACTTATAATTAATTTCCCATTGTCCTCCAAGAAGGTTGAATAAAAATCATCCCGATGTTTTTTTACAATAACCATTTGGTCTTCAAAAATATGGAAAAAATTAGCCAAAGCCTTAAAATCAATAAGGTTCTTTAATTCAGAAATATTTTCTTTTAATTCTAATTTCAAACTTTCCCCTTTCTTTTGATTTTTTAAAAAATCTAAATAATTTTGGCTAATTTTAATTTCTCCTATTTTTTGTTTTAAAATTTTATTTTTACCTTCTTCCCCATTTATTTTTTTATCTAAATATATTTTTTTCTCAACAATAGAATTTAATGAATTATCAATAAAATTAATGTTATTATATTTTGATTTTATTATGGGGATTGTTTTAGAAAATTCTATAAGCTCTTTATTTTCTTCATATGTTTTTAATACTTCCTTAGAAAAAATTCTTATTCCTTCTTTTATATTTAACATCTCCTTCCCAATTAATATTGTGGTTCTTTCATAATTTTTATATGAACTTTTATTAAAATCAAGAAAAATCTTATTTATTTTTTTCATAAATTCTTCAAACTCTTTAATCTCCAAATTATTTAAATTTCCCATGAAATTTTCAACTGCAAGAATATAATCTTTTCTGCTATCATTTACAACTTCCTTAATTTGGGCTTTATCTTTTTTAGCCCAAACATCAAAATTCTCTAAAATCCTAATTTTTTCATTTAATTCATTATTTTGAATTTTAATTTTATCCTTAATCCCAAAAATAATTTCCATTTGCTTAGCTTCATTTTCTTTAATTTTATCCTTAATCCAAGGTTCAATCTCAGAAAAAGTAAGTTTCTCAAGAGCAACCAAATTATTTTGATTTTTCCCAACTAATTTTCTAAATAAATCAAAGAGACCCATGTTCTTCCCCTAGAAATCTAGGTATTTAAATTTATCAAAAAGCTATCGCAACCTATATATACTCAAATTAAATAAATATTTTATGGGAAATAATAAAAGATTAAAAGACAATAAGCAAAGAGCCATGCATAGGCGTTTGCGTAATGGTAAAAAGCCAATGGGCAAGGAACAGAAAGAGGAAAACAAAAAGATTCGTGAAGCTGACAAAGCAAGATCAAAGGCTGACTTGGAGAAAAAGACTAAGAAAGTTGTTAAGAAGGAATAGGTTTAAATCTCAGGGGAAATTAATCGAATTTACGTGTTAATAATCTTCTTTTATTCTTTTATCAAAATCTTCCCATTTTCTAATTCCTTCATCATATGAAAATATTCTTGTTGTCCAAATAAAGGTATGATCCACATCTTCAAGATTGATAATCTTTTTAGGTTCAATAAATTTAATCCCCTTTTTATGGGCAACATATAATCTAGTATTACCATCCATACAAAAATATTTAAAGGGTTGTCCTTTACAACTATAAACTCTAATTTTTTTTAATCCTTCTAAAAAAATTTCAGAATTTTTTCCATAAAAATCTATATTCTTTTTTAATAAAACTTCTTCTCCGGGTTGAATAGAATCTAATCTTATTTCCATTTTATTTTATTGATATTTATTAAAAAAGGGCAAGATATATTCAGAAATATCTTGTTCTATTTCTTGTCCAAGTTTTACTAGGTCTACATCCGAAGTAAGATTATACCAAATATCTTTTGTTGTTTTCAAATGACCTATTCTTTCAGATACTATTGCTTGATCATGAATAGGCCTCCCACCCTCGGGCATAACATATGCCTCAAGAGTAAAATCTGCATTCTCTTTAGTATTCCACCTACTTAAAATTACATTAAGAAAAGTAGTCTTACCAGACACTGTTCTATTAAACCAATTTCCTTTTCTATTAAAACCAGCTTTTTTCATAGGAGGAGATATATTATTTTTAATAATTTTTTTTAATCTTTGTTGCTGAGTTGTTATTTCTGATATCATTTTTCTTAATATTTAAAGGCAAAATTAATATATAAAGCTTTCCATGTGTAACTACTCTAAAAAGACAGAACTCCCTCGCCTAACTCCCACTCCGTGAAATCTTCAGAGAATAAATATGGGACTTTCAGTTCCATTTACGCCCTCGCCGAATCGGAGAGCTATTGATCCAATATTATGGGACACTCTTTT
>CAYZVU010000027.1:0-8056 GCA_964482075.1 Candidatus Woesearchaeota archaeon | reverse complement strand
AGAAATGGAAAACACAGAATATGAACCAGAACAATTTCCTGGTTTAGTTTACAAATTAATTGAACCAAATGCAACATTTTTATTATTCAGTAACGGAAAACTTGTTTGCACAGGAACAAAAAACAAAAAACAACTTGACTTTAGTATTGACGAACTTTTAAAAAATGTTAAAAAGGCGTTGAAAGAGTATAAGAAATAATCATCCTTTCACCACCCAAAAATAATACCTATTCTCAAAAGCCACTTAATAATTTACATAAATCTATAAAAACAAAATCTCCTATGATAATTAATGGGAGAGATGAATTTAAACAAAAAACCAAAAACAGAGGATTTGCTGATTGAATCAAAGAATTTTTTTGATTTTTACAAAAAAGAAGTAGGAGATTCTTTGCGTAAAGGACTAAGTGTAATTTATTTGGATTTTATGAAATTAACAGAATTTTCAAATATGCTTTCAGATGAAATTTTGTCAAGCCCAGAAGAAACTTTAAGAATTGTTGAACAAGCAATTGAAGAATCAGGACTTGCCTCAGATGTGAGAGTAAGACTATTTAATCTTTCAGAGTCTCAGCAAATAAAAGTAAGAAACATAAGATCCAAGCACTTAAATGAATTAATTGTTTTAGAAGGAATTATTCGACAAGCCTCAGATGTAAGGCCACAAGTTGTAAATGCAAAATTTGAATGCCCAAGTTGCGGAACAGTTATCTCAGTTTTACAAATTGAAAAAAAATTTAGAGAACCTTCGAGATGTTCTTGTGGGAGAAGGGGAGGGTTTAAATTAATTTCAAAAGAAATGGTAGACACACAAAGAATTGTAATTGAAGAATCTCCAGAATCTTTAACCGGGGGGGAACAGCCAAAAAGATTAGATATCTTTGTAAGAGAAGATTTGGTTGAGCCAAAGATGGAAGAAAAAACAACGCCCGGAAGTAGGGTAAGAGTTATAGGAGTTTTAAAAGAAGTACCAATCCCATTAAGCACTGGGGGGCTTTCAACAAGATTCCAGTTAGCAGTAGACGCGAATAATATTATTCCCCTAGAAGAAACATTCGAAGAATTAGACTTAGGAGAAGAAGATGAAAAGCAAATTTTGGAATTGTCCCAAGATCCAGAAATTTTTAAAAAATTAGCAAAGAGCATCGCTCCAAGTGTATGGGGATATGAAGAAATAAAACAATCTTTAGTTTTACAATTATTCAGCGGAGTAAAAAAACCAAGACCAGATGGAAGTTCATTAAGAGGGGATATGCATATTTTATTAATAGGTGACCCTGGTGTAGCCAAGTCAGTAACTCTTCAATTTATGGCAAATATTTCTCCTAAAGGACGTTATGTTGTAGGGAAATCTACTTCAGGAGCAGGGTTAACAGCAACTGTTGTGAGAGATGAATTTCTAAAAGGATGGAGTCTAGAGGCAGGGGCGATGGTCTTAGCAAATAAGGGGCTGGTTTGTATTGATGAATTAGAAAAAATGGATCCTGTAGATAGAAGTGCAATGCACGAGGCAATGGAGCAGCAAACAGTAACAATTTCTAAAGCAAATGTTCAAGCATCTCTAAAAGCAGAAACTTCTGTTCTTGCTGCAGCAAACCCAAAATTCGGAAGATTCGACCCATACCAATCAATTGCACAACAAATAGATTTACCGCCAACACTGATAAATCGTTTTGATATAATTTTTACCTTAAGAGATATTCCAGATAAAGTTAAAGATGAAATGATCGCTTCACATGTTTTACAAGAACATCAAAGCCAAAGTGAAGATATGTTTATCCCAAAAGATTTATTCCGAAAATATGTTGCTTACTCAAAACAAAGAATAAGGCCTAAAATTTCTGATGAAGCTGCAAAAGAAATAAAAAAGTTTTATGTTGGCCTAAGAAATGCTCCAGTTTCTTCAGAAAGTGCAATGCGACCAATCCCAATTTCAGCACGACAGTTGCAGGCTTTAATTAGAATGGCCGAAGCCTCAGCGAAATTAAAGTTAAGTGAAACAGTTAAGGTTGAAGATACAAAAATAGCGATAGACTTAATGAAGTATTATTTAATGCAAGTAGGATATGATTATGAATCTAAGACTTTTGATATAGATAGGGGAACTGGTGGCCTTCCTACGTCCCAGAGGAGCAAGATAGTAACAGTAAGGGAAACAATAAATCATCTGGAGGGAAGATTAGGAAAATTAATCCCTCTTGAAGAAGTTCAGCAAGAACTAGAAGGGAGAATGGACAAAGATGAAATTCAAGAAGCAATTTCAAAGTTAAAATCCTCTGGAGATATTTTCTCTCCAAAAAGAGGATATGTCCAAAGAACTTGAGACCATAAAAACTTATAAACTAAATTAAATTTTTCATAATATGTCAGACCCACAATTCAAACGAAATATTGCATACAAATTTAGAATTGGAGATTTATTAATTGCAAAGCCAATTTTCGACCAAGAAAAGTTTTCTTTCTTAGAATTAGGAAATAAAAAAATTCAAAGAGTAAATATTGCAGGAAATCTTGTAGACAAATATGAAAGCGAAAGAGAATCAAAATTTTTATCTTTAACTCTTGATGATGGCTCAGGACAAATAAAATTAAAATCCTTTGGAGACGATTCTGAAAAGTTTAGAGCATTAAATCAAGGAGAGACTGTTGTTGTGATTGGAGTTTTAAGATACTGGAATAATGAATTATATATTGCTCCAGAAATAATTAAACCACAGGACCCAAAATATTTACTTTTAAGAAAAACAGAACTTGAAAAACAAAGAGGTATAGAAGCTCCCCCTGTAGAAAACAAGCAACAGGCTATGGCGATTAAAGATAAAATTTTAGAAAAAATAAAAAGCGGAGAATCTGAAGGTGGAATTGACACAGATAAAATAATTCTAGAATTAAGAGAAACTTCTCCTGAAGTAATTAACCAAGAAATCAAAAAACTTCTAGAAGACGGAATAATCTTTGAACCTCGTCCTGGCAAATTAAGATGGTTGGGTTAAGATGACAATAAATATTTCTGATTTAGTTGGTCAAGCAAGAGAATTTCAAGCAAAAAGAAATTTTGGGGGAGAGGCACACCTTGTAAATATGCAAATTATTACATTAAATCCGACATTTAATTTAGGGGCATATCTTCGCTTAGGAGAATGTTATGTCAAAAAGGGAAAATTTAAAGAAGCTGAGAAAGTTTATGGAAGAGCTATTGAACTTTTCCCAAGAGATAATATTGCTTCAAGAGAATTAAGAGAGTTAGATAGTCAAAGAGTTATGTATAAAATAGATCAAATGAAAAGCCCAGAAGACTTATTGGCTTTGGGCATTGATGCAAGAAAAAATAAAAAGACAAAGGTGGGGGTTTATGCATTAGAGAGAGCATTAAGTTTTAATCCTTCTCCACAAATACGTTTAGCATTAGCTGCTGCTTATAGGGCAGACCGACAGCCAGGATTAGCAATAGAACAATGTGAAATAATTTTAAACGAAAATCCCGAAGATGCTGTCGCAACAGTTGTATTAGCTGCTGTTAGGAGAGACACAGGAGAATACGCTTCTTCACAAAAATCATATGAACAAGTTTTAAAGATAGATCCAAATAATACTTATGCATTAAATGGTATGGGTGGAGTGTCTGCAGATTTGGGAAGATGGGAGGATGCAAAAGAATATTTTGAAAAAGCTGCAGAATTAAATGGTCCAGAAAGTATAATAGGTCCACTTGAAAGACTTTTGCAAAGATATGCTAAAGCAAGAAATTCAGAGAAAGTTAATGAAGTAAAAAATTTGATGTTGCTTTTAGGAATCAATAACTCTTAAAAACCCCAGCACTTTCTAATTCTCATGACATACGAACAACTCTTAGACGACGCATACAAGAAAGTAAAGCAAGTAGAAGGGACAGGAGAAAGATTTGAAATTCCAAAGATTGAAGGACATTATGAAGGGAAAAAAACAATTCTCGCGAACTTCATGCAAATTGCTTCACACTTAAGAAGAAAGCCCGAACATATTCAAAAATTTCTCTTAAGAGAGCTTGCAACATCTGGGAATAGAGAAGGAGATAAATTAATGGTAAACAATAAAATACAAAGAGAAAAGATTGACCAAAAAATCGAGCAATATGTTAAAGAGTTTGTATTGTGTAAAGAATGCGGGAAACCTGACACAGAAATAGTCAAAGAGGATAGATTAACTTTCTTACGTTGCCTAGCTTGTGGGGCAAAACATAGCGTGCGAAGTAAGATATAAATTTCTAATATAAACCCTTATAAACCAATTTTTCCTTAGTAAAATAACAGATTCTGTGAATCTATAATTAAATTTGGAGACATAAAAGATGGTAGAAGCATATTGCGTAAAATGTAAGAAAAAAGGACAAAAAATGAAAGAACCTAAGATGAATAAGACTGCTAGAGGCGGGTTCATGGCTAAAGGGAAATGTCCAGACTGTGGCACAACTATGTGTGCAATGATGTCAAAGGACAATGCAGAAAAGGCAATGAAATCAGGCGACGCAGAAAAAGCCTTTTAGATAAATTTTAAATTATTATTTTTTTATTTTTAAATGTTCAACGTAAACAAAATTAGTTCTTATAGAGATGTTATTGCTATTTCTGACTCTGAATTAATAGGAAAGAAATTCGAGCAAGACAATTTTCAATTAGATGTTAAAGAAAACTTCTACAAAGGCGAAGAAGTTGATGAAGAAGAATTAGTCAAAAAAATGAATTTCTTTTCAGGGGAGGACTCAACATTCAACATTGTCGGAGAAAAATCAATCAAAGTAGCATTAAAAGCAGGAATAATTTCAGAAGAATCTGTTAAAAAAATCCAAGGCATTCCTTATAGCATGGTTTTGGTTTAATTCAATATTTTTATAAACTCCCTTATTCTAAAATTAATATGCCAGAATTTGAAGACAAAACACCTAATAAAGAACCACAAAATCCCCAAGAAGTTCAAGCTCCAATAAGAGTTAAGCTTCCAAGAGGAAAAGAATCAATTGGAATTATAGAAAGCAGATTAGGTGGGAACAAAATGAGAGTAAATTGCACAGATGGGAAAGAAAGAATCTGTAGAGTTCCAGGAAGATTAAGAAGAAGAATGTGGTTAAGGCCAAATGATGTTGTAATAATTGAACCATGGGAACTAGACAATGCAAAAGGAGACATCTTATTCAAATACAGGCCAAACCAAGTAGACTGGCTAAGAAAAAAAGGACATCTTAAAATGGAAAAAGATGAATTTTAAATGTTAAAATTAATAATAGACAAAATTTCTAGAATTATAAGAAACAAAAAGCAACTAGAAGAGAAATTAAATGTAAAAATTTCAAATAGAGGAAAAGAAGTTTATCTTGAAGGAAGTGCAGACGACGAATACATTGCCCAAAAAGTAATTGAAGCATTAGATTTTGGATTCCCTTTTTCTGCGGCAATGCAAATTAAAGAAAATGATTTTATCTTCGAAAGATTAAATATAAAAGATTACACAAAAAGGCACGACCTAGAGAGAATTAGGGCGAGAATAATAGGGACAAATGGGAAAACCCTAAAGACACTGTCTTCATTAACAGAAGGTTTCTTAGAATTAAAAGACAATGAAATTGGAATAATAAGTGAACCTGAATTTTTAGAGGTTCTTCAGCAATCAATTATCTCCATAATCCAAGGATCAAAAACTACAAATGTTTATTCTTATTTAGAAAAACACCGACCCAAGCCAATTGAGGATTTAGGCCTGAAAGGAGAAAAATGAATCAAAAAGAACCTGATAAAAAAATAAAAGCAATTGTTTTTGATTTTGATGGAGTAATCCATAATACATTTGATTTAGCATATAACGCCAATAAAAAAGCTGATTCAGAAATTTCTGAAGAAGAATATCGCTCTTATTTTGATGGAAACCTTTTTGAAAAATTAGATAAAAAATTTGGTTCCGAAGTTAAAGATAAATTTAGGGGCATAGAATATGAATATTTTCAAGAATTAATCTTAGATGAAGAAGTGAGAGAGGAAATTGAAAAATTAAAAGAAGATTATGATTTGTATATAATAAGTTCAAATTTAATTAAAAATTTAAATTTTTATTTTGAGAAAAATAATTTTAAAAATATTTTCCAAGAAGTTTTAACAGCCGAATCTCATAAATCTAAAGTTGAGAAATTTAAAATGCTTTTTAATAAATATAATCTCGACCCAGAGTCATGTATTTTTATAACAGACACATTGGGGGATATTTTGGAGGCAAATAAAGTTGGAGTTAAATCAATTGCAGTTGATTTTGGATATCACGGGAGAGAGAGGTTAGAAAAAGGGAGCCCAATGAAGATTGTATCTAATTTTAAGGACATAAGGAAAATAATGGAAAGTATATGAAATTAGATAAGGATAAACTTTAAAAGTAAAATTATTATCCTATTTATATGTCCCTGTAGCTCAGTTGGTTAGAGCGAACGGCTGTTAACCGTTAGGTCGGAGGTTCAAGTCCTCCCGGGGACGTTTCATTAATTTTAAAAACTTCTTTTCTCTTAAAGAATTATGGAACTAAACAAAGCAATTAAGTCAAGAAAAAGCGTAAGAAAATATTCAGAAAAAAAACCAGACTGGAGAGATATTATAGAATGTATTGACACATGCAGATATGCTCCAATGGGAGGAAATAATTTCACATTAAAATTTATTGTAATTGACGACCCAGATACAATCCAAGAGCTTTCAGAGGCTGCACAACAGGACTTTGTTTCAAATGCACATTATGTTGTAGTTGTTTGCACAAATCCTGCAAGAACGCAAAACGCTTACGGAGAATTCGCAGACAAATTTCTAAGACAACAGGCTGGTGCAGCAATGCAAAACTTCCTTTTATCAATTCAAGAAAAAGGGCTTTCAACATGTTGGGTTGGACACTTTGAAGAGCAGATGGTTAAAAGAGAATTAAAAATTCCAGACAATATTATTGTCGAAGCAATGTTTCCAATCGCCTACGAATCTAAAAAGATGGGACAAAAAACAAAGCCAAAGCCAAAAATAGATTTAGATAATTTTCTTTATTTCTACAAATACGGAAATAAAAAAATGAAAACTATCCAAAAAATTAATGCTTAAATTTAAAAACTTGAAAGTTATTAATAAATTATGGAAAAAGAGGTAAAGCAAACGGAAAACAAGAATCCTGAAAAAAGAAGTGTTGTTTTAATGGTTTTTCTTTCAATTATAACTCTTAATATTTATTATTATGCTTGGCTTATTAAAAGATCAAAAGAGCTTAACACCTTAAATACATTAAGCAAAATTGATAAAAAATATTCTATTGGTTTATTAATTTTATCTATTTTTATATATATTGTTTGGATTATTTGTCCTTTTATTATAAAATGCACAGGATTTTCAATACCAATAATAATTATTTTAATTATTTCCATAATAACTTGTATTTTAATCCTAGTAGATTATTTTTTCATAATATTTCGTATGAGAAAGATGCTTAATGAGGCTTGGCAAAATAAAAAAGTTATAAGAAAAGTTTCAGGATTTTTCACATTTATTTTCGGAGCGTTTTATTTACAATATGAACTCAATAGAACAATAGATGATACAGAAAATGAAAAAAGAGTAGGCCCATGGGTTTGTTTAAGTATTATGATATTATTTCCAATTATCCTAAGTATAATTGCCATTCTTTCTACAAGGGCAATATAAATTTTTTTAGTTAAAAAATAAAAAAAACCCCAAAAGGGGAAAAAATAAAAAATTAATTACAGAACTTGATTACCAAACGTCAATTCCAAGTTCTGAAACTTCTTTAGCAATCGGTCCTGATCGGCAGTTAGTAAGTTCTTTACCTAAGACGTACGGTGACTTAACACCAGTCATAATAGTAATCACTCTAACTTTTCCAATGAACTCTTTGCTAATTCTTGCACCAATGATAACCTGAGCATCTGGACTCAAATTCTCTGAAACTGTTTTACCAATTATGTCAAATTCTTCTAACTTCAAATCCGGTCCGCAAGTCACATGTATTAAAGCTCCAGTAGCACCTTGATAATCCACGTCAAGTAGAG
>CAYZVU010000026.1:0-8061 GCA_964482075.1 Candidatus Woesearchaeota archaeon | reverse complement strand
AAATTTGTGGAAAATGTAGGACGTTTAATTGTTCAAAATGTAATAAACAAATTTGCAAAAGCTGTGCTTTGAGATGTTCAAAATGTGGAGGATATATTTGCAGAGATCATGTGAGAAAAGATTATTTATCTGGGAAGCCGATTTGTCCCAATTGTTCAAAATATTGTTTTGTTTGTAATCAATCAACAGAGAAGGAATTTTTTAAGACCTGTTCAAAATGTTCTGGAGAGGTTTGTCCAAAATGTTCGCGAAAAGAAATGGTTAATGGTGTTGAGAAAAATGTTTGTTCAAGATGTTCTAAGGGCTTGGATTTTTTGAGAGATTAAATTAATATTTCTTAGATATTTTCATATAGATTAAAGAGTTCCATACCAAATCTCTTTTTTATGATTTTGTTTTAAAAATTGAGTTACAAAATTTATTCTTTCGTAAATAGCAGAACCAGTATATTTTATAACCTTCTTATCTCCAAAAATATCTTCTTCTAGTCTAGTTGTTTCCTCCCCTATCTGTCTTTGAGTTTTTCTTTTCGTTCCAAGCCCATAATTATCTTCAAAATTAACCAATGCTTCCGAAAAATTACCTATTGATTCGTATCCTTTTTTAGATCTAACAATTGGGCAATTCCTTCTTCTACCAATATTTTCTAAAATTTTTAAGATAGTTTTCTCAAATCTTCCATAAGCCCTACTATCTGAATCAAATAATGGTTTGAGTTCCTGTTTCATCCCCAACCTTTCTGCCAATCTATAAATTTGATCTATTTTCATTAAAACTCCAAAAAGATTAGGTTTAAAAAAGTAGTGGTTTTCGTGTTTTTATGAAACTCGCATCATTATTTTCCGGTGGAAAAGATTCTGTTTATTCAGCTTGGCTTGCTAAGAAAGAAGGACATGAATTAGTTTGTTTGATTTCTATTTTTTCTGAAAATAAAGAAAGTTATATGTTTCATACGCCTTCAATTGAAAAGACGCAGAAGCAAGCAGAAGTTATGGATTTGCCCTTAATTGTCCATAAAACAAAAGGTGTGAAAGAAGAAGAGTTGGAGGATTTGGAAAATGCGATTAAAGAGGTTAAAGAAAAATATGGTATTGAAGGAATTGTGACTGGTGCGATTGCTTCTGTTTATCAGGCGTCGAGAATTCAGAAGATTTGTGATAAATTGGGTTTGGAATGTCTTAATCCACTTTGGGAAAAAGATGAATTTGAATATTTAGAAGAATTAATTGAGAATAAATTTAAGGTAATTGTTGTTGGAGTTTTTGCAGAGGGTTTAGATGATAGTTGGTTGGGTCAAGAAATTGATTTGGATTTTATTGAAGAAATTAGGGGCTTACATGAAAAATATAAAATTCATCCTGCTGGAGAAGGTGGTGAATTTGAGACTTTTGTTTTAGATTGTCCTTTGTTTAAGAAAGGATTGACACCCAAGGGTGTACCCCGAAACCTTTCCGAAGGAAAGTCTACTAGGGGCAAAATTGTTGGTAGCAAAATAAGTGGTGAAAAAAATAGTTGGCGGATGGAAGTTGATGTTGAATGAGGGAAATTAGTATATTAAATAATAATAATAATAATATACTTAAATATAAAAAAGTCTTTTTATTAAATATATTATGAAAAAGTGTTATTACAAATATATTGAATATGAAGATTGCTATCCAATACTTTTTCAAAGGATTAAAAATAGATTGATTAAAACATTAGGCAGTCTTAGTAAGTTTGCAAAGATTGAGCATTTTGGAAGTAGTTCTGTTCCTAAATTGGGTGGAAAAGGTTTAATTGATATTATAATATCTTTACCAAAAAACAAAATGAAGGAGGCAAGGGATTTGTTGGTGAAGGCAGGATATAAATGGGAAAAAGAGGCTGATTGGGGGATAAGATATTTTTTTAGAAAAAACTACGTTGGTTTTGGAAATAAAAGAGAGATGCATGTTTCTATAACTTTTAAAAGTGGATGGATGTGGCAGAATACTCTTGCGACAAGAAATTATTTGAGAACACACCCAAACGATATGAAAAAATATTGTAAGATTAAAAAAGAAGGTGCAAGGATTGCAAAAGGAAAAGGGGAAAAATATAGAAAACATAAATCAGAATTTTTACTAAAAATTACAAAAAAAGCAACTGGTCTAAAGAAATATATTAATCCTGAATAATCTAATGTAACGGTAGTAGAAGGTGGATTTTATGGAAGTTGATGTTGATTAACCTAATAATATCTTTGGAAAATGTTCATACTTTAATACTTTACTAAAGAATAATAAATCTAGGTTTTTAATTGCGTTTCCCAGAACATTCATTAATCCTTCTTGAATTTCTCCTTGTTCTTCAGGATTTTCTGAGACAACATAAACAATGCAATTATAATCTCCTTCCAACTTTGGGCAGTAAAGGATATTTTGAGTTGAATTAATATATCTTTGGAACTCTTTTTTATCTAATTTTTTCTCGTTTAATTTTAATAAAAAATAATTAACATAAAGCCCATATTTTTTGAAGTCATGAATTAATCCAAAGTTAGTTATTAATTTATTTTGGATGAATCTTTTCATCCGATATCTTATTGTTTCGTAATTGAGTTTTGTTAATTCTGCAATTTCTTGAAAACTCGCACGTGGTTTCTGAACTAAGGCTCTAATTATTTTGAAGTCAGCTTTATCTAACTTTATTTTTGAATATGACTCTTTAGAAAGATTTTCAAAACTATCCTTTACTAAATTTAATTTGTATTCAAACTTCTTTGGATTTGTAGGAATTTTAACACTAACATTTATTGAGGGTAAAACATTTGTAAACACCTTATACATTCCTTGTAATTTAGAATAATATAGCTCCTCACATTTTATTCTTTTTTTAATTTTCCTTAATATTTCTAAGAGATTTCTCTTACTTTTTGCATAAACTAATATTTGTAAATTAAATTTGCCATGACTTTCATTTATGGAATGAATCTCATTTATTAATTTTAATTTTGATATGTCTTTTGATTTAGATCTTATCCAAACATGATAACTGTCATAACCTACAGAAGGATGAAAAAAGAAAATGCTAAAATCTGCAAGTTTGTCTTTTTTTATTAATTTATTAATTTGATATGCTACGGAATCCTCTGATATTTTGAGAGATTTTGCAATATCTTTATTTGAAAATCTACAATTAATGGACAATAGCTTTAATATTTTTTTCTGCCTTAAATTTAATTTCATTTAATTACTAAAGCACTCTCCTTTATAAAATTATGTAATAATCTTATTTTTAGATAAAAGGTTATAAATATACATAATTGTAATTATTGTTAAGGAGTAAAAATAAAATGAAAAAACAAACAGAAGAAATTAGAAAATACAAGCCCTGCAAGAGAGTTAATCTCAGGGAAGTGAGAGAAGAACTAAGCTTAGTGGAAACTTTGGCACAAAATTTTAATGCACCAGAACGAGTCAAATATAATTTTCACCAAGTTCCTGTATGTGGAGAAGTTTATCTTGTAGCAGATGCCAAAATTTTGAACAGGCACACAAATCAATCAGGAAGGGGAAATCTTAGATATCTTATTGATAAAGAAAGTTCAGAATATGTAGGTCTTGCTAAAGAAAAAGATAGTGGAGACTATGGGAGAGTAATATGAATTTTGATTTTATTTTTATAAAATTGAAAGGAGGTATAATTAAATGAAAGAAGTAAATATGAATGAATTAACTAATCTTTTAGGACAAGCTTTAGGAGAAGGAACTATGGAGGCTGGAGAAATAGTTTTACTTAGAGAAAATTTTGTGTTTCCTCGGCAATTGAGGAGGGCTATTCCTATGAAAAAAATAGAAGATGTACAAAGAAAATTCTATTCCTTGGGTCTTCCAGAGGGAAAACTTTCTTTGCCAGTTCAATATGCAACAGGGCACTATTATCTTAAGGAGGGGGAAGAAATAGCTCAACACTTGGCGACTGTTTTTCACCCAGATTTTTTTGATGGAAAGACTCCATACCAAGAAAACCAGATTTTGAGACCCTTAGAAGATGGTTATCTAGATACGCGTGATCAACATATTCTTAGAGATGTTGCAGATAATGAGTTCGCAAATAATTATAGGGTAGGGCTTTGGATTGGAGGCGTTGGAGTAAATAACCCAGAAGGTTTAGTCTCCGAACATATAAGACAATTTAGCAGACTTTACAAAATGAAACAATTTCTTAAACAACCTGAAAGAGATTTAATTGATAAAGCATTTCAAAAGAAATAATTTTGTTTCCAAAAAACCTATAAACCTTTTTTCTTATTTTATTTTATGCACTTCCATATTATCCTAACAGAAAAATGCAATTCGCAATGTAGATATTGCTATGAAAAATCTATGAAAGAATTTGATAATGGGCTTGATAAAAAGTTCGAATTTGATTATTCTGCACCTCCAAATTTAGATATAGATATTAATCAATTAAAATCATTTATAGAAAAAGATGAAAATCCCACAATAATTTTCTACGGGGGGGAGCCTTTAGTGAATCAAGATAAATTAATTGAAATTATGGATAATGTCGATGCGCGGTTTTGCATGCAGACAAATGGAAAATTGTTAGATAAATTGCCTTCAAAGTATCTTAATAAAATTTCTAAAATTCTTGTTTCAATTGATGGGGACAAGGAGAGAACAGATTGTAATCGTGGTGAAGGAAATTATGATTTGGTTTTGAAAAATTTAAAATGGATTAGAGAAAATGGATATAAGGGAGAAATTGTTGCACGAATGACAATTTCATTTTCAGATATTTTTGAACAAGTCCAGCACTTATTAACAATAAAAGAATTTGGTTCTGTGCATTGGCAATTAGATGCCGGCTTTTATCAATATGATTTTAATAAAGAAAAGTTTTCCAAGTTTGTCGAGGAATATAATTTAGGGATTTTAAAATTAATTGATTTTTGGGTTGAGGAGATGGAAGATGGAACTGTTTCTAAACTTTATCCTTTTGTTGGAATTATGCAAGATATTCTTAATGGAACAAAAACAAAACTTCGTTGTGGAGCAGGCCATGCAGGTTATACAATAACTACAAATGGAACCTTGACTTGTTGCCCTATTATGAATTGTGTGAAGAATTTTTATGTTGGGGATTTAAAAAGCGATCCTAAGAAGTTGAAAGAGATTAAAGTTATGGAGCCTTGTCCCTCTTGCGATTATTTGGATTTGTGTGGTGGTCGTTGTCTTTATTCTAATTATGCAAAGATGTGGCCCAAAGAAGGGGAAGAATTGATTTGTAAGAGTGTTAAATTTTTGATAGATGCTTTGAAAGAGAGAGCTGAGGAAGTTAGAGGATTGATTGATATTAGAGATTTGGATTATGAAAAGTATTTTGGGCCTGAGATTATTCCTTAATCTCCTCCGCCACAATAAAACATTCATCTCCCAAATCTTCCATATCCCTAACTAATAATAACAATTTATTTTTTTCAACAAAAACAGGGACTTCTCCATCATATCCTATTAAAGTTTTTTCTTTTAATTTTTCAAAATCTGCAAAATTTCTGGTTTTCTTAAATTTCCCATATTTATTTTTATATAAATTAACTAACTTAATTATCCTTTTTTCTTTAATATTTTTTAAATCCCCTTTTATTGCTCCAACTAAAATAAGAAAGTTTAATATCACTTGTATTGCTATTTCTTTTGTTTTTTTATCTTTAAGATAACCACATTCTATACAAATTCCAATTTTGTCCTGAATATGCATAAAATAATCTGTTGAACCAGGTTCAAATTCATCCCAATTATAACTAATTAATTCTCCTGGAAGACCTTGTGCAAATTTTATATTTTTCTTATCACAAATTAAGAATGGAAAAGAATCTTCTGAAAAACTCGCGTGCACATCGAGGACTAAATCTGCCTTCTCTAAATAAGGTATTATTTCTTTTGCAGTTTTTCCTTCAAGGGTATCTCTTATTTCTTCAGATTGATCTTTCAAAAAACATCTGTTTAAATTTGCCTCAACAAATCTTTTATTTTGTTTGATGGCTTCGAGATTTGCATAAATAAATGTAACTTTGCCAGAGTCTATATTAATTTTTGGAATTAATTTATTCAAAGCTTCTACTCCGCAAATTTCATTTCCATGCACTCCTACAAGTATAACTATTTTTTTTCCTAGAAATTTTCCCTTTTTTTCAATTATTTTTATATTTGTCATTTTTTATGTCTCCCATAATTTAATTCTAAAACAGAACTAAGTCCTGAGCATAAAAAATTTGTGAAAAAAGAATTATATGGAACAATGAATACAACCAGCATTATTAATGCCTTTAGCTCCGATATTAAATATTTTTATCATTTTTTCTTCCTCTGCAAAATAATATTTTTCTTAGTAATTTCCTTAAGGGTCCTAACAACTTCCTTCCCTGTTTCTAAATCTTTCAACTTAACTTTCTTCTCCTTAACCTCTTTAGCACCAATAAATATAACCTGGTCAAAATTCTTTGAGTTAGCATAAGCCAAACCTTTTGACGGCTTTCCATAATAAATTGTAACATTCCTTGATTTCTCACGAAGAGACCTCGCAACCTGAATCGCCATTTTATCTTCATTTAAAGAAATGATTAAAATTTTAGGGTCTTTTTTAGTTAATTTTACAATTTGAGCTAGTCTATCCAGTCCAAAAGAAATACCGGTGCATTGAACATTATTAAACATATAACTCCCGCCAGCAGTAATACTTTCTTTCATATCCTTAGCTTTGATTTCAAAAACAGTCCCATTATAATAAGACAACCCTCTAACAATTGTTGGCGCAAATAAAACCTTAACCCCATAAAGTTTACAATATTTTATCAAGGAAATTATTTCTTTGTAAGCTTCAAATTTCTTAAAAAACTCATCGCCCTTTTTAATTAATGGAATTATTTTATCTGCTTTATATTTTTTTAAATTTTTTATAAGCTCTTTTTCTGGTAGTTTATCAAATTTATCAATTTCACGAAGAACCTGATCTTTATCTTTATCTTTTATTTTTTGAGAATCTAAAATTTCATTCAAGAGCTTTCTATTGTTCACAAAAATTACTGGCTTAACTCCAATCTTTGTTAAAATCTCATTTGCCAAAGCAAGAACCTCTGCCTCATCTTTTGTCGAAGAACCAATAGTATCAATATCACATTGAGTAAACTGCCTAAACCTTTTTTCTGAAACAGGTTCATCACGAAACACAGGCCCAATTTGATACCGCTTATACGGAAGTTTTTGATTTTTCATAATCCTCTTCAACTGAAAAGTAAATTCATATCGCAAGGCAAGACTTCTTTTACCTCGATCCTTTAATCTAAAAATATCCGAGACAGCCTCGTCATCAGAATTATCTCCTTTAACAAATTCTTCATATTCAACTACAGGAGTTTCAGCTGGCTCAAAACCATATCTCTCAAAAGTGCTAACTAAAATCTTCTGAATCTCTGCTCTTTTTTGAGCATCTTCGCCAGTAAAATCCTTGAACCCTTTAACTAATTGGTCTTTCATTTTAATTCCTCTACAAGTTTTTCAACTCTACTTTTAATAGAATTAACTATTTTAATTATGTTTCCCTCATTAGCATTTTGTTCATCTGGAATTTTCCATACAATAATATTCTGAACATATTTTTTCTCAAAAGTAAATAATTTCTTGGGAACATCGTCGGAAACAATTATAATTGTGTCTGTTTTTCTCAATAAATTAGTGCTTATCCCTCTAGGCTTACCTCTAATATCAACTCCAAGTTTTTTACATAATCTTTCTTGTTGAGCATCAATAGGATAACTTCCCCTGAATGTTCCAGCACTACTAACTTGAATATTTTTATTCTTGTTAATTTTTTTAAAATAAGCTTCAGCTATCCTGCTTCTAAATCTATTATACTTGCATACAAACAAAATATTTTTTTTGCCCCCAGTAAGCATTTTCTTGGAAATGCTTCGGGGTACGCCCTTGGGTGTCACATTCTTTTTCATTTTTTTAAAGGACGGAAGGAGGGAATCGAACCCTCTTCTTGCGGACCACAACCACATGTAATAACCGTTATACCACAACCGTCATAATT
>CAYZVU010000025.1:0-8084 GCA_964482075.1 Candidatus Woesearchaeota archaeon | reverse complement strand
TAGCACAAGATTATAATTTAGATCTTTTGTGTGAAGAATTAGGTCCTACAGATAAGCCATTCTACTATTTAGAACAATTATATGCTAATTTTAATCGCTTATCAGAAAACTTTTAATTAATCTAAACCATCTATCTTAGCCTCTCCAAATTTCTTTCTATTTATTTCAAACCTTTCTTAATATCAGAAAAAATTTTCTTTATTGATTGATTCCCATCAATCTTAATTATCTTTTCCCCAAAAAACTTAATTATTTCTGGGGACTGTTTATAAAATATTTTTAGGCGTGCATCTAGCGCTTCTTTCCCATCGTCTGCTCTCCCTTCCAACTTTTTTCTTTTTTTTATTCTTTTGTAGACCTCTTTTTTTGGGAGAGTTAGAAGAATGACTTTATCAACTTTAATTTTTTTAGCAACTTTTAGTTGTTTTTTATCTCTAGGAAAGCCGTCAATTATGAAATTGTCTTCTGGAAGATTTTTTAAAATTAATTTATTCACTATACGATTTGGAGCAAGTAAGCCTTTATCCATATATTTCGCGAGTATTTTTCCTCTTCTCGAGCCACTTTTTATATCATCTCTTAATATTTTTCCAACAGAAATTCTTTTGAGTTTAAACTCTTTCGCAATAAGTTTGGCTTGGGTACCTTTCCCACTTCCCTGAATTCCAATAATCCCTAATTTCATTTGGTTTCTTTTTTAAATTCTTTTAAATTAACAGAATCAGGAATTTTCAAAACTTCACCAAGACTTAATATAATCACTTTTTTCATAACCAATTTAAGTAAATCTTATTTAATAACTTTCCCTTTAAATTTCAATGCAGCATCAATCAAGCCAACAAAAAGCGGAGCAGGATTTAACAAAGAACTTTTTAATTCAGGATGCGCCTGAGTCGCAATAAAATAAGGATGAACCTCCCTCGGCAATTCAATAAATTCAACCAGTGTTCCATTCGGAGAAACCCCAGATAGATTCAAACCATTTTCAATTAAAAGTTTATGACATTCTGGATTAACTTCATATCGATGCCTATGCCTTTCAGAAACCTCCAGATTTTCATATAAATTACTAACCAAACTTCCCTCTTTCAAAATAGCAGGATAAGCTCCAAGTCTCATTGTTCCGCCTTTATTCTTAATATCTTTTTGCTCAGGCAAAATATCAATCACAGGAAGCTCACATTTAGAATCAACCTCCGTTGTATTTGCTTTTTTCCCACAAACATTTCGCGCAAATTCAATCACCGCCATTTGCAATCCATAGCAAAGTCCTAAAAAAGGAATATTATTCTCACGACATTGTTTTATAATTTTAATTTTCCCCTCAGTCCCACGAGAACCAAATCCCCCGGGAACAATAACCCCATGAACTCCACTTAAATCCAAATCATCCTCGCTAGTTTCAATTAATTTAATATTAATCTTCGCAGAAAAATGTGCCTCACAATGATGCAAAGCCTCAATTATAGAAGCATATGCATCTCCTAACGCAGTATATTTCCCAGCAATTGCAATAGTAACTTCTTTATCAGAATTTGTCCGATTACTAACCAACTCTTTCCACTTATCCAATTCAGGATAAACAGGAATATTAAATTTCCGAGCCAAAAACTGAGACATCTTTTGCTCCTCAAATACAAGAGGAATTTTATAAATATTATCTACATCAATTCCAGTAAAAATTGCTTCACTTCTCAAGTCACTAAACATCGCAATTTTATTTCTAATAACATCTGTCAACATTTCACTACATCTTGCAATAATCAAATCAGGCTCAACGCCTCTTTTTTTTAATGAGCTAACACTTTGTTGAGTAGGTTTGGATTTTTGTTCATCCACCCCAAATGGAATTGGAACATAAGTTAAATGAACAAATAAAACATTTTCTTTCCCAACAATACGAGGAAGACCCCTCACAGACTCTATAAATAATTCATTTTCAATATCCCCAACAGTCCCCCCAATTTCAATCATAACAATATCAGATTTTTCCTCCTCCCCAGTTTTAATAAAATAATTTTTAATAAAATTTGTCACATGCGGAATCATCTGAACAGTCTTTCCTAAATAGTCTCCTCTCCTCTCTTTCTCTCTAATTTTATTAAAGACCTTCCCCATTGTCAAATTCCAATCTGCCTTACAGCTAACATTTAGAAATCTTTCATAATGCCCAAAATCCATATCAACCTCCGCACCATCATCTAAAACAAAAACCTCTCCGTGCTCAACAGGATTCATAGTCCCAGGGTCTACATTAAGATACCCATCACATTTAATTGGAATAACCTTATAATTTGGAGCCAATAAATTTCCTATACTTGCTGCAGCAATTCCTTTTCCCAAGCCAGACAAAACACCCCCAGTCACCACAATATATTTCCGAGCCATAGAATAAAAAACTAAAGTTTATTTAAAAGAATTTATATCTATCTCTAGCTACATTCATTTCTTTCAAAGACCGGTGGAGTAAATCACTTGACTAGCGATTGTATGTTCTCTATTGCATCAGCCACATCCCTACCTTTCTTGGTCAACTTTATGATCTTTATCCGTCCTTTTTTCTCAAAAGTTACCAATTTTAGTTCTTCTAAAGTCTGCAGTATTTTCACTGCATGGCTATATGTACAATCCACCTCTTTTGCTAGAATACTCCCGTATCTCATCCGTGTATTCTTCTTCAAGGAAACCAACATCATTGCCGGCTTTCTACGAAAAAAAATGTCAAAATTTTCTTTGGTTGTCATTTTTGCAAATATATCTTTTAATATATATATTCAGACAGTATTGTTATTATAAACCTTTTGTATTATATATATTCATTACTATACTTTAATGAAAACCACTTTCAAAAAACACAAACTGAATCACAATTAATTATATAAGTAATAATTTGTTGAGAAAAAGATGCATATAGGATTTAATTCAAGAGTTCCTCAACGACCAATAAAGGGAAGGAAAGACCCAGATGCGGAGAAAGCAGTGGAGTATAATAGAGATTTTTCTAAAATTGCAGATTATTTTGAGAAGATGGGAATTGCGGCAAAGGCAGGAGACAATAATACAATTAAAAGGGAATATTCTGAAATGATACAATCTCATGAAAGATTATTTGGCATGTTGGAGAGTTATATTATTTCAGCAAAAAGGGGAGTAGAATTTCAAATTTCAAAAAAAAATCCTTATAGCCCTGAAGATTTTGGAAGCTTATTTTTATTTTCTTTATATGAAAAATTTAATGATACTGAATTTTCTGATGGGCCTTATAAAAAATCATTAGAGAGAGTGCTTGGCGTATCTAGTAAAATTTTAGGTGTTTTAAATTGTTTAAAAAAAAATAGTCCCCCTAATGAGGGTGATTTAAAAGAAGCTCAAGAATTCGTAGAGTCTCTTGCTAAAAAAGCTCCAACTTGGGTTGCCTATCTAAAAGATAATCATCTTGATGGTGGGCGAAGAATAATGAAAGATTAGCTCTCAAAAAACTTATTAACTTCGCTTCCCAATAATTTCTATGACAAAAATACTTGCAGTAGGAGATATTCACGGAGACACAAGACTTGTAAAAAAACTCGCAGAAAGAGCAAAAAAGGAAAACGTAGATTTAGTAATTCTTGCAGGAGATATAACTTTCGCAGAAGAATCAACAAAAGACCTCCTCGGACCATTTGCAAAAGCAAAGAAAAAAGTATTACTAATTCCTGGAAACCACGAATCAACTGCAACAATAGATTTTCTTTCAACCTTATATGCTCCCTACACTCATAATTTACACGGTTATTCTTTTCAAAAAGACAACCTAGGAATCTTCGGAGCAGGAACAGCAAACATGGGAATCCACCAAATAAAAGATGAAGAAATATTTAAATTATTAAAAAAAGCAAATAGTGAATTGAAAAAACCTGAAAAAAAGATAATGGTAACCCATATTCATCCAGAGGGAAGCAAGCAAGAGTTCACAGGATGGCCTGGCTCAAAAGCAGTAAAAAAAGCAATCAAGGAATTTAAACCAGACTTTGCCATCACAGCACACATTCACGAAGCAGCCGGACTTGAAGAAAAAATGGGTAAAACAAGAATAATCAATGTATCTCGGAAGCCAAAGATTTTTGAGATTTAATAAAAAACATTAAAAACCCTTTCTCCAAATAGAGACATGCTAAAAAAACCACAAAAGACTCGAGAAGAAAAAGCAACAGAAGAATTCTTTCCAGTAGATGAAGAAGACTTAAGATATACAACTGAAAAAAAAGAGATGAAGGAAAGACCAAGATCAGATCTTTTAAAAAAAACAACTGAAAAATCCATTCAAGAACCTCTCCAAAGAGAAACAATTATTAAAAAATCTATTGAAAAAACTTATTCAAAACCTTCAAGAAATGAAATAGAAACAGTTGAAGAAAAACCAGGAATAAAAAGAAAGTATAAGAAAAAAACAACAAAAAAGAAAACAAAAAGAGCAAAAAAAACAATAACAAAAAAGAAAGTTTATGTTCAACCAAAAATACAACTTAAATCAAAAGGTTATGAATTAATAATTACAGAAAAACCCCAAGCAGCAAATAAAATTGCAAGTGCCTTAGGGAAGCCAACTCAAAAAAATAACCAAAAAGTTCCTTATTACGAACTTGAAAGAAACGGGAAACAAATTGTAGTCGCCTGCGCAGTTGGGCATTTATTTACATTAAAACAAAATATACAAGGTTCAGGAGTCCCAATTTTTGATATCGCATGGACACCAAATTATTTAGCAAGAAAAAAAGATTTCACAAAAAGATACTACGACACTTTACTAAAACTTGCAAAAAACGCAGGCTCTCTAACTGTAGCAACAGATTTTGATATTGAAGGAGAAGTAATTGGATTAAATGTAGTTAGATTTATTTGCAATCAAAAAGATGCTTCAAGAATGAAATTCTCAACATTAACAAAACCAGAACTAGAAAAAGCCTATGAAGAAAAATCCAAAACAATTGAATGGGGCCAGGCAATCGCTGGAGAAACAAGACACTACTTAGATTGGTTCTATGGGATAAATCTTTCAAGAGCTTTAATGAATGCAATTAAAACAACAGGCAAATTCAGAATAATGTCAACAGGAAGAGTGCAAGGGCCAGCATTAAATTTAATTGTAAATAAAGAAAGAGAAATTTTAAAATTCAAGCCAGAAGATTACTACCAGATTTTTATTACAGTAGATGATAATAAGAACAAATTAGAATTAAAACATGTTAAGGATATATTCAACGAAAAAGATCTAAATAAATTTGATAATCTAAAAGGAAAAACAGCAATAGCAAAAACAAAAAAAACACAACAAATTTTACCTCCAAATCCCCCATTTAATTTAACAACACTCCAAACAGAAGCTTACAAGTTTTATGGGATTTCTCCTTCAAAAACTTTACAAATTGCCCAGGCACTTTATCTTGCTGGTTTAATTTCATATCCAAGAACTTCCTCACAAAAACTTCCAGAGTCAATTGAGTATAAGCCAATTTTAAAAAAATTAGCTAAAAAATACAAGGCTGAAAAATTAATTGTGAAAGATAAGCCAATTGAAGGTAAAAAAACAGACCCTGCCCATCCTTCAATTTATCCTACAGGGGACGACAAGGTTTTATCTGACGCCGACGAAAAAATATATAATTTAATTGTAACGAGATTTTTATCTTTATTTTGTGAAGATGCGATTATTGACAAAAAAAGAATAACAGCAGAAGTTGATAAGCTACTTTTTTCAATAAATGGTTCTCAAATTAGGAAAAAAGCCTGGATGGAAATTTATCCTTCTAAATTAAAAGAAACAGAAGTTCCAGATATGGAGGGCGAAGTAAAAATAATTGATCAAAAAATAGAGAAAAAAGAAACACAACCCCCAAAAAGATTTTCACAAGCATCAATAATTTCTGAACTAGAAAAAAGAAACTTGGGTACAAAAGCTACAAGGTCGTCAATTTTAGAAACACTTTATGATAGAGGATATGTTAAAAATAAAAGTGTTGAGGCGACTCCTTTGGGAATGTCTTTAATTTCAACAATGGAAAAATATTCCCCAATAATTATTGATGAAAAATTAACTCGAAATTTTGAAGAACAGATGCAGGGAATCCAGAAAGCAAAAAAAGGCTTTTTAGAAAAAGAAGAGAAAATAATTAATAATGCAAAAAAAGCAATAATAGATATTGCCAAAGATTTTGAAAAATCTGAAAAGGAAATAGGTCAAGAACTTTTAAATGCAAATTTAGAATATAGAGAACAGCAAAAAGTAGAAAATACATTAATGCTTTGTCCAAAATGCAACAAAGGAAGTTTGGCAATAACTTACTCTAAAAAAACACGAAGACATTTTATTGCTTGCAACGCTTACCCTGATTGTAAAACAACTTTCTCACTTCCACCAAATGGAACAATAAAAAAAACAGAAAAAATATGCGAACATTGTAAATATCCAATGTTAATGAGATTGTCCTTTGGGCGAAAACCATGGATTTTTTGCTTTAATCCAAAATGTAAATCAAATGAGGAATGGGCTAAAAAGAGAGAAGAGAGTAAGGCAGAAAGTTCTGAATAAAAAAAAGAGGAAGAAGAATTAATTATTATCCCTAAGCCCAATACAATATTTTGGATCTCCTTTTTCCTCTAGGCAGTCTGCAAATGAATTATATTTTTCCCCGGCTGATTTTACTGCATCTTCTACAGCAGGTTTTACAGATCCATACAAGTCTTTTGCACCTTTCCAAAATTTTCCTGCAAGACCTTTAGCATTTTCTACTCCTTTTTCAAAGAAAATTTTTTCTCTACATTCTTTTTCAGGTTCTGAAAGATAATTATCTTTAATTGCTTGGTTTACAGCTTTTTTGATTGGAGAAGAATCCATAATTTTTGAATCAAATATTTTTTCAGATGAAGGGTTAACATATACGTGCCCGATAACAATTTTTTCGTCAGGATTTTCTGGGACAGGAGTATCATATAAAACTTCGCAATCTATCCCTTTTTTAAGAGGAGTACAGGATACACTAGACTTTTGCGCAATATTTTCAAGAGCATCTTTTTTTGCGCTTTCCCTTCTTACTTCTTGAATCGTTTTTGGAAGTGAAATATTACAATATGATTCAAAATCTCTAATCATTTCTAAGGGCATTACAATTTTTTCGTTTATAGATTTAAAATCTTTTTCCCCAAGTACCATTATTGCTTGTTTTTCACCTTGAGGCATATTATACCATACTTCAGCTTTTTCATGAGGTTCTGCACATCCACCTAAAAATCCCATCAATGTGAAAAGGCCTGCAGTCAAAATTCCAACTGAAGTTATTGATTTATATCTTTTTTTCATAAAAATTATAACACTTTAAAGTTTATAAATGTTTCTATATGTTGTAATCTAAGAGTGACACTATATCCAACCTTTCCTAAAGAATACTACCCCTCAAATGACTCTGAAGCATACTCCATTGGAAAAGGGTCATCTAATATTAAATAAAGATTATCCTTACGAACCCACCGATGTTCTCGAACAATAGTCCCCCTAGACGGATTTTTATTAAGAGATTCTCCTCTAACATCTACTATTGTTTGATTATCTCTAGCCAATTCATGAATTTCCCATAAGGATGAAGGAAGTATTGGGTATACAAATAAATTTGTATCATAATCTCCGAAGGGTTCATTAGATGGCCTTAGGATACCTCTCCATCGTTTAGAATTATCCCAGACATAATCTCCCATAATTTTTCCTAAATTTTCTATAGCGGAGATTAATTCTCCCGAATGTGGTCTCGCCCCAGGTTGATAATCTCTTTGAAATATATTTTCCATGCTTGCCATAAACTCTTCTACTTCCGGACCTACAATCCTAACTAAATCTGCCATATTTTTTAATATTTTCTTCTTTTTTAAGTATTATCGTGGTTATATCCAACCTTTCCTAAAAATCCCATTATTCCTAATCTCAAAACTTATTTCTTTTTCAGGTAAACTTCTATGCTTCAACAAAATTGCCTTTCTTCTCCCATGATTATTTTTCAATTCAATAATACATTTACTCCAATACTTAAACAAATCACCTCCAACAATATTTGTTT
>CAYZVU010000024.1:0-8293 GCA_964482075.1 Candidatus Woesearchaeota archaeon | reverse complement strand
TAAAATGAGCCCAATAAAAAATTCTCACAAAAAATCAAGACTTGCAACAGCAGGAAGAAGAACAAAATGGGCTCCAGTTTGGGCTGTATTAAAAAAATACGGAGTAGGTAAAAAAGTCCACCCCTCACATATGACAAGAATTAGAAGAACATGGAAAAGAACTAAATTAAAGATTTCTCCAAGAAAAATGAGAAAATCTCACTTCGGATAAAATGCCAGCTAAAAAACCAGAAGTCAAAATAGAAAAACTTGAAAGAGAATATGTAATCCCACTCAGAAGAAGATACAAATATGCTGTAAGATACAAAAAAACACCAAAAGCTGTAAAGGCTGTAAAAGAGTTTTTAGTAAAACACATGAAAATCTACGACCGAGATTTAAAAAAAATAAAAATCGACAAATTTCTAAATGAATACCTATGGTTCAATGGGATCAAAAATCCCCCTCATAAAGTTAAAGTTAAAGTAATCAAACAAGGAGATATTGTAAATGTGGAACTTATAGATTATCCAACTAAGTTAAAATTCAAAAAAGCACGTGAAGAAAAGCAATCAAAAGATTCAAAAGAAATTGTAGAAAAAAAGAAAACATTAATGCAAAAAGTAAAAGAACCGAAAGAAGCAAAGCCAGAAGACAAAGATAAAGATGGTGTCAAAGATAAAACAGACGAAAAAGAAAAAATAAAGGCAGGCGAAGAAACTGCAAACCAACAAGCAAAAGCTCAAGCAAAACAAATGAAACAATCAACAGGTGGAAAAACAAAAGAACCAAAAAGACCTGTTAGGCAAGCTTTACAGAAATAATTTTATTTTCTCTCAAATCTATCCTTATCCCTACCATGCTGTTTATCCATTTTTCTTTTCCAAACTTCATCTAAATCAATATCTTGAGAATTTGCCATACACGCAACCGCAAACATAATATCTGCAAGCTCATTCCCAATATCTGCCGTATCTTCTGGAGACTTTTTTGTCCGAGGCCCATAACGATTATTAACTTCCCGAGAAAGTTCTCCAACCTCCTCCATCATTTGAACCATAATAAATTCAGGAGAAAAATATTCTATTTTAAACTGAGAAACCCAGTCATGGACATCTTTTTGTATACTAAATTTCAAACCCATAAAAATATTAATTAAGTTAAATATATAAAATTAATTACAATCTATTATCTATGTTACAATCACTAATCTCAGACCTCCAATCCTTAGCAAACCCTGAGAAAGCAAAACATCTTCAAGGATTTTTCAAAACAAGAAAAGGAGAATATGGAGAAGGAGATATCTTTCTGGGAATTATAGTTCCCAAACAAAGAGAAATCGCAAAAAAATATAAAAATATTCCATTAAACCAAGTTCAAAAACTTCTTAATTCAAAAATCCACGAACATCGCATGACCGGATTAATTATTTTAACAAACCAATACAAAAAAGTAAAAATAAATAAATTACTAAAAAGACAAATTTATGAATTTTATTTAAAAAACACCCAAAATATAAACAACTGGGATTTAGTAGATATAACTTGCCACCATATTGTTGGAGATTTTGTTCTAAAAGATGGCTCTGACACCCTAAGAGATCTTGCAAAATCTCAAGATCTTTGGGAGAAAAGAATAGCAATGGTTTCAACTTATGCATTCATAAAACAAAAAAGATTAGGAGAGCCTCTTGCAATCGCAGAAATATTATTAAATGACAAACACGATTTAATTCATAAGGCAGTTGGATGGATGCTTCGAGAAATTGGGAAAAGAAATAAAAATATTTTAGAGCTTTTTCTCACACCACGATATAAAACAATGCCCCGAACAATGCTCAGATATGCAATTGAAAAATTCCCAAAAGAGGAAAGAAAAAAATATTTAAAAGGAGAAATATAAAATGAAAAGAATACTTGAACCAGAAATAATGGATGAAAAAGAACAATGTAAAGCATATGCTGAAGACCCTCCTTCAGATACAGATAAAAAAATTGCAGAACTTATCTCCAAAGAATATTCTAAAAACATCAAAGAGATTTTAGACATAGGTTGTGGACCTGGGCATGCAATAAAAAATATAATCAAAATTTTTCCCAAAGCAAAAATAACAGGGATAGATGATTCAAAATTTATGCTTAAATTTGCAAAAAAACAACTTAGTAAAAACACAACCTTAATACAAGGAAGAATCCCAAATCTCAAACTAAATAAAAAATTTGATTTAATAACCTCCAAATATTTACTCCATCATCTCCCAAACCCATCAATATTATGGGACTACATAAAAAAATATTCTAACCCCAAAACAAAAATTATAATTATGGATCTTTTTAGACCAGAATCTAAAAAAAAGGCTAAAGAAATAGTTGAAAAAGTTCGTCCAGAAGGACACCCATTGCATAAAAGAGATTTCTATTATTCATTACTTGCTGCGTTTACAGTAGAAGAAGTAAAAGAACAAATTAAACAATCAGAGCTAAAATTAAAAATAAAAAAAATTGATGAAAGAAATTTTATTGCTTATGGAGAAATTTAACCCTACTTTTTCAACATACCAAAAGCAGAATTAATATCCTTAATAGGATAACCTTTTGATTTTAAAAACCCCTTAACTTCTTTTTCAGATTTCCCATTAGATAAAGAATTCTTAACATAACCCTTTAATTCAACAAGATATTTCTCTTTTTTTTCTTGAGAAGGGGTCTTCTTAACTTCAACACTAATAGAAGCACTATTATCCATCAATAAATAATGAGTAAGTTCTTCACGCATGCTCTTATCAATATCCATTGGACGATTTATTGCTGTATAAAAAATTGTAAAATAAATAACTTTGATTGATTCCACAATTCTTCCATAAACTCCTCCAACCAAAAAGATTACATACAACATAAGAATTACAGGAACCCATGAAAAAGAAAAGCCAGCGATTGTAACCATGGTAACATTTGTAGCAAGAGA
The DNA here is from genome assembly GCA_964482075.1 of Candidatus Woesearchaeota archaeon. Lineage (GTDB taxonomy): Archaea > Nanobdellota > Nanobdellia > Pacearchaeales > GW2011-AR1 > CAYZVU01. The sequence goes on along the minus strand of CAYZVU010000024.1, from coordinate 5,350 downwards.
AATTAAATATCCCACTACTAATGAAAGAAGTAAAGCAACCAAATAAAGAATCCCAAATAAAGAACCAATAACCTTCCCAACAAAATCAATCCCAAAAACCCCTGCCAAACTTGCAGGAACATTATGCTTCAAAGATTTTATTTTAGGGATAACCTCCTTCAAAGACTTTTGTTCAATAACAACAGCAGGAACCATATAATTCTCAAGCAAATCCCAAACTTCCCTTAAAAACGCCAAAAAAATACTCATAATTATTGCCCCAACACCTTTTTTACCATGAGAACGACCTCTAGCAAAAGCCATCAAAAAATCAACAAAAGAAAGAAACCTTAACTGAGACTTAAACTTTTTTGTATGATCATGTGCATCTGCCAAACTTATATCCTTCCCTGAAATAGTATTATACACAATCCAACTTTGATCTGCCTTTTGTCTCATATCATAAAAATACTTAAACGGGAAAAGAATAAAAATTAAAAATAATAACACCAGAACTCCAAAGGCAATAAAAAAACCTCCTAAAAAAAAGGATAGAATAGAAAGGAAAAACAAAGTAGTCATAATTGAAGAAAAAATAGCAAGTTTTATTGTAGGTTTTTTAATATCTTCATCCTTCCCAATAACAGTAAAAGAATGCTTAATTAAATATCCTGTATCCTTTAACCTTTCTCCAAAAGATTTTTTCTTAAAAGTTTCAAACATAAAAATATATAAGAAAGAAAGTTTTTAAAGTTTTATGAAAACAGAATTCGCCATACTCAACATAGACAAGCCAGCAGGCCCAACAAGTTTCACAATTTCAAACTTTGTTAGAAAAAAACTAAATCTCAGAAAAACCTCCCACTTCGGAACACTCGATCCAAAAGTCACAGGAGTTCTACCAATCGCACTAAACAGAGCCTGTAAGCTAACAGGACACTTTCTAGGGCACGATAAAACATATGTTGGCATAATGAGATTCCACCAAGACATTTCAAAAAAGAAAATTGAAGAAGCAATAAAAAAGAAATTCCTCGGAGAAATAACCCAACTCCCTCCAATAAAATCCCGAGTAAAAAGACAAGAAAGACAAAGGACAATTCACTCATTTAAAATATTAGAAAAAAAAGGCAAAGATTTTGTGTTTAAAACAAAGGTTGAGGGCGGGACATATATTAGAAAACTCATAGACGATTTAGGGAAAGAACTCAAAACAGGAGCCCACATGCTTGAACTTCGAAGAACCCAGGCAGGGATATTCAATGAAAAAAAATCCATAACACTTTATGAACTTGAAAAAGCGATTAAAGAAAACACACTAGATAAGCACATTATTTCCGGAGAAAAAGCAATTCAAAAAATCTATCTAAAAATAAAAGTAAAGGACTCTTCAAAAAAACAACTTTTAGTAGGAAAACCAATTTATTATGAGGATCTAATGAAAAACCAAAAATTAGAAAAAGACCAAACAATTATTGCCTTTAACAAAAATAAATTTATTGGCATATATAAGGTAGTAAATGAAAAAGAAATTTTCGCAAAACCCTTATTTGTATACCAAGAAATAAAATGAAACACTTCATATATTTTTCACCAAGAGCATCAACATCAGGCAAAGCCCTCTCTCAAGGCAACCTAATGAAAGCAGGAAGAATCGACATCGCAATACACTCATTTATCCAAGCAGTTTATCTTTCTGAAGATTTCCGAGATGACGTAACATTTCATTTTGTATTTTATGGAATGCCAGACCCTCCAAAACACATTCAAATAACAGTAACACCAGAATTAGGCCTAAATAAAAGAGACATTGGGAAAATCCTTCAAAAAGCACTTTACAAATATAAGCCTAGAATAAAAAATGAAGTTTTCCCACAAATATTCATTGAAAAAAAGAATCTATTTAAAGTAATTGAAGAATTACAGGAACAAGGCAAAGAAATTTTCATTTTAGACAGAAGAGGAGAATCCCTTAGAAAAGCAAAAATACCAAAAGAACCTGTATTTTTAATTGGAGACCAAAAAGGCCTTCCAAAAATAGAACTCAAAAAACTCAAAAAAATAGCAACAAAAATCTCAATAGGCCCAAAGACCTACTTTGCCTCACAGGTTGTTGCGATTGTAAATAACGAATTGGATTTCAGAAATATTTAATAACTCTCCCCACTTTTCTAAAACATGAAAAAATCAGTCAGACTATATATTACCGGAACAGTTCAGGGAGTATTCTTCAGGCCATTCATAAAAGAAAACGCAGAAAAACTCAATGTAAAAGGATTCACACGAAATCTCGAAGACAGCCGAGTCGAAATTTTCATAGAAGGCGATTCTGAGCAAGTCAACAAAATGATCGAACTTTGCAAAAAAGGACCAAAACATTCTCAAATTAAAAAAGTGGAAATAAAACCTGAAAAATTCCAGGACTTCAAAGTTTTCAAAGTTTTACATATCTAAGATGAAAAATCTGAATAATATAATAATAACTTCAGACGGGATTATAGGAACAGAATTCTCTCAAGAGTTTATCGCAGAAAATTTTGCCAACAAAAGAGTCTTAATTGTAGATAATGGAACCACGAACAATAGCAATGCAAAAACAATACCTGAAAATATGAAAAAATTCCAAAAATACGGGTGTTTGATAGTTGACCAAGCCACATTAACAAATAACAACTTAAATGAAATATTTAATTATGATATATGCTATCTAATGGGAGGATTTATTGGAAATCTCTTAGACTTAATTCAAAACACAAACTTTGAAAGGAAAATAAAAGAATTCTTAAAAAAAGGTATATATATTGGAGAAAGCGCCGCAGGAATTATATTGGGCCAAGACATAGAATGGTATTTCGAATTAAAAAGAAATCCAAATCTTCAAAAAGTAAAACCAAAATACAATGCCGAATTTAAATCATACAAAGGGCTAGAACTAATAAATGAAATAATATACCCTCATTTTGACAAAGAAAACGAATCAACAAAAAACGTAATAAAAAAACATGCGATCCCATTAAATGACGGAGACTATATATTAAAGAATTTTAATAGCAAATAAAATGATATACACAAACTCAGATGGCGGCTCAAGAGGAAATCCCGGACCAGGAGCAATTGGAGTCATAATACGAGAAGATGGAACAATCTTAAAAAAAGAAAGAAAATTTATAGGAGAACAAGTCACAAACAACGTAGCAGAATACAATGCACTCATCCTAGCACTTGAACTTGCATCAGAATTCACAACACAAGAAATTACATGTTTAATTGACTCAGAACTTGTAGTAAATCAACTACTCGGAGAATATAAAGTCAAACATCCAAAAATGAAAGAACTTTTCCTTCAAGTCCAAAAACTCCAAGACAATTTCGAAAAAGTAATATATCTACATGTAACACGAAATGATAGATTTCAACAACTTGCCGACGAATTAGTTAATGATGAATTGAACCGTAGAGGTTACAATAAAAAGATTTATTTTAGAAAAAGATAATATTATAAATTAAAAATTCTTCTATAAAACATGTCACGTCAAGAACAAATCATCAATGAAAGATTAAGAAAATTAAAAGAACTTAAAGAACAAGGAATAAATCCCTATCCTCATAAATTTGACAAAACACACTCTACGGGAGAAATATTAAAATCCAAAATAGGGACAAAATTAAAAACAGCAGGTCGCTTAATGACTCAAAGAAACCTCGGGAAGATAATCTTTGCGAAAATACAAGATTCTCAAGGGCAAATCCAAATAGTTTTACAAAAAGAAAAAACCCCTAAAAAAATTCTTGAATTATTCAAAAAATATGTTGACACGGGAGACATTCTCGGCATAGAAGGAAAAACATTCAAAACCAAAACAGGAGAGACTTCAATCCTCATAGAAAAACTAAAAATTCTCTCAAAATCAATCCTTCCACTACCAGAAAAATTTCACGGGCTTCAAGATAAAGAAGAACGTTATAGAAAAAGATATTTAGATTTGATTATAAACCCAGAAGTTAAAGAAGTTTTCAAAAAAAGAGCAGAGATAATTAATACTATAAGAAATCTTTTAATAAAAGAAGGCTTTATGGAAGTAGAAACCCCAACACTACAATCAGTTTATGGAGGAGCATCTGCAGCACCTTTCATGACCCACTTAAATGCACTAGATATAAATCTCTACTTATCAATCTCTCCAGAACTTTATCTTAAAAGATTAATTATTGGAGATATTCCTAAAGTATTTACCATATGTAAGAATTTTCGGAATGAAGGAATAGACTTTCAGCATAACCCAGAATTCACAATGATGGAATATTATTCTGCATACGACAACTATGAATATCATCTAAAGTTTACCGAAAACTTATTCAATCTTTTAATAAAAAACCTTAAACTAAAAGATGAAATAGAATATCGCGGGAAAAAAATAAAAATTAAACCCCCCTTTAAAAGAATAAAATTCAGAGATCTTCTTATTAAGGAAATAGATATAGACATAGATAAATCAAATAATTTTGAGAAACTTAAAAAAGAAATAACATCAAAGAAAATTCAAGGGATAGATATAAAAAAATGCCTCCATTACGGGTCACTACTTGATGAGTTATACAAAAGAGTTGCTAGGCCAAAAATAATCCAGCCGACCTTTTTAACACACTATCCTGTGGAAATGATTGCTCTCGCAAAAAGGAATGAAAAAGATCCAAGCAAAATAAATTCAGTACAACTTTTAATTAATGGTGCAGAAATAGTAAAAGCATACGATGAATTAAACGATCCTTTAGATCAAGAAAAAAGATTAAAAGAACAAGCAGAACTACTTAAAAAAGGAGATGGCGAAGCTATGCCTTATGATGAAGACTTTATCGAAGCTCTAAAGCACGGAATGCCTCCAACTGCCGGATATGGCTTAGGAATAGATAGAATTACAATGTTGCTTACGGGACAAGATTCAATTAGAGATGTAATATTATTCCCTTTTATGAGACCTGAAGGGAAAAAATAAAATGACCTCCCTAATTATAAAATCAAATATTAGAAAAGCTGTAAAAGAACTTGACAAAGAGAACTCAGTCTCCAGCGTCGCTGACGAAGTTGAACGAGAACTTGAAAAAAAAGCAGAAGAAATTCTTCTACAAGCAATCAAAAGAGCCAAAGAAAATAATCGAAGAACAATTCAAGCTAGAGATTTATAAAAAATAAAAAAAATAAAAAAAATTTAATTTATCTACTTGCCCCAAAACTTGAACTTTCCAAAAAATCCGCCTTTTCTTTGCCCTTCGCCTTGCTTCATTCCATTACCTTCACCAAGATTCTTTTGGCAGCCCTCAGGTTTCATTTCAGACATTTGTTCTTTAAGTTCTTTAACTGTTTCAAAATCAT
>CAYZVU010000023.1:0-9664 GCA_964482075.1 Candidatus Woesearchaeota archaeon | reverse complement strand
GCATCACATAAACATAAACCTTTTCCGCCTTTACTTTCCCAAGAATCCTTTTAACCTGCCCAACAACATTTGAATGAAAATCAACTTCCTTTTTCTTAACCTTCAATTTCACCCTATCAACAACAGGCCATTTACTCAAAGAAATAAAATCTTTATTCCCAAACTTACTCCAAAGCTCCTCAGTAATATGAGGGCAAAAAACATGCAACATCTGCAAAAACTTTTCCAAAACATCTTTAGAAACTTTTTCTTTTTCAATTTTATCAAACAAAGCACGAATTTCAATCACAGCTTTCCGATATTTAAAATCTTCAACATATTCCGCAACATTTTTCAAAGTTTTATTCAACAAAATATCAATCTCACTAGAAGTCTTTCCAATATCAACTTTATCATAATAATCAAAAATCCTTTTCAAAAATTTAAAACTACTTTGCATACCCTTATCATCCCAATTAAAATCAGTATCAGCACCTGCAACAGAAACCAAAAAAAACCTTAATGTATCTGCACCAAATTTTTCAAGCATTTCCATTGGATCAACAAGAGTTTCTGGCTTTGACTTAGACATTTTTTCTCCATTACTTGCTTTCACAATACCCTGAGTAAAATATTTCAGGGCAGGCTCATCAAAATCCAACAAACCTAAATCTCTCAAAACCTTTGTATAAAATCTTGCATAAATCAAATGCATTGTAATATGTTCAGGCCCACCAATATACTGGTCAACAGGTCCCCAATAATCCACTTTCTTCTTATCGAAAATTTTCTTACTATTTTTAGAATCACAATATCTCCACATATACCACGACGAATTCACAAAAGTATCCATCGTATCTGTTTCTCTTCGCGCATTCCCGCTACATTTAGGACATTTAGTTTTAATCCATTTTTCATTTGTCAAAAGAGGGTTACCCTTACCAAACTTAACATCCTTAGGTAACTTAATAGGCAAATCTTTTTCATCAACAGCAACAACACCACACTTATCACAATACACAATAGGAATAGGAGTCCCCCAATATCTCTGACGACTAACTCCCCAATCTCTTAACTTAAAATTAACAGTTTTCTTTCCCAACTTTTTCTTAGATAAATATTTTGTAATTTCCTCAATTGCTTTTTTATTATCCAAGCCATTAAACTCTCCTGAATTAATTAATTTTCCTGAACCTGTATGTGCTTGTTTCTTAATTTCTCCATCTTTTACCACCTGTTTAATTTCAATTCCATACTTCTTCGCAAATTCAAAATCTCTTTGGTCATGTGCAGGAACAGCCATCACCATTCCAGAACCATAATCAGCTAAAACAAAATTCCCTGCATAAACAGGAACCCTCTCACCATTAATTGGATTAATCGCATACGAACCAGTAAAAACTCCTTCTTTCTCCAAAGCCCCCTGTTCCTTTTCAGAAACACTTTTCAATTTTTTCAAAAAATTCTCAACATCTTTCTCTTGCTCTTTTGTAACAAGCTCCATTAATTTTTCATGTTGTGCAGAAATAACCATAAATGTAACTCCATAAATTGTATCTGGGCGCGTTGTAAAAATTGGCCACTTTTCATTCTTAATGTTTTCTTCAATTAAACCTGAATTCTCACCATACATTACATCTACAGGCAAAAAAAGTTCACCTACTTTATGTTTTCCTTGTGATTTTTTAACATAGCCAAAACTTTCATAAAATTTTATAGCTTTTTCATTAGTTGAAACAACCTCAATAAAAAATTTGTAATCTGAATATTTTTTATGAATAAAATCAACCAAAGAACCTCCAATACCTTTTCCCCGATAATCTGGATGAACATATAATCCATAACTAAGTTTTTTCTTATCCTCAAAAGTTAATCCAATCCACCCCACAACTTTATTATCAATTAATGCCACATAATTATTTTCGGGATTTTCTTTAATATATTTCTTTGTTGATTCAACACGTTCTTTCTTTGGAGGCAAAGTAAAACCCTTTTCTTTTTCCAAAAAATCAATTGTTACACCCATCTTAAGAGAAGTATTATTATCCCTCCATCCACTAACTTGAAGAAAACTAATTTCCTCTGCATCTTTAATTTTTGCCGGAACAATTATAACATTTGAAATTTTCGTAGGTGTCTCAATCTCAAATTCAATCTCTGTCCCATAGCTTTTCCCAATCCAATTTCTCTGTAACGTCTTCGCTCTCTCAGGCCAATCAATTTTGTCCAATCCCTCTAACAACTCATCTGCATAATCAGTTGTCTTAAAAAACCACTGCTTCAAATGCTTAACCACAACCGATGTATCTTCATGCCTCCAACATTTCCCATCAATAACTTGTTCATTCGCCAAAACAGTATCACACTTAGGACACCAATTTACAGCAGACTCTTTTTGATAAGCAATCCCCTTATTCAACATCTGAAGAAAAATCCACTGGTCCCATTTATAAAAATCAGGACTAGAAGTATTAACCCCCCGAGACCAATCATAACTCCACCCCATTGCCTTCTGTTGTTTCATAAAATTTTTCATAGATTTCTTGGTATAGTCTTCTGGATGCGTCCCAGCTTTAATCGCCGCATTTTCCGCAGGCAAACCTAATGCATCATACCCAATAGGATAAAGGACATTAAACCCCATCAATCTTTTAAACCGAGCAAAAATATCTCCAAGTGAAAAAACAAAAGCATGACCCATATGAAGACCTGCTCCCGAAGGATACGGAAACATATCAAGAACATAAAACTTTTTTTTCTTAGAATTATCCTTAACTTCAAAAACCTTGCCTTCTTCCCACTTCTTCTGCCATTTCTTTTCAATTGCTTTAAAATTGTATGTCATATAAATTAAAGAAGTTAGTAACTTTTAAATATTCTCATTCACATCTTCAACCATGCAAAAGTTCCAAGCACACCTAACTTCCGAAATAATCTCAACAAATTCAGCTGAAGCCTTCTCACTTTACAAAAAATCATCTTTCGGGGAACCTGTCTCAGGAAAAATTAACTATTCGCTTTCAGAAGCAATTTACTTAGTTGAAAAAGGTAAAATAGAAATATTACAAAAAAACAAAAAACTCTCAAAAGACGAACTAATGAAAAAGCTTAGAAAAATTGACAAAAAAATTCAAATTAAATACCCTGTTTTCAAAGATCTCAGAAACAAAAGCTACATTGTAAAAACCGCCTTAAAATTCGGAGCCGACTTTAGAGTTTATCCAAAAGGCAAACGACCAGGGGAAGCCCACGCAAAATGGGTCATCTTTGCAGAACACGAATCAAAAAAACTAACCTGGCCTGAATTCTCAGCAAAAAACAGAGTCGCACACTCAACAAAAAAGAAATTACTTCTCGCAATTGTCGATGAGGAATCTTCAATTAGTTATTATGAGGTTGGTTGGATTAAGCCATAACAATCTTTATAACTTTCCCAAGCATTCATTCTTAATGGAAAAGAGAAATGCCTCAGAAATAAAACAAAAAATTCTTAGAACATTTAGAATGCGCGGACCATGCCTTCCAGTCCACATATCAAAAGAAATCAACATGAGCATTCTCTTCACATCTGCGTTTTTATCAGAACTTCTCTCAGAAAAAGAACTCAAACTAAGTCATATGAATGTAGGGAGTACCCCAGTTTATCTTATACCTGGGCAAGAACCTCAACTAGAAAAATATACAGAACATTTTAAAGGCAAAGAAAAAGAAGCTTATCTCTTAATAAAGCAAAGCAAATTTCTTCAAGATTCAGAACAACAACCTGCAATACGAGTTGCATTACGAGCAATAAAAGATTTCGCAATTCCTTTCAAAAAAGACGAAGAAATATTTTGGAGATATTTTACAATTCCTCAAGAAGAATTTAATATTCCAAAAGAAACTGAACCAGAATCTAATCCCCCTATTGAAGAACCCCATAAACCAGAAGAAAAACCAACTCCCCCATTAACTACTACTCCTAGCGAAGAATCTAACGAACCATCAAAAGAAATTTCTCCTCAAGCAACAACTCCCCATAACGAAGAATCTGAAAAAATCAATTTTGAAGTTAAATCTATTCCTAAAAAACCACTAAATATATTCGACAAAAAACCAAAGAAAAAATCCCCTACAAAAAAATCAACAACTTCAACAGCCTCACAAAGAGCACAAGACAAATTTTTCAACACAATTAAAGAACATTTGGCAAAACAACAAATTGAAATCTCAGACATAATTGCATTTAGCAAAACAGATATAACATTAAAAGTAAAAAAAGATCAAGAAGAATTATTATTAATTGCCTACAAAAAAAGAATCACAGAGTCTGAAATAATCAATGCCCACAAAAAAGCACAAGAAATGAATCTAAGATATATTATCTTAGGGAAGGGTGAACCACTCAGAAAAACAACTTCTTTCATAGATGCGATAAAAGACTTAGAAGAATTAGGAAAAGTTGAATAACGCCACACCAAAATCCTTTTAAACTCTAATCCAAATCAATAATTATGGGAAAAATAAAATCAAAACTAGTAAGAAGAACTGTAAAGGAATTAACAAAAAAAGAAGATCTTCCATTTAATCAAGATTTCAAAGAAAACAAGAGAATTCTAGGTAGAACAATGCCCAGCAAGAAAATACGAAATCAAATAGCAGGGTTAATGACAATAACAAAAAAGCAAGAAGCAATAGAAAAAGCAAAACTAAATATTAAAAAATAATTATTTTTTAGATTTTTTACCCAAAGATTTCTTAATATCTTTTACATCCTTCATCATTTCATCAATCATTTTATTTCTTTTCCTCATAAAATAAAACCTCACGATATAAAAAATAAGATAAATCATAAACAACGCCCCAATTGTCTTAAGCATACCCATCATGGAAATTATCTGAGACGCTAACTCAGGGGGCAAAACAGAAACAACATTATTTACACTTTCTTCAATAGCAGCCATATTATACAAATAAAAACCAACTTTATAAATTTAACAAATCTTTTAAATGCTCCAAATCTCATACTTTCATGGCTCCATAGCTCAGCTGTTTAGAGCGCTGCTCTCATGAGGCAGAGGTCGAGAGTTAGAATCTCTCTGGAGCCATTTATATTCCTTACCACAATAATATTTATAATAAAAAACTAACTAATCAAATTATGTCTAAAAGAATCTTCTCAATAATTATCACAATTCTTTTAGCAATAGAAATATTTCATTTTTCATCCTTACCAGGAACAATTGACACAGGAGGCCCTCCATTAATTTCAGTTGCATATCATCTAGTAATTTTCTTCTTGCTTACTTTTTTTATTATCCAATCAATAAAATCAAAACACAAAATAGAAACGGGCCAAATAATTATAACATTATTAATTTCAATTCTTTACGCTATCAGCGATGAAATTCATCAATCTTTCATCCCAATGAGACATTGTGGATTTTTTGATATTTTAATAGACTTAACCGGAATATTTTTTGCAATATTAATTTCCCTATACATTCAGAAAAAAACTAAACCTCAGCAACAATTTTCAAACCATCTCCTTCGCGCCGAGGAAGAATATGAAAATGCAGATGATTAATAAGTTGCTCAGCAATCTTTCCATTATTCTGAACTATATTAAAATCACTAACTCCTTCTTGCCCAAGAATTTTTGCTGCTGTTTTTTGGATACAATCTGACAAATCATTTCCCAGTTCACTAGGCATATCTAAAAAAGTTTCAAAATGTTTTTTAGAAATAACAAGAGTATGACCTTGAACAAGAGGATTAATATCAAAAAAAGAAACAAAATTTTCATTTTCAATGATAAATTCTTTTAGAATCTCTTTGCTTACAATTTTACAAAACAAACAATCATTATTCATAAAATAATAAATAAACTCAAACTTAAAAATCTTTTCATGCCTTCATTGAATCATCTCTGGCATTAATTAAATAAAATAAAATAAAAAATTAAAAAACTTATCTTCTTTTTTTCTTAGCAGCTTTCTTCTTTGCGGGCTTTCTCTTCACAGCTTTCTTCTTAACAGCTTTTCTTTTTACCGCTTTCTTCTTTGCTGGTTTTCGCTTAACAGCTTTCTTTTTCACAGCTTTCTTTTTAACCGGCTTTCTTTTTACAGCTTTCTTTTTCACTGGTTTTCGCTTAACAACTTTTCTCTTAACAACTTTTTTCTTAGCAGCTTTTCTTTTTACTGGCATATTCTGACACCTCTTTTTTAATTAAATTACTGAATTAAATTCAGTTAGTAAAGATTATACTTTACTTTAATCAACTAAGCTAAGAAAACAATCTTTAAAAATCCTTCGGTAAAAATAATTTTTTAAAATTTAAAAAAATAATTTTTATAAATTCACCGTCGAGAAAAAACCTAAATTAAAGTTCCACAATTTATAAACTCAACATCCCCATTAATCAAACTTCGTAAAATATTTTTCAATTCAGAAACCTTAACTCTAATTTGTTTTGTTGTATCTCTATCTCTAATTGTAACATCTTTATTTTTTATTGAATCACCGTCGACAGTTATACAAAATGGGGTTCCAATCTCATCATTACGCGCATACCTTCTACCAATTGAACCAGACTTATCATAAACAATATTCCATTCTTTTTTCAAATCATCAAATAAATCTCTTGCAAAATTTTCAAACTCTGGTTGCTTAACAATTGGAAAAATAGCAACCTTAATGGGTGCAAGATTAAAAGGCAATTTTAAAACAATATCTCCTTTTTCATTTTTATAATAAGCTTTTGTTAACAAAGCTAAAAAAACTCGCTCCATACCAAAAGTTGGTTCAATAACTCTTGGGATAACTTTCTGACTAGTTTTATCGTCGAAAACTTCCATTTTCTGCTTACTTTCTTTAATATGTTGATTCAAATCATACTGACCACGATTAGCATTACCTGCAACCTCTTTAGACCCAAAAGGATAAGCATAATCAATATCAAAAGTTGCAGAACTATAATGAGACAATTCTTCCTTTGTATGTTCTCTAATTTTAATTTCATCCAACCCTAAATTTCTAAACCACATAATTTGTTCCGCCAACCAATAAGCATGCCACTCTCCAAGTTTATTTTTCTTAACTAAATCTTTAATTGAAATTTCTTCTAATTCTTCTGAATTTTTTTGTTGAGCCTCTTCACTAAGAAAATCAAATTTAACATTCAAATAATTTTCATCTAACAAATCACAGTTTTTTTCCTCAGGGTGAATAAAAAATTCGAATTCCCCAATGTGAAACTCTCTTGAACGAAACAAAAAATCCCTTGGTGAAATCTCATTTCTAAAACATCTTCCAATCTGAGCAATACCAAAAGGCAACTGCATTCTCGAAGTTTGAGAAATTAATTTAAAATCCATAAACATAGATTGTGCTGTTTCCCCTCGAAGATAAGCATCACTTTTATCCAAAGCCCCAACGCTTGTCTTAAATAATAAATTAAATTCTCCTTGACTTTCGTATTCTCCTCCACAATCACATTTAACTTTTCCTATTTCATTTGGATCTAACTTAGTAGAACTTTTACATTTTTTACAAATAACTGCGATATCTTTAAAGCTAGTCAAATGCCCTGATGCCTCCCATGTTCTTGGATGAGAAATTATGCTTGCGTCAATTCCAACCATATTTTCTTTTTGATTTACAAAATGGCTCCACCAATTTCGTTTTAAATTATTAAACAATTCACTACCCAAAGGCCCAAAATCCCAAAACCCAGAATACCCTCCATAAATATCAGAACTTCTAAAAACAAAACCTTTCGACTTACAAAAATTTGCAAGCTCCTCTATAGAAATCTTTTCATGTACTAATTTACATTCATTATTATTGCCAACTTTTTCTTCATCCATTTTTCTAATTATCTCCTTAGCTTTTTCCTCAGCCAACTCCTTATCTGCTCCCAAATATGCCACATGCTTACTTAAAACTTTCTCGCCTTCTCTCACACTTTTTCTAAGATAATAATAATCTTTCCCATTAATATTTTGTTTTACTATATATGCCATTTTATAATATGAAAGCGCGGGACGGGACTCGAACCCGTGGATACCTCCTCTGCAGGGAGGCGCAATAGCCGCTATGCGACCCGCGCATATTATTAGTCATAGACTAAACGGCCCGGACAGGATTCGAACCTGCGACTTTCAGCTTAGAAGGCTGACACTCTATCCAGACTGAGTTACTGGGCCATTAAAAGATTAAGAAATAAAGATATTTAAAAGGTTTCTATTCAATCTCAACAACATCAAAATCCTTAGCCACACTTGTCTTCTTAAAAATCTTCTTTGCTTCTTTTTCTAACTGCTCTGACTTTGCCTCATAACGACCACTAATATGAGTCAAAATTAATTTTTTAGAATTTGATTTTTTCGCAATAGTAGCTGCCTGATCAGAAGTCAAATGCAAATGCTCCTTTGCAAGATCTGCAAGTTCTTCTCCAAAACTAGACTCACAAATTAACAAATCAGAGTTCTTTGCAAAACCAACAATCTTAGCATTATCTTTTGTATCCATCACAAAACAAATTTTCTTATCCTCTTCCTTAAATGTCAAATCTTTGGCCTTATACTTTTTGCCCTCATAGGAAACATCTTTTCCATTTTTCAATTTAGAAAGTAAAGGCCCATTCGGCAATTTAGATTTAGCCAATTTCTTTTTATCAATTCTAATCAATCCCTTCTTAACAAAACAATAAGCATTTGTTGGAATCCCATGAACCATCGGCTTCGCCTCTAAATAAAAATCTTTCATATCTAAGAATTTGCCCTCAACCTCCTCGATAACAAGCTTATATTCTTTAGTAAACTTAAACACCTTCAATAAATCATTCATAAAACTTTTTGTCCCTCGCGGCCCATAAATATAAAGAGTTTTATTATAACCACTCAAAGCAAGAGTCGATAAAAAACCTGGAATCCCAAAAACATGATCCCCGTGCCAATGAGTAATCAACAAACGAGTAACCTTGCATGGATTCAACCGCGCCTTTCGAAACTGTCGCTGAGTTCCCTCACCACAATCAACAAGAATATTCTCACCATCATAATTCAACAACATCGAGGAATGATTCCTTCTCGCGCTAGGCATTTGTCCTGCTGTTCCAAGAAATGTAAGTTTAATCATAAATAATTAAAGAAAAAATCTTTTATTAAAGTTACCACTAAGCTTAAGCCTCTTAGAATTCTACCATGTGAAAACTAATTGGTATAAACACAAATTTATTTCAATATTTTTTGAAATGTTTTTGTAAATAATAAATTATTTACTTAAGTGCTGTCGAAGCTGGAGAGATATAAATTATTGTATCTCCTCGAAGGAAAGTCAATCCCAAACTTGTTTTAACTTCGCCGTCTTCCATTTGCTTTACGTTATCCATCACTAAATTAATGTGGATATCAAAAGCCAGCAAAGTACCTGTGAATTGCTTACCGCTCTTCAAATGCACTAACACTTCATGACCTTTAGAATTGTTCAACAAATCCAACGGTCTCTCTATTCCATTTACCATAGATTACTTTTGTAGAATTAGTTTTTAAAGATTCCTATAAAAATTCACAACCAAAGATTTTAAAAACCAAAATCCTCTCTAAAAAACATGGTAACAAAGAAAGGAAAGAAAGTCTCAGGCGGAAAATACATCAAGAGAAGAAAGAAAAAAAAGAATGAAGTAGCTGGGCAAAAAAGAATT
>CAYZVU010000022.1:0-10255 GCA_964482075.1 Candidatus Woesearchaeota archaeon | reverse complement strand
AGGAGCTCTTAAAAAAAATTCCCAAGGAGCTTTTAATGAATTATGCTGCTTTGTAATTAAAGGTAAAATTGCTCTTTCCAAGGCAAACCCTGAAGAATAACCGTCAGCGTCGTTATGATGTCTAACAATAATCGGCCTATCTTGAATAATTGCCAACTTAATTTGCGTCGCAGCCTCGATAAATTTACTTTCTAATTTATCTAAAATATTACTCTTAACTAAAAACTTAGGAGGCACAACTTTCGCTCTTTCAAATTCTATTTTTTCAAGAGATTTTAAAAATTGTTTTTCTTGAGATTCATTTAATTTAGAAATACTATTAATTTCCCCCTCAAGCTCTCCTTGAAATTCTCCAATAGAAACATCTGCCCTAACACTATTCCCTTCTTCAACCTCCGGGTATGCTCTTTCACCAGCACCAACGAATCCTTTCAAAGAAAGATTCCCAGTCCCATCTGAAACCACAAAAACAGTAGGCCCACCTGTTTGAATAACTTTTTTAACTTTCCCAAAAATCAAAACATTGTCTTTGGAATCTAAAGAAATATCTTTAATAAAAATATCTTTTGCAACTGTTTTTTCTACAAATTCACTATAATTTTTCTTCCCAAAACTTTTCTTTTTCTTCGATTTCATGATATTTTAAATTAAATCTCGTTATTAAAGCTTTTTATTAAAACAACTTAACCAAATACTTTAAAAACCAATTTCTCAATAATCTATTATGGTATTCAAAATAAATATCGGAACGAAGGCCGGAAAGACATACAAGCTAGAATCCGAATCTATCTCTCTAATAGGGAAGAAACTCCACGACAAAATTCAAGGAATTGAAGTATCCCCAGATTTAGAAGGTTACGAATTTGAAATCGCAGGTGCAAGCGACAAGTCAGGGTTTACAGTAATGGAAAATGTTGAAGGATTTGGAGTTAAAAAAATGCTTTTAACTTACGGAAAAGGCATGAAAAGGAAACCACGGAAAGAAGGGAAAAAGAAAGTTGGACGAACAAGACCAAAAGGCCTTAGATTGAGAAAAACAGTTCGAGGGAACACAATCTCAGAGGATATTAGGCAAATCAACCTAAAAATCATCAAAGACGGCTCAAAGAAGCTTGAAGATATTTTCGGAAAAAAAGATGAAGAAAAGAAAGAATAAGGTTGTCACTTCTTAATAACAACATAATAGAAAGGTTTATAAATATAGAATTCTGGAATATATTATGAGAAATTTAATTCAAAAAATAGTAATTCCAGTAATTGGGGTATTAGCACTTATTGGGGTATATAATGTAAAATCAGCTTCGGCTGACGAACAAGATGTTAGAGAAGTTATAGAAAATTCAAACGTTCCTCAACCAGTTAAAGATGCTTATCTCTGGGAATTGAGCTGGCATAATCAATTCAAAGAAAAGAATACACCCACAAACGATATTCCTAAGCCCTATTCAACAGGAATAATTGGAGAAATTCCAATAACAGAATCTACCGAAGATACACCAGTAACTCCATATAATAATAAAATAGAACCTCCTTATATAGAAGGTACGCCCGAAGAAGTTACATTTATAGTACCTCCAAGAACACAAAGAGAATCAAGAGCCCTTGAAAAAACTCCAAAATTATACGAGGGAAATCCAAAACAAGATTTTTCTCTCCCAAGTCAAAAAAGAAAATATGGAACACCTAAAAATAATTTGGAATTAATTACAAGCCCAGAAGTTCTAGATAATATTTATGAAAAAAAAGCTGAGGGGCAATTATAAAATGAGAAATTCACAAAATAAATCAAGGATAACCCTTACAAATAAAATTGGTATAGCCACCGCAATAGCTGTATTGGCGATAGGAATTCCATATTGTATTTCAAAAACCCCCTCTGAATCAGGCCCCTCAAATTTTAAATCAGACCCAGAAAAGCACTATACTTTAGAAAAAGTTTATGAATATTTTAAAGATATTGTCTGTCCATACGTCTGCAAAGATTAAAATGGAAACCTCTCTTAAGCGTACACTAGCTTCAATTTTATTAGGAATATCTATTCTAACTTCTCCAGTAAAAGCTCTCGCAAAATCAACACTTGAAATTTCTCCAGAAGCATTTTATTATATTTATGATGAACCTTTAGCTTACAGACTCAATCAACCAAATACAGAAAATATGTCTGAAAATGAAATAAAAGATATGGAACAAAATAAAAATTCATCTATTATTTTCCAAGGACAAAAAAAAGGATTAAACTTAAAATATACTTTTCAGCCAAAAAATTCAAAATATTATTTTTCTACTGAAGGAAATATTTCTAAAGGAAAAGTAAATTATTCTAGTTCAGATGGAGTGGTTAAAAATATTCCAGATTTTTCATTTGATACAAGAGCAATTATTGGAAAAACATCTAAAAAAAGAAAATTATATGCTGGATTAGGTTTAAGATATTTGCAAAATAATAGTCAAGGGAAAGAAACTTCTAAAGGCTACTGGGGATATAAAAGAGAACAAAATTATTATTATGGTTTAATCGGAACTAATAAAGAATTATTTAAAAAAATCGAATTAAATTTAGAATATAATCATTTATTTTTTGGGAATGCGATGGCAACACATAGAACTACTCCAAACATTAAAAAATATAATCACACTTTTCAACAATTTATTGGGGCAGGAGCACGAGCAAATTTAAGATTTTCGAAATCTTTTGGAAAAATAGAAACACATATTACCCCATTTACTAGAAGCTGGATAATTTCTCAATCACTTCGAAATGAATTTGGATATTGCGAACCTGCAAATTTTACTATTGAAGCAGGGATAAAGGCAGGGGCAAAATTTTAAAATGAAAACACTACCAGACAAACTATCAGTATGGAAAACTATTCCTATCTTACTTCTAGGAACTTTAACCTATCTCTCTGGATGTTGTGCATCACATCAGCCAGCATACCAAGGGCAACCAATTAAACCTCCAATTCAAGAAAGAGTAGTGGATCCAAAAAAAGCCCCAACAACTTTATTTATGTCTTCATATGATCGAAATAAAGATGGATTTTTTACCAAAAATGAATTTAGTTATCTTTATGGGGAAGGCTGTAAAAAAATAATTAAAATAGATCCTTCGATAGAACTAATACACTGCAGGTATGGCGTAAGAGTAATCTTTGAAAATAATTTTGAGAATTTTGATTTAAATGGTGACGGCAAATGGTCTGATGAAGAATTAATAAAAGCAAGATTTCCAATAAAATGAAATTTCTTTTAACCACACAAATTCTTTAATACCTCTATCCCCAATTTTCTAAATGGCAATTACTCAACCTTTAGCATATCGGATGCGTCCTTCAAATTTAGATGAATTTGTAGGCCAAGAACATTTAGTAGGAGAAGGAAAACCCCTGAGAATTGCTTTAGAAAAAAATGCCTTTCCTTCGTCAATTATTTTATGGGGCCCACCAGGTTGCGGAAAAACAACAATCGCCAGATTAATTTCAAAATTAACAAATTCTGAATTCATAGAATTATCTGCAGTAAACGCAAAAAAAGACGATGTAAAAAGAGCAATAAATCAAGCAAAACTTTTCCAGAAAAAAACAATTTTATTCTTAGACGAAATCCACAGATTCAATAAAGCACAACAAGATTTCTTACTTCCATTTGTAGAAAACGGAACAATCACATTAGTTGGAGCAACAACAGAAAACCCATCTTTTGAAATTATCTCTGCACTTTTATCAAGATCAAGAACCTATGTCTTAAAAGAATTACAAGAAGAACATTTAATCCAAATTCTCAATCAAGCATTAAAACATGAAAAAGGAATAAAAACAACAATCTCTGAAGAAAATAAAAAACTCATTGCCAATATAGCAAACGGCGACGCAAGATCTGCATTAAATATTTTAGAAATAGCACATTCAATTTCAGAAGGAGAAATAACAAAAGAAACAATCGAAAACTCTGCACAAAAATTCCTACGCTATGACAAAAACGGAGAAGAACATCACAATATAATTTCCGCCCTACATAAATCAATGCGAGACTCAGACCCCGACGCATCAGCCTATTGGACAATGCGAATGATAGAAGCAGGCGAAGACGCAAAATATATTGTTAGACGAATGATTCGTTTTGCCTCAGAAGACATTGGAAACGCAGACCCCCAAGCACTTCAACTTGCAATCGCAACAAAAAACTCTGTAATGTTTTTAGGATACCCCGAATGCAACACAGCCCTAGTTCAATGTGCAATCTACCTTGCAAAAGCACCAAAGTCAAACGCAACATACAAAGCTGTTTTAGAAATTCAAAAAGACATTAAAGAAACAGGAAATCTATCAGTCCCACTTCATCTACGAAACGCAGAAACAAAACTAATGAAAGACATTGGATATGGGAAAGGATACAAATATTTTCATGACGACCCCTCAGCAAAGAATCAACAACATTTACCTGATGAATTAGTTGGTAGGAAGTATTGTAGAGAGTGAAATTGAATAACCCAAAAACATTATAAACCTCCCCCCTTATCTTATTTTATGAACAAAGAACTACCTGAATTAAACGTCGGAGTTGTCGGACACATCGACCATGGGAAAACAACTTTATTATCCAGACTTACTGGAAAGTTCACAGATACACATTCTGAAGAATTAAAGAGAGGCATTACAATTAAACTAGGCTACGCAGAAGTTATAATCTCTAAAGACAAAAATACTTTTAATTCAGAAGGAAAAGGAGAACCAGTAAGATACATTTCTTTTATAGATGCACCAGGACACGAAATGCTTATGGCAACAATGCTCTCAGGAGCAGCAATTATAGACGCAGCAATCTTGGTAATCGCAGCGAATGAAGGAATCAAGCCACAAACACAAGAACACTTCATGGCGCTTCAAGCAAAAGGAATAAAAAATATAATCATAGTACAAAATAAAATAGATTTAGTTACAAAAGAACAAGCACAAAAAAATTATAAAATCATCAAAGAATTTCTTAAAGGAACAGTTGCAGAAAACGCTCCAATCATTCCAGTTTCTGCACAACAAGAAGTAAATATCGACAAAATATTTGAAGAACTAACAAAAATAGAAATCCCAAAAAAAGACGAAACTTCAAAACCCATATTCTTAGTTGCACGAAGTTTTGACATCAATCGTCCAGGCTCTGAAATTAAAAATCTAAAAGGTGGGGTTCTCGGAGGAATTTTAAAAAAAGGAAAACTAAAGGTTGGAGATGAAATTGAAATAAAGCCAGGGCTAAGTGTCAAAAAAAACAACCAACAAAGCTTTCAAACAATTAACACAAAAATTCTTTCATTACACAAAGGAAGTTCATCAGTAAAAGAAATCATGCCAGGAGCAAGCATCTCAATTGAAACATCCCTCGACCCATTTATGGCAAAGACAGATTCTTTAACAGGATGCATAGCCTCAACAAAAGGCTCACTCCCAGAAATAACTTATAATCTAAAACTAAAATACAATTTATTTGACAAAGTTTTAGGAACAGAAAAACATGAAAAAATTGAACCATTCAAAACAAAAGAAATGTTAATGTTAAGTGTAAACACAACAATTACAGTTGGAACAATTGAAAAAATTTCCAAAGATATAATTGAACTTTCGCTAAACATTCCAGTTGTTGGATTAAAGGGCGACAATACAGGGATAGCACGAAATCTTAACAAACGTTGGAGATTGATTGGTTTTGGAGAAATTATTTAATTCCAAATACGTCGTTCCCAAAAGATTTATATTGTTAATATACATATAACAAATTATGATTGTTCAGTTTAAAGAAAAATACAAAGAACAAATTTGGCCAAATTTGGATAGTGAAAATAAAAAACTATTCAAAAATAATTTATTTATAAAATTTTTATTTATTGAAAAAAATATAGTAAAAGGCTGGATTTTATTACAACCCTCAAAAGATCGCTTGCTTCTTGATTGGATATTTGTTTTAAACAAATTTCGAAAACAAAAAATAGGAACTAAACTCCTCACTTATGTAAAAAAATTTGCAAAAAATAAAAATTTTCGGGGAATAAGTGTTAATACTGGAAGCCAAGCTGATTGGGCAAGAAGTTTCTATAAAAAAAATGGATTTAAACAAGTGGGAAGCGTTAAAAAATTCTTCAAATTCGATAAGGAACATATATTCTATTGGTTTAATATATAAAAAAACATTCTTCCAAAAACTTATTTATTTTTCGCAAGTTAAGCCAATTATATATGGACTATTAAGAAACTTTTTCCAAAATGATTCACCAAGTTTTTCAAATCCTTCTTTTGAAACAACAACATCATGCCATAAAATATTGCGAAATCCTGCTTCTCTCAACGCATTCTCATAAGTTTTTTTACTCCAATAATGACTAAAGAATTTACAGGCTTCTTTGCCATTTAAATAATATTTTATTATTCTTTTCCCTCCATTTTTTAAATTCTCCATTCTTTCAGCAGTAACTTCATATTTTTTATCTTTCTGTTCAATAAAACCATTTGGGATTATATTAATGAATTTCCCACCTTTATCCAAAGATAAATATATATTTTTTACCATTAAATTTAATTCACTAATTGAACTTGCATAAGGCAACAAAAATATAGCGGTTGCTACATCAAATCTTTTAAAATAAGAAAAATCAAAATTTGAAATATCCCCTACAAAATATTTTATTTTATTTTCTTCTCCCTTCTCAACTCCCCTTGCTAAATCTATTTCTTTTTTAGAGATATCAATTCCAAAAATTTCACTTCCCCCCAAATCCCTTAATTTTCTAGTAAAATATCCACTCCCACAAGCTAAATCCACAACCCTTTTACCCTTTACTTTTTTAACTAATTTCATAAAAGTTGGCTCAACAACATATTTTTTAATAATTGCATCCTCTGCCTCCTTATATTTATTAGCAATTTTATCATATTGTGCCATATATAATTAATATTTTCCTTAGTTTATAATATTTTTCAAAATAAACAAATCCCCCCTAAAACTTTATAACCACTCCTTCTTTTTTTCCTAAATGGTAATTTACTCTCACTCAAGATTAAGCTCATTTGAGCAATGCCCACGAAAATTTAAATACAGATACATAGATAAAATACCCCCAGAATTTAAAATGAGCATCGAAGCGCATTTAGGAAAATCAGTCCATGATACATTAGAATGGATTTACAACTCAATTTTAAAAAATAACCCAGCGCCAACAATCGAACAAATGATTAATTACTATGCTGAAAACTGGTCACAAAATTTCACAGAAAATATGAAAATAGTAAAAAACCTCACAGCAAAAAATTATTTCAATAAAGGAGTAAAGTTTCTTTTAGATTACTATACAAAACACCAGCCCTTCAAAGACGGAACATTAGAATGCGAAAAAAGAATTTTAATAGATTTAGAAGAACACAAAATTCAAGGGTTTATAGATAGACTAGTTGATAATAAAGAAACAGGAGAAATTGAAATTCACGATTATAAAACAGCAAACTCTCTGCCAACACAAGAAAAAATAAATCAAGATAGACAACTTGCACTTTATTCAATTGCCATAAAAGAACTTTTCGGCAACGACAAAAAAGTTTGTTTAATCTGGCACTATCTCGCACACAATAAAAAAATTTGCTCTTATAGAACAGATGAACAAATAGAAAATCTAAAAGATAATATTAAAGAATTAATAAAAAAAATAGAATCAACAACAGAATTTCCTCCAAAAAAATCTATTTTATGTAAATGGTGTGAATATCAAGATATGTGTAATAGATGTGGGTGTTAAAATAAACCACTACGAATATTATATTTTTTATTTTGCTCATATTTTTCTAGCATTGACTCAAAATCATAACGTAAAAATGAAAGTTTATGCGGGTCCCCTGATTTAACCCTATTAAGATGAGCTGCCTCTTGGTTAACTACCCATATATCTAAACTTTTTGGAGCAATAACCCTCGTCAAATAATCATCATTCTCACTAATAATCTCCTCTGCCTCAGAAGGAGATTCATAAAGACAAGAAACTCTCCTTATAACTTCTTCAAAAGTAATTGCCATAAAAATTAAACCATCGCCTCTAATCTTCCACTATAAACTTCTTGCTCTATTGGAATTAATCTCGGTCTTTCATTATATTCTTTAATTTTTTTAGATAATTTTTCACTAACTCTTTTAACCACACTTTTTCTCGGAGGAAGATAATCTGCTCGCATAACAAAATGAGATAGACCACATACAGAAAGACCGCCACCAAGAGCCGCAACATAGATTTTCTTTTCTAAAGGGACACTAAGAAAAGATGCACATACCCCCAATGCCCCAAGAAATCCAGCAGAATATCCAATAAATTTATTAGCCAAATTATATTTTGATTCCGGAACTTTTGCCAAATTCTTTGCAGCAAGAATTTCATCTTTTTCCTGACTTAAATATTCCTTTTGCTGAAAATGAGAGATAAGAATCCAACTTGGAGCGAAATAGTAATTCATAACTGGATCTTCCGGACTAGTAATTCCAGCAGTACTAAGTAATATAGCTCCAGAAGTATGAAATTTATTAGCTAACCCAGTCTTAGTATCTCCAGTTGTCCAATTATATGCATGAACTCCTTTATTAACTCCTTTCATTAACAAATCATCAATTTTTTGTAAGGAATTTCCCATCTTACTTCCCCAAACAAATCTTACATTTTTTGAATTTATTTTTCTTAAAAAAATTCTCAGAATTATCAGAAAGCTTATATTTTCTTTTAATCAATTTAGAAAATCTACAAGTTCTTTTATGATAAGTTTTTGATTCTGTTGAGCCAACAAAATTATACTTTGGAATATTCAATTTCTTTCTTGACTTTTCCTTGTAAACAATTTTTTCCTTCGGGACTTCAATATAAACGTTCCTTACAACAGGCTTCTCAACAACTTTTACAGTTGGGTTATCCACTGCAAAAATTTCTAATTCCTTTTCTCCTGGAACAATCTTAACAACTTCCTTTTCAACTTCAGAATAATTATCCACATTTCTTTCAAGAACCATTTGTCCACCAAAGAACAAAAACATCAAAAGAGCATAAACCATACTAAAAATCCAGCCCATAATTATATTTTGAACAAGATTAAAACTAAAAGAAATACTAATTAAAACAGCCAAATCAATTACCATAATTCCAAGAATTACTATTAAAACAATCGGCTTCTTTTTTTCAATTATTCTTTCATTTATTGTTTGCATCTAAAATTCCTCACAATTTCTAGTTACATTAACAAGATCTAAGGCTTCCGTTCTTTCTGAATTTTTCCGCTCTTCTTCTTGTTTTTGTAATTCTGTTTTCATATTAATCTAAGAATTATAAACTATTTAAACCTTTCTATCTGTTATCACATTAAAGAGACAACACTACTACCTAATTCTCTGGCCAAAATTATCGCCAAGATCATAAAGAAATTGAGGGTTTACATCCATATCAGAATGTTCATTAATTTTAAGAACCAGACTCCCATTTAAATTGCCCTCTTTTAATGGGCATGCTTCTTTACTAAGAGTAGCTAAATTAAATAAACCAGTATTATTAGGGAAAGGAGGTTCATCAGACAAACCTGAATAAACTGATTTACCGACATTAACCCCAACAGTTCCCTTCAGAGCAGTAAATTGTATCCCCAACCAATCTAACCTTTTTATTGGGAGTCCATTTACAGGGAAATCTTCCAAAGCAAAATAAACACCATCCTTAACCTTCTTTGCTTCTTCCTTAAAAGATTCCCATAATGTTTCCATCATCCCAAACTCCCAAGGCCTATCAATCTTCCCAGTTATAAAATCTCGAAGATTTTCTCTAGAAAAATCCATAATACGATAAAGTCTAGATTCAGAGTTATATTTTAAATTCATAACATTATAAAAAAAATTTCCCTTATAAGAATTATTATTCTGCACTATTCTCTTCAGCACCCTTAGATTCTTTAAACCCTTTATGACCTTCAATATCTTCAACAACCTTAACCAAATCAGTAACCTTATCTCCTGGTTGAAGCTTCACCACCCTAACTCCTTGCGTCGCACGCCCCATCACTCTAATGTTCTGCAATCCAGTCCTAATTACCATCCCCTTAGCTGTTGTAATAATTATACTATCTTTATCATTAACTTCAACAGTTGTCACTACATTCCCTGTTTTTTCATTAACCTTCAAATTAATAACCCCTTTCCCCGCACGCGAAGTTTTCCTATAATCTTCAATCGCCGTCCTTTTCCCATAACCTTTCT
>CAYZVU010000021.1:0-10720 GCA_964482075.1 Candidatus Woesearchaeota archaeon | reverse complement strand
TAGGATTTAAGGTTTTTTGCACTGTGGACAAAAAAAGAACGGCATATAAATTGGGCAAATGTACAGTCAATATAGAAGAAATTAATAGAGCTTCTGAAATGACTGGAAAGATAATTCATGTATTAACTAAATATTCTGAAGTTGAGGGAGATTTGCAAAAAGTATATATGTTTGTAGAAAGGGGGTTGAAGGAATATTTAGAGGGAGAATATTTTAAGGGCAGACTTAAAGAAGAAATTGAGGAAGAATCTGGATTAACTGTTTTTATTGAAGAACCGAATTATGAAATAAAGGAATTAGAACCCCAAGATTTAGTAAATCATAAAATAGATGAGGACGAAAAAGATAATTTCAGATGGATTAACATGGAATATAATATAGATGGAGATAAGGCATATCTCCTTTTGTTATTTGATATTCAAAATAAATCTTGGAAAATCGGGGGGGAAAGTAGTGGGCTTTGGGGATGATGGAAAAAGAAACAAAATTCAAAAAAACTGAAATAGGAATGATTCCTGAAGATTGGAGGATAGAGGAGTTGAGAAATACTGTAACAAAATTGGGTGATGGATTACATGGGACGCCAAAGTATGATACGGGAGGAGATTATTTTTTTATTAATGGTAATAACCTAGTTAATAGCAGGATAAAGATGACTGACAATACAAAAAAATGTTCAAAAGAAGAATTTGATAAATATAAGAAAGAGTTAACTGATAGAACTATATTAGTATCTATTAATGGGACTTTGGGGAATGTGGCATTTTATAATAATGAAAAAGTTATCCTTGGGAAAAGTGCATGTTATTTTAATTTGAAAAATAATATTGATAAAAATTATGTAAAATATATTTTGCTTGGAAATTTATTTCAAAATTATATTCAGTTAAATGCTACGGGAACCGTAATAAAAAATATGCCCCTCAAGAGAATGAGAGAATTTAAATTTCCCCTACCCACCCTTTCCGAACAAAAAGCAATCGCAAAAATTCTTTCCGACCTAGACTCAAAAATAGAAACATTACAAAAGCAGAATGAAGTTTTAGAGAATATGGGGCAGTTGTTGTTTAAGCGATGGTTTGCTGATTTTGAGTTTCCTGATGAGGATGGGAAGGGGTATAGGTCTAATGGTGGAGAGATGGTGGAGAGTGAGTTGGGGGAGATTCCGACGGGGTGGAGAGTTGGGAAGTTGGGAGAAATAGGAAAAATAATTTGTGGCAAGACGCCTTCTACTAAAAATAAAGATTATTTTGAAGGAACAATACCCTTTATAAAAATTCCAGATATGCATAATAATATATTTATTTTAAAAACAGGAGAAACATTAAGCGAAGAAGGTAAAAATTCACAAACGAATAAAACAATTCCACAGGATTCAATTTGTGTAAGTTGCATCGCTACAGTCGGAGTAGTAAGTATGACAACTAAAGATTCTCAGACCAACCAACAAATAAACTCAATAATTCCTTCCAGTGATTTCATTAAATATTATTTGTATTATTATTTAAAATCTATAAAAAATAAATTGAAAGATATTGGAAGTGGCGGGGCTGTTACGCTTAATGTAAATACATCTGTTTTTTCAAATATAAGTATATTGGTGCCTTCTGAAAAAATACTAAAAAGATTTAATGATAATATGAAGGCTTCTTTTACGAAAATTAAAAATAACATGATTCAAATCCAATCCTTAACAAAACTTCGTGATACTTTATTGCCTAAATTGATGAGTGGGAAGGTGAGAGTTTCTCTTTAATCAACTTTCTCTTTCGCTCTGTCTATAAAATCAATTATCTTTAATCTCACCTTATTTAAAATTGTTTTAAAAGATGAGGGATTTACTAAATAAGGAACATCTTTTCTTGGATCTACTTTTAATGTTTCTACCATGAGTGCCATTGGGGGAGCATTCATAATGACTTTCTGCTCATTATAATATTTTTCTGCCAAATCTTCAATTTGTTTCAAAGATTCTGAAAAAAATATTGGAACATCAAATTTTTCTATTTTGTTTCCCTTTGTCATTATATTTAATTCTGCATCAACCTTCCTATGTTTAAATTTTTCGTCAGATTTTCTCATTTGTAAGCCCTTTTCTAATATTTCGTCAGTAAGATACTCTCTAAAGCCATAAACTTCTTTTTCTAACCATTTTTTATCGACATCCATCCTCAATTCATTAGCCAATCTTAAAGACATTTCTGCAATTAATGAAATATTTTTATTATCGTCTAGATAATCTTCAATTTTTTTTATTTGTTTTTTTGGTATATTCTCTTCTTTAATAATCTCTTCGGATAAAGCGACTTCTTTTTTACTTTCCCCCCTAAATGTATCCATATCTGAAGAAGAGACATTTCCCCCTGCTTGAATTATCGGAGAATTTGGAGAATTTATTAAATTTATATGCTGTTTATTATTTATTTTTATCAAATATGTTCCAGCAACCCAAAACCCAATTATTGCCACTATTAAAGAAGCAATTTCCACCGAATGTTCTGTGAACCAAATTTTCCAATCCATAAAATTAAAAACAACAAATATTATATAAATTTATGTTTGATAATAAGGGGGCGTTAGTAATTGGGGACGTTTTGGTAGCAATAGCTGGACTTTTATTTTGGTTTAGTGAATCCTTTGCCCACGAATTAGGAGTCATGGGTTTTTTCCCAAGATTTTTTGCAGGAGCAGTAGCATTTATAGTAGCAGGAGTTTTAACAGCAATAGCTACCAGATAACATGACAAAAATAATTTCAGAAGACAAAGTAGAGCAAGCAGTCCTAGAGATATTTAAAGAAACTTTAGGTTACAAAATAGTATACGGACCCGACATCCTTCCAGATTCAGACAATCCATTAAGAGATTCAGTTAAAAGTGTTTTATTAAAACAAAATATGCTAGATTCCTTTTCAAAGATTAATCCAGATATTCCAACTTCGGCAATCGAATCTGCAATTAAAAGAATCTCAAACTTACAGGGCGTTAAAACAATTCATAAAAACGAAGAATTTCATAATTATCTTCTAAATGGAATTTCTGTTCAATACAAAAAGAACGGTGAAATAAAACATGATTTGGTTTATCCTATTGACTTTAAAAATCCAGAAAAAAATGAGTTTTTGGTGATTAATCAATTTACAATTGTTGGAGAGAAGGAAAGACGTCCAGATATAATTACATTTGTAAATGGGATACCTTTGGCGGTTTTAGAACTTAAAAATATTAAATATCAAAATGCAGATATTCATAAGGCGTTTAATCAGATTCAAACATATAAAAGAGAAATTCCTGCGTTATTTTATTATAATGAAGTCTGCGTTATTAACGATGGAACAAATGGAAAGATGGGAACAATATCTTCCTCTGAAGAATGGTTCAGTTCTTGGAAATCAATAGAGGGTGAAAAGATAAGCTCAGACAATAAAGCGTCTTCAATTTTAACTTTAACCAAAGGAGTTTTTGAAAAGTCGAGATTCTTAGATTTAATCCAGAATTTTATAACGTTCAAAAAAGAAGGAAAGAGTCAAAATGCGATAAAGATAATTGCGGGATATCATCAGTATTATGCAACAAATAAAACCCTAAATGCAGTTATTAAAGCTAGAGGGAAAACAAAAAAAGCAGGAGTTGTTTGGCATACTCAAGGATCGGGAAAATCTCTCACGATGTCTTTTTGTGCAGGAAAGATAATGAAATCTAAAGAGATGGAAAATCCTACAATTATTGTAATTACCGATAGAAATGATTTGGATGAACAATTGTTCAATACATTTTCTTCTTGTTCTGAGATTTTACCAGAAAAACCAAAACAGGCATCTAGCACTAGTGACTTAAAGGAAAAATTAAATATTGCATCTGGCGGAATTATTTTCACGACCATACAGAAATTCAGGGTTGAAAAAGGAAAATCGGAATTTGATGAAATTTCCAAAAGAGATAATGTTATTGTAATTGCAGACGAAGCTCATAGAACTCAATATGGACTTGGGGCTAAGTATAAGAAACAAGCAGATAAAACATATGTGAAAGGTTACGGTCTTGCAAAATATTTGAGAGATGCAATTCCTAACGCCACATTTTTAGGATTTACGGGAACACCTATTGATCTAAAAGACAGATCAACCCGTGCAATGTTTGGGGAGTATATTGATACTTATGACATAGAGCAAGCGGTTACTGATGGAAGAACTGTAAATATCTATTATGAAAATAAAATTATTGATTTAAAATTGAATATAAAGGCGGATGATATCGATTGGGATGCAGATGAAGTTTTAGAGGGTGAAGAAGATAATCGGAGTGATAAATTAAAAGCTCAATGGTCAAACATGGAAGCAATTGTAGGTTCAAAAGAAAGAATTAAGGATGTTGCAAAAGATATTGTAAAACATTTTGAATCAAGACAAGAATTATTGGATGGCAAGGGAATGATTGTTTGTATGTCAAGAAGAATTTGTGTTGAATTATATGATGAAATAATTAAATTGAAACCCGGATGGCATGATGACGACAAAATGAAAGGTTTTCTAAATGTAGTTATGACTGGAAGTGCTACTGACCCTGAAAATTGGCAAAGACACATAAGAACAAAAGATGAAAGAAAGGAATTAGCCAAAGACTTCAAAGAAAGTACTGATGAGTTCAAATTGGCAATTGTTTGTGATATGTGGCTAACGGGATTTGACGCTCCATGCTTAAATGTAATGTATGTTGACAAACCAATGCAGGGGCACGGATTAATGCAAGCGATTGCAAGAGTAAATAGGGTTTACAAAGGTAAGCAGGGAGGACTAGTCGTAGATCTTTTATTTATGGCAGATAGTTTAGAAAAAGCATTATTTACTTACACTTCTGGGGGAGATAGAATTATTGCCGCACACGATATCGAAGAGGCGGCGGATGCACTAAGAGAAGAGTTTGAAACAATAAAAAGAATGTTCCATGGATTTGCTTATGAGAAATTTTTTAAGGCTAAAGGCGAAGCTCAGATAGAAATTATTATTGGTGCAATGGATCATATTTTTGGATTAAAAAATGGAAAGAAAAGATATTTTGATGGTATTTTAAGATTAAAGCAACTCTTCGCATTGGCGACGCCTTCAACTACTACAAATGAACTTAGAGATGAAGTGGCATTATTTGAAGCAATAAGAGATCAGATGGTTAAGACTTCAGTTTCCAAGGGGCGGAGTCAGGATTATTTAGATTCTGCAATTAAGCAAATTGTTTCTAAAGCGGTTCAATCAAAGGGAGTTATAGATGTCTTTAAGGTCGCAAAAATAAAAAAACCTGAAATTACGATTTTATCAGATGCATTTTTGCATGATCTCCAAAAAATGGAACATAAGAATGTGGCAATGGAAACTTTAAAAAAACTTTTGCAGGATGAAGTTTCTTCTAGATTTAAAAAAAATAGAGCTCAGAGAAATAAGTTTTCAGAAATGCTTGAAAAAACAATTCGTATGTACAAAAATAAAAGTGTGGATTCTACAGAAATAATCTTAAAATTAATTGAGATTGCTAAGGAGATTAAAGGGGCTTTGAAAAGAAATGAAGAACTTGGTCTTAATCCAAAAGAAATTGCCTTCTATGATGCATTATGCAAAGATTCTTCGGCAGTTAGATTGATGCGGGATGAAACGCTAAAGAAAATGGCAAAAGAATTGAGATATATTATAGAGAAACATGCAAAGATTGATTGGACTAAACGAGATAAAATAAAAGCAAGATTGAGACTGGAAGTTAAGAAATTATTGAAGAAATATAAATACCCTCCAGAAAGTCAAAAGTTAGCTATTGAGTTTGTTTTAGAACAGGCAGGGGAATCAGCAGAAGAAGAAGTTGAAGATTTGGAGTGATGCTAGTTGTTATGATTAACTAATTCCCTTATCTCTTGAATTTCACCACTAAAAACGTTAACAATTTTTTCTATATTTTCCACCATGAATTTAATCATATTCTCCCAATCACCTTCTTCATATACGCTTACATCGTTTAATTTATATTCTATAATTGAAGATTTTCTTAATTCTCGTTTATTCCATGTTAAACTAAATCCAAGTTTTTGTTCTATATCTTTCTTCTTTTCTAACAAATTATTAAAAATTAACTTGTTTTTATCTTTGTCTGGAAGGTTTATACAAATCTCCACCTTGGCACAACTTCCAGTAACTGAGGGAACATATCCGATTCCAGAAAGTCCAGCACTTTTCCAAAGCCAACTTCCTTCACTAGCGCTAATATTTTGAAATAAATTATTTTGTTTATTACATTCATCCAAAAATTTATTCCAAAAGTTCTTATTTATTTCTGCTCTTCCTCGATTTCTCTCTCTATTTATTATTACTTCTTGATTTTTTTCAGCCATTTTAATCATATAATCTTCTGAATCTTTCATTGGAATTATTTGTGTGAAATCTAATAGCAATTTTTCTTCCATTTGATAGGGAGTAACCTTAAAACATTTTATATTAAGATTAAAATTCATTAGCCATAATACTGTCGAAGTGACTTCTTTTCTAAAATTAGATGAAATAAAGAATATTTTCTGGGATTGGGGTATATTAAAATTTATTTCGTCCAAATCTTCTTTCTCAAAAAAATCAAGAAAATTACTTTTAGCATCTTCATCACGTCTTTCTTTTTCCAAAAAACTTTGGTATATCTCAATAATTTGCATTTTAGTTAGACTTGAACAATAAGAGGCATATTTTTGAGCTTGCCAGACAACATTCCTGCCAGAATCATCTAACTTATTCTCTATAATTACTAAATTCCCCTTTTTATCTATTGCTAGCAAATCCAATCTTTCAGATGTATCGTCAAATCCACTAAATTCTTTTTGTATTATTAATAAATCTTCTCCGAGACAAAGCGGATTTTTGGCAATCCATTCTTGTAAATGCTCCCGTTCTCTAAATCCTAGTTCTGAAAATTTTTTTTCTTCAATTTTTGAAATACTGTTTTCTTCTTTATTTATTTGATACATATTCTTTTCTACCCCCTACCATTTTTAAAACTTCCCACAACCTTTCTACTATCTTCAAACTCACACTCACAATCCTTCCTCTAAGTTCTCAATCTTTCTAAATTCAACTTCTCTTCCCTCTTCCTCAGCTCTTTTGATTCCCTCCTTCATTCCCTCTGTAATTCCAAGGTCAGTATAGACAACTGTTTTTTCTGCCAATTTTCCCCAACATAATCCAGCGTGGATGCCAAGTTTTCTTTCTTCTGGGATTGTATCATCTAAAATTCCATCTTGAGTATAAAGTAAGTGAGACGCAAATGGAAACTCCCCACGGGAAAAACAATCTTTCATACAAGCCCTTGCATATTCTAAGTTTTTTTTGATATCTCCCGCAAACGGACTTTCTATTATAACTAAAACTTCACCCTTACTCATTTCATAACCTCCCACAACGCATCAACTATCTCAACTTCCGCTAAGGTATCTAACTCGCAATACTTTTCTAACGCCTTATAAACGCTCTCACGCTCTTTGTCTTCGACATCCCCAAACGTTACCCTTTCCCACTCGAAACTCGCCACGTCACCCTTTTTGATATCTAAATCACTGTAACTTAAGTCTGACATTACTGGCAAAACTGCCTTTATTGAAGCACTGCCTTTTTGCATAGAATCATAATACCAAAAATTTCTAAATACATCTAGAAGATCTTTTATTCTAGGCAAAATATTTTTTTCGCCCCATTCTTCAAACTCATCAAATGCCATGATTCCTTCTTTAATTCTTGAAATTTCGAAACTTTGGTTATATACTAAAATAGTTCCGGCTTCTCCTAACTTATCTTTTAGTGATTGTAAAAACATTGGTCTCGGATCGTTCATACCTTCTGCTAAAAATGAAATGTGCTTCAACTTCCCACCTGCCTTTTCTTGAATATGAAGCGAATATTGAAAAGGAATTTGTTGATATGGTTTTGATTTATTAAATCTGGGAACTGCGGGGTTAATTGTTTCAAAATCTAGGTAATAAACTGGATAATTCAACCCCTTTAGAAAATTATTAATTTCTTTTTCGTCAACATGCTTTCCACCATCTCTTGCAAGTCTTCTTTGAATTCCCTGCTTGTCATTCAATTTAATATCTTCTGGCACATCACTCATTTTTATAGTGCCTGAGTCATATAATTCAAAACATTTTTTCTTAAGCATTCTAGAAAACTCAAACACACTTCCTTCCGGAACATCTTTCCAGCATTCAAAATCAAGTGAACATTCGTAGGGTTTAGTGCAGTGAACTCCAATCGAACACTTAGGCTCCTCCTTTGAGTTAATTATTTTTAGCATATTAGCAACTCGCTTCTCAATATCTACAAAATTCTCCTCGACTTTCTCTAATATATCTGCTTTAACGAAAAATTCCAAAGGTTCAATTTCCCCATTTTTTACAAACTGGTTATTAACGTGCAAGATAAAATAATTCCTAATTTTAAGTCCAGCTTTTTCGTAGACGTATTTTTGAAAAGAAACGTCATCTATATTCACGTCTTTAATTTTTGTCGCAGATTTCACCTCTACTATATCCCAATGGTCTTTTCCTGTCGGAACTAAAATATCGGCTCTGGCGTATAAGCCTTCAATCATAAAACCAGCCTCAAAAAGTGGAAGTCTTTTTTTTAGATTCTCAGTTGTTCTTCGTAAGTTGTTTTGAAAATCTAATTCCGATAGGTCAATTCCGTCGGGGTATAGTTTTTTTGCAAGTTCTCCAACTAAGTCTCCGCTTGTGAATTTTGCTTTTTCTACTTCTGAGAGTTTAGGAAATCTATACTTATCATTTTTAGTGATCCAAAGTAGTTGCGGACATTGAAGGCCTGTTAGATAATTTGATTTTGTTAGTAGTTTTGACATAGAATAAGTAAGAAATATGACTTTTTAGTTTTAATCGTTATTTAATCGACCAAGCTCTTCAAATATTTCTCATTGACTCTAATTAATCCATAAATCGCAACTACAATAAAGACAGCCTGCAGAATTATAAAAATCATATCTCCAATATAAATACTATAAATTTCTAAACAAATCCCACCAATAATAAGTAGAGGATAAGTATATCTTCTTCTAATTTTTCTCTTTTGAGAAATCATAAAATTGCCCCCAATAATGAATAAAAGTCCGAGTATTCCAATTATTTTGTAAATATCCATTTCCATTTTAACTAATCATATTCTCCACTTCAATTTTATGAGTTTCCAATAATCCATTGCCAAATATCTCATCTATTTCATGAGTAATATCTCCCAACTCGTCATGATCTTTTACCAAAAATGCATAGTATAAATTAACATAACCCACAGCTTTTATTACAATTACGAATCTTGAGTCTTTTTTTGTAAACTCAATAAACTTTTCAATGTTTTTTTCATAAGACGGGTCAACTCTTGAAATAAAGGTATATTCAGTTAAGCCTATTTGTTTCAAATCAATTATTGGATAAAATCGTTGAATAATTCCTTTTTTCTGTAAACTTTTAATTCTTTTAATTACATTCGGGGCAGACATCTTCAATTTGTGCGCCAAATTTACATTTGGAATTTTTGAGTTCTTTTTTAATTCTTTTAGAATTTTCCAATCAGTTTTATTTAACTCAATATTGTCTGCTTTGTTTTTAATATCAATTTTGGCTTTCTTTTTTGGATTAAGTCTTTTCGCTAAATAGGTATAAGAACGAACTCCCTGGAAAGATAAATAATTTTTAATGTATTTTCTAAACTTAGTTATTATTTTTGTTTGGATTTCATCATATCTTCCAATGTCTTTAGTCCAAACTGAAACATAAATTTTCCATTTGCTTAGGTTATGTAACATGTAGCAACAACTTACTTCGTCAATATTGGTTATTGTTTTTAGATATTCGTCTACCTTTTCTCCCCTAATTCCTCTTAAGTCTAGGTAAAGAGAGTGCCTGCTCATTCCTAATTTTTGATAATCAACATTGATCGTATATTTTTTTATGATTTTATTTTTCTCTAATTTTGCAATTCGATAGCTAACGGTTTGTTGCGGTAATTTTACTGCTTTTGCAATTTTTGAAATTGATTGACGGCAATCTTGCAATAATTCAAATAAAATTAACTTGTCTTTCTCACCATCTTTTTCCATATATTGGTGAAACAAAACATGTTTTAAAAAGTATTGTTCGTTTCACCAATATATTCACAGAAGTGTTTAAGTAGATTTTTTCTTGATATATCTTAGGTGACAAGAGGTGAGCTAAAAAAAAATGAACCTCTTAAAAAAACCATTACAGCCGAGAAAAGTAATAGATATCGATGGGAAAATCGCATATAGCGAAGGAGCTCAAGCTTGGAACATAATACAATTAAAGAAAGAACTTTTTTCAGAATTTCCACAATTGAGGGAAAAACGAAGTAAATTTTCCTACAAAATAATGTTTAGTCGTAATTATAATTCTTTTAAAGAAATTGCAAAAAACATGAAAGAGGAAAATGTTATGCCAATATTAATGTGGATTTATAAGGATAAATAGAATACGCCCACCGAATGAGACAAAAGTCCCGTACGCCCACGCCGGGAGTTGAACCCGGGTTACCTGCGCGACAGGCAAGTGTCATAGCCGTTAGACCACGTGGGCAAGCGTATAATAATACCCTATTACTTTTTGTTTTTAAAACTTGCTATAACCGGCTCTGGTGAAACCCTCCACGCTATTACAGAAATAATTATTTTTCTATCAAT
>CAYZVU010000020.1:0-14028 GCA_964482075.1 Candidatus Woesearchaeota archaeon | reverse complement strand
TTCTATTAGAGATACTGCGCATTCACTTAGGAATGTTGCGAAGTTTTCAAATAAAATGCCGTTGATTATTATTGCAGATAATGGTTCTAGTCCAGAAGATTTAATGGCGATTAAGCAAGGTAAAATTCATGGTGCAGATTTTATTGTTGTGGACCATCATGGTTTTGATGAAGATGTTATTTCAAAAGAAGTTTTGGTTCATATTAATCCTTTTTTAATTGGAGAAGATGGAGCGAAATTTTCTGCAGGAATGCTTTGCGCAGAGCTAGGACGGTTTATTAATTTAGATGTAGAGAATATTTCACAAATTCCTGCCATGGCGGGTTTTGCTGATAGAATTGATTTAGCTAATCCAGAAGTTATGAAAAAATATTTAGCTATTGCGGAGAAGGAAGGTTATTCTGAAAGTTTACTTGCAGATATTTCTTTGGTTATTGATTATGTTTCTTCAAAAGTTCGGTTTATGGAAGTTAGAGAATATATTGGAGTTTTATTTGGACAACCTAGGAGCAAACAAAAAGAATTAGTTGAGCTTATGGCACCTTATATTAGGGAGCTAGATAGAAAGGGTTTGGCTATCGGAAAAGTTAGTGCGATTCAGGAGAAAATTGGCAAGGTTACTTTTCAATCTATTGAAATTGATAAGGCTTTCCCTGGTTTTGGTTTTTTCCCTAAACCTGGACGGGCAGTTGGATTAATCCATGATAATTTACAATCCCAAAGGGATGACCCTAAAGGGTCTAAAGAAAAAGGAATTACTAGTTTAGTTACTGCTGGAATTATGAAGACAGCCATTACTTTAAGGGCAACTAATGAAGCGAATTTTTCTGTTCATGAGTTGATTAAATTTTTAGAGAAAAAATTACCTAATGCTTTTGTGAATGGTGGTGGGCATAAAAATGCAGGGTCAATTAATTTTTTACCTTGTAAGAAAGAGGAAGTTGTTGGGTTGTTAAAAGAATTTATTAAGAAGGTTTGAGTTCCCCAATCATCTTTTGTTTGTCTTTTGATTTAGCAAAAGTTTAAAATCTATATTTTATTTTATATTCTGAGGTGAATTATGCCATATACAGTTACACATGTTTTATCAGCAATTATTTTAATAGAATTATTCAGACAGTATTGTGTTCGAAAGGGTGCGCGTTTCCCTCGGTATTATATTTTGATTGCTGCCGTTGCAGGTATTCTTCCGGATTTAGATTATGTTATTTTCTATGCTCTTTATCCATTTGGATTTACAATCGCACAGATTCATAGAACATTTTTACATACAATTTTTGTTCCATTGATTTTATTTTTGATTGGAGTTTTTATTTGGAGATTTGATTTAAAAAGCGCAGAAATTAGCCGACGGCATATGGCACTTCCGGCAATATTTTTTATTCTTTCTGCAGGGAGTTTATTACATCTTGTTCTTGATGCATTAATAGTTGGGAAAGTTGTTCCTTTCTATCCTTTTAATTTAACCGCAGTTGGACTTGATCTTATTAAATATCTTCCGAAGGCATTTCGTGATTCAGCTTTGATTTCACTTGATACTTTGATGTTATTTATTTGGCTTTTTTGGATGGAATTTAAGTTAAAAATTAGAGATTATTTTTAGAATAATAAAATTTAAATAGGGTTTATTGGTTCGGGATTTATGGCTAATGCTAAAAAATATGATAAACTTTCTGAAAGGAAAAATATTAATTTAGATGGGCATGTTCATTTTTATACTAATCCTCGACCTAATTCAAATGTTTGGTATAGGGACCCTGGAAGAAGAGATTTGATGTTTTTATTAGGGAAGGCTAGGGAAAAAGATTTGGGGGTGGTTTGTTTAACAAATGCAGGTGATGATTGGAATTATGAAAGATATTTTGCACAAGCAAAAGAATTGCCAGAAGGGTTAGGTTATTTTGAAGGTGAGAGATTATTTCAAGTTATTGATTCTGCGGGTGTGCCAACTACTTTTATTAAAACAGAAGAAACATTCCCAGAAGAGGGGCATATTTTATTTTGGGGGGTTCCTTATGGAGAGATGATTCATCAAGAGGGTCTTCCCTGTAAAGATATGTTAGACAAAGTTAAGGGGGATTCGAGGGTTACAGTAATTTCAGACCATCCTTTTTTTAAAGAGGGGTTGGGGGTGAAAGGAAATTTAAAGAAATATTTAGATTATTTTGATGCTCTTGAATGGAATGCAGAAGTTGAAGCTGTTGTACAAGCAGTTAATAATCCTATGTGGAGGTTTTTATTTAAGATGAGAGGAATAGGTTTTAAAGAAGCTAAGAAAGCAAATTTAAGAGCAATTAAGGTAGGTAATTTTCGTAAAAAATCTGTTCTTTATAACTCTGATTGTCATTTGCCTTCTGGTCTTGGGAGTGCTTATAATATTTATTATGAAGGTGTTTTAAATTTTGGTAGTGAAGAAGATTTTCTTTGTTCACTTAAATGTGCTACGGCAAAAGGGCAATTTAAGGGGGTGGTGGCTGGCAAAACTTCTTTATTTGAGGTATTGTCTCATGCAGCAAATGTTAAATTAGTGCTTGGACTTGAGAGGGTGGGATCAAAGCATCCTTTGTTTAGAAGGCTGGGTTTTGATTGGTTATATAATGATAGAGTGGAAGATTCTTTTGAGGTTGATAAACATGCCCCTCAGTTAATTTTATAAAGCATTTTTTTCTTTCCTACATTATGAAAAGAAGCTCAAGAAGATGGAAAAAGAAAAATCAGATGCGTTGGAAATGGCAGCGTAAAAGATTAAAGAAAGAAAAGAGTAAGCGTAAGGCAAGAAGAGCTAGAAGTAGATAGTTTATTTGAGATACTAAAAATGATAAAAGCAATAATTTTTGATTTTGATGGTGTGATTCATAATACTTATGAAGAGCATTATAATTTAAGTTCTAAGCAATTTAGGGATTTAACAAGAGAAGAACATAGAAAATTATTTGAGGGAAATATTTATGCAGAAAGAGAAAAAATGAAAGATAGGGCTACTGGATTTGAGTTTAAAGAAATATATGATGAATCTTTAAGAAATCAAAAAATGAAAGATAATATTTTAGAAGCATTAAAGAAACTTTCAGAAAAGTATGTTTTGGGAATAATTAGTTCTGGTAGAGAGAATGCAATAAATCCTTTTTTAAAAAATAGTGATGCTCAAAGTTTGTTTAAATTTGTTTATGGTTCTGAAACTCATAAATCAAAAGAGGAAAAATTTAAATTATTTTTTGAGAATTTTGATTTGAAAAAAGAAGAGATTTTGTTTATTACAGATACTCTTGGGGATATTTTGGAAGCTAAAAAAATGGGCGTTAAGTCTATCGCAGTTGATTTTGGATTTCATGAAAGAGTGAGATTAGAAAAAGGTGAGCCATTTAAAATTATTTCTAGTTTTGATGAATTATTGGAAGTTGTTGATAATGTTAAATTATAAAAACCCCCCTACACTATTTTTTATATGATAAACAGATTTAAAATTTTTAATGAAAGAGATAAAAAAGGAGTTTTGGAGAAGTTGAATAAACAGTTTGGGGTTACAGAGATTCCAGGGACTTTATTGAGTCGTGGGGCTGAGAGGATATTTTTTTATTCTGGAGATTTAGATAGAAAAGGAATTGTTGAATTAGAACAGACTATCCCGATTGAAAGAATTGGAGTTTATTTTGGAAAATTTGTAGATGAAAAATTTAGGCTTAGTATTGAAGGAGTTCAGATTTTAAAAGATCAAATTAATAAAAATGTTTTTGAATTAGATAAAGAGAATGCTGATTTGTGGATGTCTGGAAGTGAGTTGAATGTTGAGACAGGGTTTAAGGATTTTTTAATTATAAAATATGGAAATGATTTTCTTGGATGTGGGAAGGCTTCTGCTTTGAAGATTGGGAATTTTGTTCCGAAGAGTCGGAGATTGAAGATTAAGGGTTAATTAAGTCATTCAATAATTATTACTTCGCCATCTCGTAAAGTTTTGAAAGGAATATTATTTCTTTTGCAAAATTCAACTTCTTTATCAATATCTGCAGATTCTGGATGGTCTGATTTGTAATGGGGTAAAATTATGTGGTCTAATATTCCTAGTCCTTCCCAAAGTATTTCCTTACATTCTTCATATGGCATTATTTCTGGATTATCTACTTGTTGAAGTGCTTTTAAACTTGGCGCTAGAATACAAATTCCTGCACTATATCCTCCATAAAGAAAATCGTCTCTATCTAAATTTTTGATTATTTTATCAAAGCCAGATAATTTCATTGCCTGATTTAAAACAAAGGTGTTTCCACCTCGAACCCAAACTCCTCCAAAACTATTAATTTTTTTCTTTAATTCTTCTTCTTTCCCGAAATAGTCTTTAAGGTCAAGCATTTCAACATCAATTCCAATATCAGATAAATCTTTCATGTTTTCTTGATTGCTTTTTTCTCTTGCTATGGGCTCAATAAAATCTAAGGAATTTGGGATAAATCCTATCTTTCCCAGAGCTAATTCTTTTAGTTTCTCTGCTTTGTTCCCAATTTTGTAAGATGATAAATAAAATTTCATGTTAAATATAATTAGGGCTGGGCGTTTATTAAAGTTTTGAAGTAACCAATTATTATAATAAAACATAAAAACCCCCTTCTTCTCAATTATTTATGGATAAAGAAAAAAAACAAGATATTTTGAAAGCAGGAAAAATAGCTCAAGAGATTAGAAAGTATGCTAAAGGGTTTATTAAAAAAGATATGAAACTTTTGGAGATTGCTGAAAAGATTGAGGGGAAAATGAGAGAATTGGGTGGAGAGCCGGCTTTCCCTACTAATTTGAGTATTGATGATGTTGCTGCGCATTATACGCCGTCACATGATGATGAAAATGTTGCGTGTGGTTTATTGAAAGTTGATTTAGGTGTTCATGTTGAAGGATGGGTTGCAGATACTGCCTTTAGTTTGGATTTAGAAAATAACGAGGAAAATAAAAAATTAATTGAGGCTGCTGAATTTGGTTTAAGTAATGTTTTAGAGAAAATTAATTCTAAAATTAGTTTAGGAGAAATTGGAGGATTTATTGAAGATGCAATTAATGAAAAAGGCTTTTCTTCAATCATTAATTTATCAGGGCATTCAATGGGAGAATATGATGTTCATGCAGGTTTAACTATTCCTAATATTCATAATGGAAGTGATGAAATTTTAGGTGAAGGGCTTTTTGCAATTGAGCCGTTTTCTACAAATGGGAACGGAAAAGTTAAGGATGGGAAGCCTTCTGGAATTTATGCCTTGATTGATCCAAAGAATATTCGAAGTTCTATTGCTCGGGAGTTATTAGAATATATTGCAGAAGAGCACGTTAATCTTCCTTTTTGTTCTCGGTGGTTGGTTAATAAATTTGGGACTAAGGCTTTGTTTGGGTTGAAACAATTAGAAAATAATGGGAACTTGCATCACTTTGCTCAACTTGTTGAATCTGGGAAAGGAAAAGTTGCTCAGGCTGAACATAGTGTATTGGTTGAGAAAGGTAGTGTGGTAGTTACAACGCGGGATTAATTTTTTTTAGTTTACTTCCAATACCATATTTTGCATGCAGGCGAGGTAATCTAAGATAAACATCTAATCCAAATTGTTTTCTATATTCTGTATCTTCAGAATAAAATTTTAACATTCTTCTTAAATCATGATCTGAGCTTACTAAATGTATTTGTTCTGTTCTTGTATTTGCGAGAGTCATTGCCGTTGCAACTAATTTTTCATCTGTCCCGAAATCACAAGGATTTCTTTTTTTAATATTTTTAATATTTTTATGACCTATTTTTACTCCAGGTATTTTAGAAATGTATGTAAAATATTTTAATAAAAAAGAATAGGCTTCTTTTTCTTGAGATGTAAAACCATTTATTATATTTTTTCTATGTATTTTTTTAGCTAATTTTATTCCTTCTTGGCACAAAATATTTAGATAATCTAGGGGATTTTCTTTTTGGGGTTCTTCTTTTAAATAAGCTTTTCTATTTATATGAATTTCCTCATTATGTCTTCTTCTTTTAACCCTTTTTCTTTCATTTTCTTTTTGCATATACTTTTTTTGCCCATGATGAATTGGAATATTTCTAGAATGGTGTCTTAGTGATTCGTCCATTTTTAAGGTTCTTTCTTCTATTTCTAAAGCAACTTCTGGAATGGAATAAATAGAAGAATTTAATAATAATTCTAGACATTGTCTATTGAAATCTATTCTTTTAACAATTTTTTCTAAAGGCATTTCAAAAGTTCTTTGACAATCATAAATTTCTAAAATTAGACTTTCACTTAATGAAAATATATTTGTGTCTAAAATTTTAATTCCTTTTAGTTCATGTATATAGTCAAATTCCATAAAAATTGAATATTTTTTTGGTTTAAAAGATTAATTGTGTTTGTATTGTTATAAGTTGGGGTTAGGAAGAGTAGATTTTTTATATAAAGATAATCCAACATATCCCCTCACAAAGTTTTTGATTAATATATCTACCCCAAAGTTGTCAGTATATTCTTGCATTCCTGAAGAAATTCCATCAAAATGTCCTTTATCTATAACTAATTTTTCTAATGCTAAAATTGCTTTTATTTTTTCAGAGTCTCCCATTATAAATCTTATAATTGTTTGTTTTTTAAGTTTTCCTAAAAATCATATTTTTGTTTTTGATATGTATTGTTGCTTGGACTGTAAGTATTTTGAGATTGGTAATTATTTATTTGATATCCTTCTGCTTTTTGCATTTGTGCTCCTAAATAATCCATTTTATTTTTTCTCCTGAATTTTCTTTTTAATTTCTTTTTTAGGCTCTTCTATGTTTTTCCCAATTGATTTAGCAACTGTTTCTAATGCTTTGTCGAAATGTTTTTTTAATATGATTAATTTTTTTAGGTCTTTTAATTTATAAGATTCTTTAATTGAATTAACTCCTGCATTTCTACAAACAGCTTCAATATCTGCTCCTGTCCAGCTTTCTGTTTTATTTATGTAATCATCCAAGTTAATTTCTTTTGAGAGGGGCATATTTTTCGTGTGAACTTTGAAAATTTCTTTTCGTGATATTTTATCTGGAAGCCCAAGTTCTACATGGGCATCTATTCTTCCAGGTCTTAAGAGTGCTGGATCGATTAAATCTTTTCTATTTGTTGCAGCAATAACTATAACATTTTCCAATTCTTCTACCCCATCTAATTCTGTTAATAATTGATTTACTATTTTTTCTGAAGAATCATTTAATCCCATCCCTCTTGATTTTGAGATTGAATCAAATTCATCGAAGAAAATAATTGAAGGTGCAACTTGTTTTGCTTTTTTAAAAATTTCTCGAACATGCTTTTCAGATTCCCCAACCCATTTTGAAACTAATTCAGGACCTTTAATTGAAATAAAGTTGGCGCTTGCTTCTGTTGCAACTGCTTTTACCAAAAGTGTTTTTCCTGTCCCAGGAGGGCCAGATAAAATAACTCCTTTAGATGGCTTAATGCCTGCTTGGTCAAAAAGCTCTGGGTGTGATAAAGGTAATTCTACTAAGTCTCTTAATTTTTCTTTTGCTTTTTCCAATCCTCCTACATCATTCCATTTAACATCGGGTTTTTTAATAAGCACTTCTCGCATTGCTGATGGCTCAACTTGTTTTATTGCATAAGAAAAATGTTCTTTGTCCACAACGATGTCAGATAATAATTTTTGTTTCTTATTTCCTAATTCGGAGGTATTATTCTCGTCAGACTCTTCCCCTAAATTAATTAATTCTTTGTAAAAGGGCTTTACTGCTCTTAGTGCTGCTTCTTTTGCTAATATTTCTAAATCTGCACCAGTATAACCTAATGTTTTTTTAGAAAATTCTTCTAATATTCCTTCTCTATCCTCGAGTGGCATATTTCTGGTGTGAATTTTTAAGATTTCTTTTCTACCTTCTTCTGTTGGTGGGTTGATTTTCAATTCTCTATCAAATCTTCCAGGTCTTCTTAGTGCTTCATCTAAATCGTCTGGCCTATTTGTTGCAGCCATTACTACAACTTGTCCCCGAGATTTTAAGCCGTCCATTGAAGTTAATAATTGAGCAACAACTCTTTTTTCTGCTTGATCATGGCTCTCTCCTCGCTTTGGTGCTATTGCATCGATTTCATCTATAAAAATAATTGATGGAGCATTTTTTTCAGCATCTTTAAATTTAGCACGGAGATTTTCTTCACTCCCCCCGTGATATTTACTCATAATTTCTGGTCCGGCAATTGAAATAAATTTTGCATCTGTTTCTGTTGCAACAGCTTTCGCCAAGAGTGTTTTCCCTGTCCCAGGAGGACCAGTTAATAAGACTCCTTTTGGTGCGCTAATTCCTAATCTTTGAAAAATATCTGGATGTTTCATTGGGAATTCTACCATTTCACGAATCTTTTCTATTTCTTCTTTTAACCCACCTATGTCTTCATAATAAACATTTACTCCTGAGCCTTCACCAACTTCTTCGGCAATTTCAATATTTGTATTTTCAGTAACAAACCCAAATTGATTTTTTTTAGGTAAAACTTTTGTAATTAGGTATGTAAAATTTCCTACATTTGTAGGGACTAGTATTTTTTGGCCCAAGGCTATTGGAGAATTTTTTAAAAGATTTCTAAAAGTTTGTCCTTCTTTTAATTGAGCATTATAGCTTTTTAGCTGATCATTACTTAATTCTTCGTGAGGTAATATTGATAAAATTATTGATTTTAATTCTTTTAATTTTTCTGCTTTGGATATTTGAATACTTCCTCCAACAGAAGTTCCTAATACTGATCTTACAACTCCGTCGATACCAATTGTTCCTTCCATATTTTTAGAACGAATAACTCTAAAATATAGTTCTTTTTCTCCGATGATTTTTACAATTTCTCCTGAAACAATTCCAAGTGATTCTAAATCTTGCGAAGCCATTGTTACGACATTTTTTCCAACATAATCATTGCTCGCTTCAATAACTTCTAAGTTTAATTTTTCATTTTTCATTTTTTAAAAGATACCTCCAATAT
The DNA here is from genome assembly GCA_964482075.1 of Candidatus Woesearchaeota archaeon. Taxonomy (GTDB): domain Archaea; phylum Nanobdellota; class Nanobdellia; order Pacearchaeales; family GW2011-AR1; genus CAYZVU01. Next base: position 5,041 of record CAYZVU010000020.1, on the reverse strand, counting down.
TCCATTATGAAATGTATATTCCATTGTTTTTATTTTTATCTTTTCTGGTAAAATATATTCTGCTATTTTTTGGGAGGAATTAATAATGCCTAAAACTTTATTTTTACCATATATTCTTTCTCCGTATTCATTTATTTTTTGTTTTTCCTCTATTTTTATATCTAAATTATTTTCTGAAGAAAAATCAAAAGTAAAATATATTTTTTTATCAGATTCTATTTTATTTACTGGCATTTTTCCTTTTCTTTGTGAAGATGTTTTAAAATTTCCAGTATTCCCCCCACTAAAAATTCCCTTTACTATTTCATCAAAATCATCGTTTCCAAAAAAGCTCATTTTATCCTAAATAACTATTCTCCATAGGAATTGCAGATTTTGCCGATTTTAAAAATGAATCTTCAATTTGTTTGTAAACTTTAATTGTTCTGTCGCTAACACTTGGTTTTACTTTTTTCAAAGCTTCATCAAAGTGCTTTTTCTTAACTTCTTTAGCGTCGATACTTTCTCTTAATGCGAGCATTGCAGCTTCTCTTGCAAGTGATTCAATATCTGCGCCAGTATACCCTTCTGTTTTTTTAATTAATTCGCTTATTATTTTTTGTTTATCTTTTATTGGCATTTTTTCTGTGTGAATTTTTAATATTTTTTCTCTTCCTTTTTCTGTTGGAGCATTAACTAAAAGAATTTTATCAAATCTTCCTGGACGAAGTAATGCATCGTCAAGTAAATCTGGTCTGTTTGTTGCACCTATTACTAAGATATCATTTATTTCATCTAGGCCATCCATTTCAGATAACATTTGATTTAGAACTCTTTCTGTAACTTTTGCTCCCTGTTCTTGCCCTCTTTTGCCTGCTAAAGAGTCTATTTCATCGAAGAAAATTATACAAGGAGAAACTTGCCTTGCTCTTTGGAATATTTTTCGCATTCCTTCTTCGGATTTTCCAACCCACATTGATAATAATTCTGGTCCCTTTACTTGAATAAAATTTGCTTCAGATTCTTTTGCAACTGCTTTTGCTAAAAGTGTTTTACCTGTTCCTGGTGGACCGTAAAGTAAAATTCCCCGTGAAGGTCTAATCCCTAATCTTTCGAAACTTTCTGGATGTTTCATTGGCCATTCAACTGCTTCTCTTAAATCTTGTTTAATTTCATCTAATCCTCCGACATCTTCCCAACCTATATTTGGAGTTTCAATTAAAACTTCTCTCATTGCAGAAGGCCTTACAGTCTTTAATGCATCTTGGAAATCTGAATGTTTAATTATTAATTTATCTAAAATTTCTTGGGGGATTTGTTCCTCATTATCTAATTTCATTTGAGGTAAATATTTTCTTAGAACAGCCATTGCAGCTTCTTTTGTTAAAGCTTCTAAATCTGCTCCTACAAAACCATGGGTTATCGAGGCTAATTCATCAAGTTTTACGTTTTTCATTGGCATTCCTCTTGTGTGGATTTTTAAAACTTGCAATCTTCCTTCTTTGTTTGGAGCGTTAATTTCTATTTCTCTATCAAATCTTCCGGGTCTTCTTAATGCCTCGTCAATTGAATTAACTCTATTTGTTGCACCTATTACTATTACTCTTCCTCGTGATTTTAGTCCGTCCATCATTGTTAATAATTGCGAAACAACTCTTCGCTCAACTTCTCCGTGGGCGTCTTCTCTTTTTGGGGCGATTGCATCAATTTCATCTATGAAAATAATTGATGGTGCGTTTTTTTCTGCATCTGCAAAAATATCTCTAATTTTCTTTTCAGATTCTCCGTAGAACTTTGACATTATTTCTGGACCATTTAATAAAACAAAATTTGCATCTGATTCATTTGCAACTGCTTTTGCTAATAGTGTTTTACCTGTTCCTGGTGGACCGTGTAGCAAAACTCCTTTTGGGGGCTCTACTCCTAATCTTTGAAAAATTTCTGGATGTTTAATTGGAATTTCAATCATTTCTCTTACTTTTTTTATTTCTTCTGTTAATCCTCCAATATCTTCATAATTAATATCTGGGATGTGTTCGTCGGTGATTTCAACTGCTTTTGGATTTAAAACAACTTCTGTATTTTCTGTTATAATTACTGGGCTGCTTGGGCTTGCATTTACAACCATGAATTTTAATTGAGAAAGTTGTCCTCCTAATTGTCCGAAGCCCATGTTCCCGAGCATGTCTCCTAGAACGTCGTTAAGCTCTCCATAATCTTCGGATAATAAATCTTTTCTTCGTTGTACTCCGCCTAAAACCAACAAGTCCCCTTTTACTAAAGCTCTTCCTAAAAGTCCTTTCTTTAATCCTTCTGGATCTCCTTGGACCATAATTCCTTTTTGTGCTGGAGCGATTGAGATTTTCTTTGCCTCTTTAATATTTGCTTTTGATATTTTTACAATGTCTCCGATTCCTGTTTTTGCGTTTCTTCTTAAAATACCGTCGATACGAATTATTCTTTCGCCGACATCTGCAGGGTATGCTCTGTCTACTATTGCAACTGTTTCTCTGCTTCCTTGAATTAAAATTACATCTCCTCTTCGGATTCCTATTGCAGCCATTGATTCTTGGTCTATTCTTGCGATTCCTTTGTATGCATCATCTTGCATTGATTCTACAACGTTGAGTTTTATTTGTGGTGTTTTCATTTTAAGTTAAAGCTAGAGCTTCAAGTGAGTTTTTATTTTTTTGAGAATGGTTAAAGTTTTTATTTGGATTTGCAATATAACTTAATAATCCTATCCCAAGATAAGCTAATGAAATTGTAGGAATTGCAGTGGCAAAAATTCCGTATATTCCTAGCCTTATTCCTTCAAATGCTAGGGAGTATAGATATCCTGCCCCTTTCAAAATATTACTTTCAAATCTTTTAGGGTTTATTGTTCGATAAAATGATCCGGGCATAAAAATTAAATCAAATGCCGTGGTTAGCTTTTCTCCTGAATTTTTTATTTGTGGTGTTTTCATTTTAGGCTCCTAAAATCTAAAGATAGTCTTCCCATGTCTTCGAAACAAAGATTTACCATATCATTCATTAATTTTTTTTGTTCTCGCATGAATAAAACAATTTCTTTTGGGATTGATACTGCGTAACTATTTCCGACTAATCTCATTTTAACTTTGAATTCTTTGTTTTTTAAATTTATGTATTTATTATACTCTTGCTCGTCGACAGGATGGATTATTTTTGTTTTACAATTTGGGCAAACCATTGCTCTGAATAAAAACCCATTTTTAGCAATTTTTACTTTTTGCATTTGTTTGTTGCACTTATTGCACAAAATTTTGTTGTCAAATATGTCTGTCATTTTATTTTTTTTTGGGGATTTTTAATAAGATTAATACTAATACGAAAAATATTGGAAGGAAGAGATTTTCGATTGGGGGTTGGAAATGAGTATAAGACCAGTAGAAAAGTAATGTAACTGCTAATGCTAATATTAGATCTAAGACTTCTGTTTTCCATTCTTTTTTTAATTTCTTTAGTGTCATTGTGTATACCTTGTGTGTATACAGACAAATAGTTATTTATAAATGTTTTGATTTTGGAGCTTGACAATTTAATACCTATATTAAATTTATAAACTTAATTTTTCTATTAATAAGAAGGTGATGAAATGAATCGTAAAAGAATTAATTTAATTGTGTCGTTGGTTGTAGGAGGATTGTTGTTTCTTGGTGTGCTTAATTATTATGGGGTTGGTTCTTTGCTGGATGTTTATGAGAATATTAATCTTATTTATTTAATTCCGTTTTTGTTTCTTACGACGTTTGTCTTTTTTATTAATGCGTGGAGATTGCAAGTTGTTTTAAGTGCATACAATGAGAAAGCGAGTTTTTGGGCACTTCTTCGTCAGAATATTGCTGGTTGGGCTGTTTCTGCTGTTACTCCGTCTGCGAAAATTGGTGGAGAGCCGTTGAAAGTTTATATGTTGAAAAAGGAAAATAATATTGGATGGAGAAATGGGAGTTCTGCTGTTCTTATGGATAAATTTATTGAACTTTTTGGAAGTTTGTTTTTTGGACTTTTGGGATTGACTGTTTTGTTTCTTGTCCCAGGAATGTCTATTGTTATAAAAAGTATTGTGGCTATTGTGATGTTGATTTCATTTTCAGTTTTAGCTGTTGTTTATTATATGACTGTTCGGGGGAAAGGCCCGTTTACAAATTTATTCACTGTTTTGAGATTTTATAGAATTCCGAGATTTAAGAAACTTAAAGGAATAGTTAGAGATATTGAAAAGAAGATGGCTATATTTTTTATTCATCATAAAAAAGAATTTTTGTTAGGATTTATCGGATATATTATTTACGGGTGTGCGACTTATTGGGAATTTAAGTTTTTGCTTATGATGTTTGGAATTGATTTAGGATTTTTTGAATTAATTATTGTGGTTGTTGTTTGGGGAATTGTGAATCTTGCGCCAGTTCCAGTAGGTCTCGGATTTCACGAGATTACTCAGTCTGGATTGTTTGCAGTTATGCAAGGTTCTGGAAGTACTGGGTTGGCCTTTACATTATTAGTTAGATTAAGAACTTTATTCTTTATTGCATTAGGATTTGCAATTATTTCTCATTTTACAGGAGGGGAAGTTATGAAGAAATATAATGGGAATGACCTTAATAAAAATGTTAAGAAGAAACCTAAAAAAAAGCGTAGGAAGAAAGAATCTCGAAAGATCCAAAATTAACCGAAGTTAAAGCCTCCCTACATTTTGAGGATATATCTGAAATATATAAATGTAACTGAGGATTTTAAAGTGGTGTCAAAATAAGAAGTTTTTTAAGTTATAATATTGTTTATTTTCTATGCGAGGGTGCCGGAGTGGTCAAACGGGCTGCCCTTAAGAGGCAGTAGCTTTATGCTTACGCAGGTTCAAATCCTGTCCCTCGCATTAGGATTTAGAAAAAATCCACATAAAGTTTTATAAACTAATTTTCAAATAATTACATATGGTAACAATTCAAGAATTAATGAAAAGCCAGAAGCAAATTAGAAATATAGCTATTGCTGCGCATATTGATCATGGTAAGACTACTTTTTCAGATAATTTACTTGC
>CAYZVU010000019.1:0-14731 GCA_964482075.1 Candidatus Woesearchaeota archaeon | reverse complement strand
TTCTTAGATCATTTGGAATATCCTATTTATTATTTAGATTTTGAAACAATCAATCCTGCAATTCCTAATTTTGAGGGAATGAAACCCTATCAGAGGATTCCTTTTCAGTTTAGTTTGCATATCCAAAAAGAAAAAGGCGGAGAATGTGAACATATTTCTTTTTTGGCTGAAGGCACAAGTGATCCGAGACCCAAGTTTATGCAAGCACTGAGAGACAATTTGAGTGATACTGGGAGTGTTTTGGTTTATAACCAAGGATTTGAAAAGGGAGTTATGAATGAGTGTTCAGATGCCTTGCCTGAATTTAAGGAGTGGTATATTGAAAATATAATTCCAAGGGTAAAGGACCTATGGGATGTGTTTAGGAACTTTTGGTATTACGATTCGAGGCAAAAGGGAAGTGCATCGATAAAGTATGTATTGCCTGTTTTGAGCAATTTAAAATATGATAATCTGGATATAAAGAATGGAATTTTTGCAAGTTTGGAATATGAAAGAGTGACTTATAGGGAAGTTGATGGGGCGGAGAAGAAGAAAGTTTATGATGCGCTTGAGAAGTATTGTGAATTAGATACTTTGGCAGAGGTTGAGATTATTAGTGGTTTGAGGGGTTGTTAGAATGAAATGGAATTTCTTATGGTTAATTGGAGGAGGATTATCAACTCTGGGAATAATCTGGAAAGGCTACAAATATAATGAAAACCCTATTTTCGCAAGCTATAATTTGACTTGGTGGATTTTAGCAATTATTCTGTTTGTTGGAGCATATTTTCTTTATAGATATGAAAATCCAGAAGAATAATTTCTGTGTAAAAAGTAGTTAGTTATTAGGACTTTCTACACAAAGCCGCTCAAAGTGAAGAAGGGGGAAAATTCTTTTCAAATGAAATGCAGCTTTGGGAGCATTTGGAAATATTGAAAAAATAAAATAATTCTTATTTTGCAAAAAATAAAGGATTTAATTTTAATTGGGGGAAATAATGGGAATATTAACCTCTGTAAAATTATAGATTTTTATATAAATTTTTAAATAGATTAAAAACCCCTTAATATTATGACAACAATAGTCAATTTACTGGAAGAAAAAGAAATAAAAGTTATTCAGAAATCGAGTGTAGGAACTGCAATAAATAGTATAAATAAGAATCTCTCTGAGGAATTATTTACCTTTCTTATAAACAATCAACTTAATAGGTATTTATTCAATGTTTTTATCAGAATGGGTTCTTTTGAAATAGAAAATTGGCCCTTTAATTTAGAATTTTTTATTCCCCATAAAATAAAAGAAAAAGTAAAAGAAAGTTTTATAAAAAAATTTAGTTGCAGTAATTGTGGACAAATTTTACTTAATGAAGTATCTGCTAATTTAGAAAAATTAGATAAAAACAACGAAATAGAATGCCCAAAATGTAAGATTTTTTATAATTATGATTATGACAGCTTGGAAGATTCTTTTGATATATCAAGGAGAAATATCTTTGAATATCTTGAGCAATTAGCCTCGAGGAATATAATAAAAAGAAGATTTGTTAAACATTGTACTTTTTGTAGAGAAAGGAAAATTACAGAAGATTTCTCTAAAGATAATTTGAGATGTTCAAAATGTAATAATTTATGTAACATTTCAAAAGATTATTATTTTGAAGACGATTTTTTGATGAATTGCTTAAAAAAAAGAGGGGGTGAATGGTTTGAGTGGTATGTTTATAATCTTTGTAGTTACATGCATGAAGAAGTGGAACATAATTTGATTATAGAATTTGAAGTGGATGGAATTAAAAAACAAAGAGAAATTGATATTATTGGAAGAGATGGTTCAGATTTAATTATCTATGAATGTAAGGACACAAGAAAAAAATCTGATTTAAAGGATTTTGGGAATATTTTTGATTTGGCATTGAAATTTGATGATATAAAAATAGTTAATTCCTATGATTCAAATAGAGAAATTGTAAGAAAATTATCTGAACTTACGGGTAAAAAAATTAGTAGCATAAAAGGTTCAGATCTTGAAGATAGTTTTATTGGGAATGAGGCCATAATTGTAAGATTGAAATCAGAAGAATGGCCCTATGGGAATCATGGAATTAATTTGTTTAAACAAGCTTCGCCTATAAAAAAAAGAGAGATACTTCAGAAAATTTTATCTGAATTAGAAAAGGAAGACTTGGAAAATAATCTAAAAGCCCTATTAAAAATATTCAATAATGATGCTAAAATAGGAGATGCCCTAACTTCTTCTGAAAGAAAAAAAATATTTGAAATCTTTTTAGAACTTTTAAATAATCCTGAGAAATATCTGCGCAATTTGAAAGACGGATCAATATTAATAGAATATTTAACATCCACTATAAAATATTTTGGAAAAGAACTATTTGAAGTTAAAATTGAAGTTAAAGATCTTTTTTTAGCTAATTTAGATTATTTAGATGAAAAATACAAAAATACTTTGAATCCCGCAACATTCCAATATTATCTTGTTTTATTCGACAAATTTGAAGATGAAATCATGAAATTAGAAAAAGAGAAAATCTTGGAGTTCTATCAATTATTTTTGCCTGTTTTAAAAAAATATCCTTCTTGGAGAAGTAGAGATAAAACGCTTACAATTTTAAAAAAGATAATTCCCCTTTTAAACCAGAATCAATTAGAAGAAACACTTAATGAGATCGGAACTGTTGTTAGCACATTTAGTTGGAGTGTGAATTGGGAGATTTCAGAAATCTTAAAAATGATTTATCCAAGAGTCAATGAGACTCAAAAGAAAGCAATATTAAGCATCCTAAATAATATTGTAGAGAATATTGATGAACAGAGTAGTCAAAAATATGCTAAAGAAGCGGTAGAATACCTTATTAAGTTATAATTCTGCACCCATTAAGTGGTCGCTCCATTTTAAAAATAAAATAGATGAGTGTTTGGTATGAATCATGAATTGCCAAGATGGTGCGAAACTCTTTTGAGATTAAAAGAAGAAGCTAAGACAGAGAAGAGTTATTATTTTGATTTAAATGAACTTGCCTTTGAGAGACTTAAGGAATGTAGGGCTAATGCTGTTGGGACAATTGGTTTTAAGAATATTCGTTTAAAATTATGTAGGAGCTTGAGTATAAATAAAAAGCAATGCTTGGATCTTTTGAAATATTTTGAAGTTATAGGGAAAATAGAGTTTGTAAGGCAAAAAGGAGTACGAATTATAGGGGCATAATTATTCCAGGTTTTCTTTAATTTCAATTAACCTTTTTTCTTTCTGTCCACCTGTTTTAAGATGATCTTTAGCAAGCATCAATAATCTAACTTTTTGTTGGAAATCAATATCCGATATTTCTCCTCTTGCATATCGATTCTCAATAATTTCAATAGGTGTTTTTTCTCTCTTTGCAACTTCTGGAATTGTATAATTCAGGGCTTGCATAGGATTTTTTTCAAACATTTGTGTCCTTATCGGCATATTAAATGCAAAGTCAACACTTTCTTTCATTTGTTTATCTGAAACCTTGGCGTATATTTGGGTGGTTGTGACTTGGTTGTGACCGAGCAGATTGGCAACAGCATAAAGATCCCTCGTTTTATCATAGACATAGCTGGCGTAAAAGTGTCTTAGGTGGTGAAATCTAAATTTGTAAATACTTGTACTTTCCCGATATTTTGTTTTCTTTTTGTAATTTATCTTAAAATCTATTTCATCTAACTTTGCTCTTTCTCTGGCTTCGGCAAACCAAACATGAAGAGTTTTTGTCCTTAAGGGAATATCTGGAGATTTAGCAGAAGGTAAAAACCACTTTCCTCCATCAACAATTTCAAGCCATTTTTGAATTGGGGAAATTGCAATAGTGGGAATTGGAACAATTCTGTCTTTCCCATAACCTTGTTTTTTTCTATTTGGATTTTTACTATCCCTTATTTTTATAACCCTCCTCTCTAAGTTAATATCTGAGTTTTGAAGATTACATACCTCTCTTACTCTTAAGCCACACATGAGGGCCGTGAAGCATGCTATAACACACTTTGGACGAAGCATTGACTCAAACAATTGTAGCAATTCATTCTTGGTAAGGATGTCTGGAAGTTTGTTTTTGTTTCCCATTATAGGCTCCTTATGATATTGTTTATATTTTCCATCATCAATAGTCCTGAATTACTTTCTCTAACTCTTTTTCGATTAGCAGCAATTTGCATTGCCTTACGAAAGGAGATTTGACCTTTGCCAAGTTTTTCTTTAATATCTGCAGGAACCCTACATGCGATCATCCAACGATAAGTGGTTGAAGGGTTAAGATCGTTTTTCAACATATAATCATAGAGAACTCTTTCTGCTTCTGTTAGAGGTCTTTTTCTTTTTCTATTCTCCGGATTTTCTCTTCGCCCATAGTGTAGATTTCCATAGAAAAAGTTTCTAATATGGGAGAACATTGGGATAATCTTATCTTCCTCGATTTCAGGTAAAAGACCTTTTAGGTCTTTTTTTATTTGATTTACTTTATCGAAAATATTAATCTTTTTTCCTTTTTCACGTATGTTTGTGTTGATAAAAGTTTTATCTCCGTTTTTAGCCATATACATTTTATGTTTTTTCCTTTTTTATATTCGGTATCCCTTAGGTGTACCATAATAAAGAAATAGCCGTTCTTGCTCGGTATCGAGGGGTCAGAGTCCTGAAATTGTTCCAAAAAAGATTCCTAGTATGAGGAAGAGGAAAAATTGGATAAGCATGTGATGAGAAAGATTTAATAATTATTTATTTCTTTTTTGGGTTTCTTTTTTTTGAGTTGGATAAATATCCCCAAAAGAATAACAAATAAACCTACGATTGAAGATAATAATATTTTTTCCCCTACGATTATTCTTGTGTAAATCAAACATGCAAAAGGAGAAAGGTATGCGAGTGTTGATATTTTGTGGACTTCCCCATATTCATATGCAAGGAAGAAAAATACGAATCCTATCCCTCCTGCAAAGCCTCCTAGCCATAAAAGAGTAAGTAAATCTTTAAGAGTTAGTGTTGGGAATGTTGAGAATAATATTAGTGCGAAAAAGGAAAGTATTGTTGCGAATAGATAGAAAAACATAATGGATGTTATTTTTTCATAATTTTGTTTTTTGCCTAATGTAAAATAAAGTGCTTGTGCAAAGGCGGCTGCGAGAGCGAGAAGGATTCCTGTGGTGCTTGAAAAAGTAAAGTGGATTAAATTTCCTTTAGTTAAGACGATATATGCTCCAAAGAAAGCTATTATTATTGCTATTATTTTTTTGGAAGTTAATTTTTCTTTTAAAATAAGCCATGAAAGGAAAACAACAATTACTGGCCAAAGATAGTTTACTATTATATTTTCTTGTGCAGATATGAATATTAATGAAGCACTTGCAAGAAGGGTATAAAGGAAAATTCCAAGAGCTCCCATATAAAAAAATACGAGGTAATCTTTTTTAGTATAATTTTTTATTATTTCTTTTTGGCCTTTTATTAATGAAACAATAAATAGTGTAATGAAAGCAAAGAGAGTTATAAAAAATAATATTTGGAAGGGGTCCATTTTTTGAATTAAATTTTTTATTATTGCAGGAGTTGTGGCCACGAGTAAAATAGCGATTGTCAGAAAAAAATAACTTTTATATTCCTTCTTCATTTTTATTTAAATTAAAATTGTTTAATAAATATGTGGTTTTAGTTAGGAAAGATTTAATAATGTGTGGTTGCTTATTTTTTTATGGTTGTAAAAGAATTAAGTGTTGATGAAAGATATAATTTAATAATGAGGAATTTGCAGGAGGTTTTGGGAGAAGATGATTTGAAGAAATTATTAAAAAAGAAAAAGAATCCTGTTGTTTATTGGGGGACTATGCCTACGGGGAGTATTTCAATAGGTTATTTTTTTCCGATGTTGAAAATTGCAGATTTTTTAAAGGCAGGATTAAGGGTAAAGATTCTTTTGGCAGATTTACATGGGGCTTTAGATGGCGTACCTTGGGAGATATTGGAAAAGAGATATAAATATTATGAACGAGCGATTGTTACTATTTTGAAAACTATTGGGGTTTCTATAAATAATTTAGAATTTGTTAAGGGGAGTGATTTACAATTAGATAAAAATTATTTTCATGATTTATTGAAGTTAAGTACTTATACTAGTTTTAAAAATTGCAAAAAAGCTGCGAGTGAGGTTGTTAAAAATGTTGAAAAAGATAGTGCGAAATTGTCTTCTTTTATTTACCCCTTAATGCAGGCTTTAGATGAGGAATATTTGAAAGTTGATATGCAATTTGGAGGAATGGATCAAAGAAAGATTATGGTTTTGGCGAGAGAAATTTTGCCTAAAATTGGTTATGAAGCTAGAATAGAATTATTAAATCCTATTATAAGAGGGCTTGTTGGGGAAAAAATGAGTTCGAGTATTGAAGCGACTAAAATTGATTTGCTAAATGATGAAAATGTAGTTATAAAAAAGGTTAAGGGTGCGGAAATGGTTGCAAAGAATCCTAATAATGGGATTATGTCTTTGTTGGAATATTTTATTATGGTTAGTAAATGTGATAATGGGCAGAGTTTTGTTATTGAGAGGCCTGAAAAATATGGGGGTAATTTAGAATATAAAGATTATAAGAGTGTTGAAAAAGATTTTGTTGAAGGAAAAATTCATCCTCTTGATTTGAAGAATGCTGTTGCTCAGGAGATTAATATTTTATTGAAAAAGTTCAGAGAAGATAAAAAGTTACATGCATTACATAAAAATGCATATTGTTAAAATGGATTTGGATATTGAAAAAGTTCTTAAGAGCAAGAGGATAAATTATAGAGTGATTAAATTATCTGAGAAAGGAATATCTTTTGAGGATGTGATAAAATTTTCTGAAGAGAAAATTAATTCTAATGAGATTTGTAAGACGATTATTGTGAAGGATAAGAAAGGAAATAAATTTGCTTTTTTATTGAAGGGGGATCAAAAGATGGATTTTAAAAAAGCAAAAGAAATTCTTGGGTCTAAAGCAAGTATTGTAAGTTATGAGGATCTGAAGAAAACTACTGGTATTGAGCCAGGGGCTGTTTGTCCCATTGGTTTAAAATTCTCTCTTTTTGTAGATAAAATGGTTTTTGAAACCGAGAAGATAAATTTTGGATCGGGAGATCATTTATTTGGCTTGGAGATAAATTCTAATGATTTGGAAAAGATGGTTGATTTTAAGATGGTTGATGTTTCATAATAAAAATTAATCAACTTGTTCTAAACTCAACAATATCCATATCTTTTAATTTATGTTTTAATCCAACTTTTTGTCCTGGAAATTTTGATGAAGGGCCCCAGATTTTTGTTTGTTTGATTTTTTTACTAAATCCGTGTAGGATTTTTTCAGCAACGTCTTTGACTGTTGAATTAGGTTTTAGTATAACTGGCCTTTCTTTGTTATATTGCTTTTTTTCTGGTTGTTTTGTGTAGATTCTTATTTTACTAAAGCTTTGGAAAATTTTTAATTTTAATTCATCTATATTTTCTTTTGTTTTTGTGGAGATTATTATTGAATTATATTTTTTGTATTTTGATTTTAATGTTGCTTGAATTTTTCTGGTTTCTTTTTCGTTTGTTTTATTATATACTAGTATTTTTTTTGCTTTGGAGTTTTCTATTTCTGATTCAATTTCTTTTATTTGATCTATATGAGTTATTAAGATTAATAGTGTGTCTGCAGTATTTGTTAGTCCTTTATCATAATAGTCTGAATCTATTGGGGGATTTTCAATTAATTGTATTGAAGTTGTGGCGTAGTCCATCATTCCAATAACGGATTGTGTTGTGGTGAATCTGAATTCAGATATTTTTGGGTCGGCGTTTGTTAAAATTTTTAATAGAGATGATTTTCCTGAATTTGTTTGACCTATTATTACTGCTTGCATATCATCTTTTTTTATTCCTCTAAAAGATGATTTCCCGGATTTGTTTTCTTTTTCTTTAGTATATTTTAATTTTTTTAAACGTGTTTTTAAATTTGCAAGAAGGTTCTCTGAAGATTTGTGCTTAGGGGCAAGGACTAGCATTTTCTTTAGGCATTTTATTTTTTGTTCTGTTGTTTCTGCTTTTTCATATTCTTCTTTTGCTCTTTCAAAAAAGGGGGAGGCATTTATTGTCATTTTATTATTCCTAGATAAGATTTATAAGATTTATAATTTTTGGGGTTTGATGGAAATGCCTTTGCCCGAGATTTTAGATAGATTAAGTATATTGAAATTGAAAATTGAGAGAATTGGGGAACCTCATCTTCAAAAAGAATTAGAAGAATATGAAAGGGCTTTGGATGATTTTAAGGCTCGTGAGATTTTTATTAATGAAAATTGGCTGGTGGATTTATATAATTTGAATTCGCAAATTTGGGATTTAGAGTCTGATATACGTAAGGGGAAAGAAGGAGAATTAGGCTTGGAGGAAGTGGGTAGAAGAGCGATTGAAATAAGAAATATAAATAACAAGAGAGTTGCAGTTAAGAATAAGATTGTTGAGAAAACTGGGTTGGGGTTTAAGGATGTAAAAATGAATCACGCTTCTGAATGATAATTATATAATGTTTAATTTCTTTTTGTTATAATGGATGAAGAAGTATATAATAAAATAATTAAGAAAAAAGAATTTTCTGATTTGCCTAAAAAGGATGTTGAATTGGCATGGGAGAAAATTGGGAAAAAACAATTGAATGAGGTGGATGAAATAAAATCTACAAGATATTTATTAATGAAGGTTTTTTCTGCATTTACTTCTCAGAAGCTTTTGAGTTTAAAAAATAAAGAGCCAGACTGGATTTTGAGGAAACATGCTTCTACGAGGGAGAGGATTGATTTTTATGAAGAAATTTATTTAAGGATTTTGAAAGGAAAGAAATATAGTGTGATTGATTTGGGTTGTGGAGTTAATGGTTTTAGTTATAAATTTTTTAAGAATTTAAAATCTTATACTGGTGTTGAGGCAATGGGGCAATTAGTTAATTTGACGAATTCTTATTTTATCCAGAATAAATTAAATGGGAAATGTTTTCATATGAGTTTATTTGATTTAGAGAATATTAAGAAATTGGTTAAGGATATTAAAGGACACCACGGGCGTATACCCAAGGGGCACGAGAACCTTTCCAAGGCCCCGAAAAATCTTAAAAAAAGATTTTTACAAGGGGCAAAGATAATATTTTTATTCAAGACATTGGATTCTTTAGAAATGTTGGAAAAAAATTATTCTAAAAAATTGTTAAAAGAGATTGTTCCACTTGTAAAAAAAGTTGTTGTTAGTTTTGCTACAAGAAGTTTGGTTTCTAAGAAGAAGTTTTTTGCGAAGAGAACTTGGTTGGTGAATTTTATTAATGAGAATTTTAATGTGTTGGATGATTTTGAATTGGGTGGGGAGAGGTACCTCGTGTTCGAGGCATCTCAGTCGTCCGCCACTGAATAGGTGAATCGAACGAAAGATATATTGTTTTTGAAAAATAATTAATTTTAACAATCACTAATTTTATTTCCAGCTATAATACAATCATCAATTATTAATTTTATTTCAGTTGGTTTTATTTCTGAATTAAAGAAATATTTTTTTGAGTCTGAGGGGAGATCGCAATTATTACAATTATCTCCACACTTAAATGAATTAGAATTTTCTTTGCTGTTATAAATTATAAATTTTATTTCTTGAGTCTTTTCTTGATAGAGGGATTTTTTCAAAGTTACTTCTGTTTCGCTGGATGTTATATTATAACAAGATTTTGTTATTTTATATGGAGGTTCTGTTTGATAGTCTATACATTGTTTTGGAGAGAGTAGCGCGTCAGGATTGGCTACTTTTTTTACTACAACCCATAGTATTGAAATTGATGCTAATGCTAAAACTATGATTAGAACTGTAGCTATTATTGGTGAGAGTGCGTTTTTATTTTTTATATTTTGCATGGCATTGCACCTATTTTATTAAAATCTGTTTGAGCAAGTAATTGATTATCTTTTGAGATTTCCAATGTTTTTGAATCTTCTATTTTTGGAATTTTTAAATAAAATTCTCCTGTGTTTGAAATTGCTCCTCCTGAAAGGTCTGTATCTTGTTGGATATCTGTGAAGATTAATTCTGGGTTGAAGTTTTCTTTTAATTCTGAATCATCTTGGAGAATTAAATTTAATTGATAATCTCCTACACCGTTTGTTCCAATGCAACCTGTTTCAATTGTTTTTTCTTTGATTATAATTTCTTCTTGGTTATAGTTTCCTGTTATTAAGATATATTTTTCTTCGTTACAATCTATATTTTCTGAAATTGCTAAGGAAGTTAATTTTGATTGTGCGTTTGGGATTTTTTGCAATATTAATTCTGTGTTAAATTCTCCGTAGTTTGATGAGCTTAATGTTTTCATGACTCCGTTATTTATTGAACGATAGTGTTCAGAGTCTGAACAACCTTCTTTACATTCTCCGAGGCTTTGGAAGGAGTCGCAGTTTTTTACGCAGTTTTTTGATGTTCGTGGAATTGTTGCAGGGGTATATTCGTCGGCAAGATTTGCAAATGCGTGGCCGAATTCATGGAGGAAGACATTTTTGTTGTGGGCAGAATTTAGACTCATTACATTCATATACGCTGTGCTTCGGATGTTTGAGGGTTTGTCTTGGATTACTACAATTAAATCATTTTGACATGATGATGCTTTTTTTATTAATTCCTTTGTGTAACAAAGTAGAGCTATTCCTTGGTAAAGTTTACACTCTGGTTGGTATGTGTCTATATAATAAAAGTTGAAAGATTTTTTGTAATTTTTGTAGGGTTCTGAATTCATTAGGTAGTTTGAATATTCTTGTGCTTGTTGTTGTGTTGAAAAAAAGACAATATTGAAGGCGTTGGGGTTGCTTGTTAGGGAGTTGCAAGTTTCTAGTTGGGTTGGGATTAGATTTTTTGGAGAGAGTATAAGTGTGATAATGATTATGGTTGCTATAATTAAAATTGAAAAAATTATTGTGGGAATTAAATATTCTCTTTCCATGGTTGAGGAGAGTAGAATGGTTTTAAATATTTTGGGATTGTAACATAACTATTATTTTTTATTAATTTTAAGAAAAGTTTTGAAATTTAGTTTTCTAAAATTATGAAAATATTTATAAACTCTTTTTTTCTAATTGTTTCATGAAAAAAAGTTTGGTGATTGTAACGTGTTTGAGTTTGGTTCTAATTTTATCCTTATCAATGGTTTCTGCGAATTGGGCAGGAGACTTTGTTGGAAGTATATGGGAAAATACTTTTGGAAAACTTTTTACAGATAAAGAAGTGCAGATGGCTCCTGGAGATAATTATTTAACTAACCCAAGAATCTTTATTGAAGAGGAAGGGAATTGGATTGAAATTTCTGAAGATACAACTGAATCTGGAGTTTTTAAGACAAATATGGATTCGGCGCTGTTTAAGTTTTGTATTGATTATGCAGATGGATTTGAATTAGTGGATGAGGTTAGTTTACATTTTTGTAAAGGAGGAATTTGTTTTGATAAAGTTATGGAGGCAATTCCTCTTGAGTATGATAGGAGATGTTATACTACTGAAGATGGTGCTTCATTTAGTAGTTCTTTTCCTACGCCTGTTTCATTTGATTGGGTTGTGACTACTGCTGGCATTCCTTCTGAAGCAAATTTAGAAGATAATTTTGGAAGTGTTTCTGTTCGGAAAGTTGGGGATTCTGATAATGATTTACTTTATAATCCAGAAATTTTAACTAGTTCTAATGGAGGAAATTCTTATGAGGATATTACAGATTCTTGGGATTCTTCTAAGCCTGTTAAAATTTCAGAAGGAACTTCTTTTAGACTTAGGTCAAAAATTTATTATACTGAAGATGCGACTACTGGGAATCCTTCTTATGTTACTTTAAGAGGCTATCTTAATGGAGAAAGTATATTTTATGAATCTCTTAACGCTCTTTCTGCTTCTAATGATGCGAGGGGATTTAATTATGATGATGCTGATTTAAACAAAGGTGAGATAAATCATTTTTCTACTAAGTGGTTTGTTCCTTCTGGCTATGGTACGGAAAACATTATCTCTAATAATTATCAAGAATCTTATTTTGTATTAGCTTGTGGTGTTGGGGATTGCGGGACAGGGGAAGCTTGTAATATTCAAAGTGGTATTTGTGAAGCTGAAACTACAACTGAAACTTGTAATGAGGTAGGCGGTTTCTGTGATTTAACTTCAAATGGTGCTCCAATAGGATATTCTGTAGTAGATAATTCTTGTGGGGTGGTTTCTGCGGTAGACCCTCTTATTTGTTATTTAAGAGATATTGAAGATGCTGACTGTTTAGGGGTCGATGGTTTTTGTTTAGCTGTTGGGAGGAATTGTGTAGATTATGGAGGGATTTTGGGGGATGTTAGTTTTTGTGGGTTGGGGAAATGTTGTTCTTATGAATTAATTCCTACTACTTGTACTGATGGTATTTTAAATCAAGATGAAACTGGAATAGATTGTGGTGGAGTAATTTGTCCTGCATGTTCTGTAATTCCTACTTGTACTGATGGTATTTTAAACCAAGATGAAACTGGAATAGATTGTGGTGGAGTAATTTGTCCTGCATGTTCTGTAGATCCTTGTGGTGATGGGACTTGTGATGCTGCTACAGAAAATTGTTTAACTTGTGTAACTGATTGTGCATGTACTGGAACTGATGTTTGTACCGCTGGCGTTTGTTCTACAGGAACTATATGTGGTGATGATAGTGAATGTATTGGACAAGGAAATGTTTGTCACCCAGATATTTTAGAATGTGTAAGTTGTTATGATAGTGATTTATTAGCTTCATCAGATCCAAATTATCTTTATATTAAAGGGATGGTAAGTTATGTTGCATCAAGTTTTGGAGGATCAATTATCCGTGAAATAGAGGATAAATGTCAGGATGGGAAAGTTATAAAATATTCTTGTAATAGTGATGGGTCAGGTTATGATTATACGCTACCTATTGATTGTTTGAATGATGAAGTTTGTGCGGGGGGTATTTGTATTCCTAGTACTCAAGTAGTTTGTGGAAATAGTATTTTAGAAGGAGATGAAGAATGTGATGATGGTAATTTTTGTACTGGTTGTGTTTGTGATTCTGGTTATCAACCAACCAATCCTTTATCTTTAAATTGTCATAAAATTCCTGTTTGTGGTGATGAAATTTTAGATGTTGGCGAAGAATGTGATGGAGGGGCTTTTTGTATTATTGATGGCTGTGCTTGTGGAGAGGGTTATCAATCAACAGATCCTATAAGTGAAGCTTGTGAATCAAGTAATTCTTGTGCAGGTGTAGAGTGTCCAGCTGGGCATCATTGTCTTGAAGGGGTGTGTTATCCTTTTCAAACAGGAAGTTTTTGTGATAATCCTGCCGGCAGTGGACCTGGTATTCTTCCTGGGACAAGGGTTAAGATAAGTGAAGTTTTGAATTATTGTAGTCCTTTAAGTTTAGATTTTGAACCTGTTTTAGGATATGGAACTTTATGTAATAACGATTATGAATGCGAATCAAATTCATGTTTAGATGGAGTTTGTACTTCTATCCAAGGAATGGTTGATGAACAAATAGGTTTATTGCAACAGATTTTTTGTTGGGTAAGATATCCTCTTTCAAAAGATAATCGTGGGGAATGTCTTGGATTAGTTGAGGAAAGCTCTTGTAAAATTGATGATGATTGTGTAGCTGGTAAAGTTTGTAATCAAGGATTGTGTATGACTGCAGGAACTTGCGTTACTAATTTTGATTGTGATGATGGGGTTGCTTGTGTTAGTGGTGTTTGTTCGATCGTTCCAGAATGTGGAGATAATTTTTGTAATGGTGATGAAACTTGTTTAAGTTGTGTAGAAGATTGTGGTTGTGAAAATAATGAAGAATGTTTAGATAATTTTTGTGTAAATGAAAATTATTGTACACCAACTAAAGATTGTGAAAATTATCAATATTGTGATGTGGATTTAAATTGTAAAAGTAAGTGTGGAACTGCAGATTATGGTGAAGAAAATTATAGATGTGATTTAAGTTGTTTAGATGGAAATATTTTAAGTAATAGCGAAGAGGCTTGTCCAGCCGATTTTAATTGTTGTATCCCAGAGTGTGTAAGGGATAGTTCAGATTTAGACCATGATGGACTTATGACTACTAGTGATTATGGTATTTTGGGCCTTTTTTATGATAGTGAAAATTGTATAGAAAATAATGGCTGGTGTGGTTGTGCAGATATTAATCAAGATAGTTATGTGAATGATTTAGATAATACAATTTATACTTCTTGTTTAGCAGCTAGTTGTTCTGGGACTACTCCTCTTTGTCTTTATGATGAAGTGAATAGTTTAACAAATTGTGTAGCGGGAGCAGCATAACAATGCAAAAAAAATATTATTTTCTAATTGGTTTTTTGGTTTTAATTGGATTGATTGTTGGAGGAATTTTAATTTTTAGTGGAAATAAAAATATTTCAATGAGCCCTGATGATGAAAATTGTGATTATGTTGGAGAAGTTGAGAATATAGATTCGTTTTTTAAATATTGTGATTCTTCAGGGGATTGGATAGTGGTTCTTGCTGAAGGCGAAGTTTGTTTAAATGATTATGAATGTTCAGAAAAATCTTGTATTGATGGAATATGTCAAGACAAATATTCTCCTCTTGCTAAAAGAGGTTGGATTGAAGAGATTAGATGTTTTTTACCTAATTATTGTTGTGCTGATGAGTGCCAGGGAACTTCTTTTTTAGAATGT
>CAYZVU010000018.1:0-15320 GCA_964482075.1 Candidatus Woesearchaeota archaeon | reverse complement strand
TTTATTCTCGTTGGGCGAAGCCTTATTTGACTGCTGCGCAGAAACTTGAGGGTGCTGGAAGTGATAGCCCTGCTTTGGTTACGGCATTTAATACAATAATTTTAGAATTGAATTTAATGGGAAAACAAAAATTAGATGTGGGAGATTCTGTTGCTGATGGTGATTTGCCTCCGGATTTTGCAAAATTAAAAGTAAAGAGAGATTATTATAGCATTGTTTTAATTGATTTTGTTTTTAGAGGAATTCCTCAAAAAATGGGGGGAGCGCAAGGAAATTTTGTTTTTGGCGGAAGGGCAGAAGTTAATTTTTCATCTTATGCTTTAAATGGAGATGAATTAAAAAAGTTTGAACAAAAATTTGAAGATTCTGATGTTGATGATGTTCTCAAATTAATTGATGGTGCAACAGAAGAAAGTTTGGGGCAATTAAAAAAAGAAATTGATGAATTTTTAGATGAAAAAGAGGAGGATAAAAAGAAAGAAGAGAAGAAAAAATTTGGGAATAATCCATTTTTAGCTTTGGTTGGATATTATAGTAAAAAAGAAAAAAAAGAGGATAAGGGAGAAAAGATTGAGGAGAAAATTGATAAGATTAAAAAAGATAATTGGGTTGAAAAAACTTATTTTAGAAAATTTGTGGAAGGAGCTGCTAAGGATAAAGCGTTTCTTTTGTTTAATATTTATAAGAAGGCACATGGGATGGCTAATTATGAGGTGGATTAGAATTTAGTTAATTTTATATATTTCTTTACTTTGCATTTTGTATGGTAAAAGAAGAAAGTTTGGAAGAAGAAATTGAAGAATTAGTAAATGATTCAGAAGAAAGCAAAGAAGGAGAAATTATTGAATCTGATAACGAGGAGTCTTTGGATAATGTTATTGGAGATTTAAATTTTGGAAGCGGCTCTGGGGATCTTTTACAGATGCCCGTAGAGGGTGTATCATCGACTTTGGAGGATGTTGCGAGAGTTGTTGAAGGTTCTGGCCTTACAGGATTTATCCCTGTTCGAGGAGCTTTTGATTCTGAAGAAAAAGAAAAGAATACTAAGCAAACTAAAGAGCCTGTTTATTTTTCTGAGCAAAAATATATGGAACAAGAAAAATTGTATGATGATTTTTCTACAGGAGGGGATTTTGGGAATATTAAAAATGTTAATGTTGCGGAGCTTGGTCGTGCAGATGATTTTTCTGAGAGGGCACATAAAGAAGCGTTGGGAGAAATGAAATCTTTTGGGGAACATAATATGAAACAGGAATATACACATACACGTGCGGTTAATAATACAAATATTCAAGATCTTGGAAAAGAAAAAAAAGGTGTCTTTGACGGGCCAGATGTAAAATTAGATTATACTTTTTAATTCAAAACTTATATAAACATTTTTTTCGTAAATTAATTATGGCAAAAATAGGTGATTATGCTATCTCTGAGTATCAGGGAGGTGTTTCTTCAATGGATTCTTCTTATGGGGAGTTTTTTACAGGATATCATCTTTCTGCAGGAGAATTGGGGGGTCATACAAATCCCGGGACTGCAAATCAAATTCAAGAAATAAATAAAGTTCTTAATCAAGGGACAATTCCTATTGAGATTATGTCTTTGGATCCTGCAGTTTTTGAAGCAATTCCTAAACAACATTTTAAAGAAATTAATCGAATGCAAAAATTGACTGGTTCTAAAATTTCATTGCATGCTCCGTTGGTTGAACCTTCGGGGATTTCGCGAGAAGGTGGTCCTTGGCAAGAGTCTGAAAGAGAAAGAGTAGAGCATCAATTAAAAGATGTTATGTCTAAAGCATTGGATCTTGATGATGAGAGAAGGGTGCCGGTTACAATTCATACAACTGGGAATAATATGCTTCCTGGAAAGTTTTTTGAATGGGATGAAAAACAAGGGAAGAAGGTGCTTAAGAAAAGTGTTGCAATAGATAAGGCTTCGGGGCAACTTATGCCTTTAACAGAAGATGCTCATTATTATCCTGGTAAGGAGAATCTTCAAAAATATTCTTCTGATGGTGGGATGCCTTTGAAGAATTTTGGTTCTGTGATGGACCCTGAAAAGAGATTAAAAATTGCTAATGAGACTCAATGGGATAATGAGGTGAATAAAATTATTTTTCAAAAAAATACAGGGGACCAAATTTTAAATGAACTTCCTGAAGCTGCTAAGCAAATTTATGCAACCTATTCAAATAATAACAGTACTTTTAATGACATGGACCCTTCCCAACAGAAAGTTGTTCAAAAAATGCAAAGAGCTCATGCTTATATCCGTGATGCCAATCAGGCGGTGACTGGTTTGTTTAGTAAGGCTTTTGAAAATGATCCTGCTATAAGAGAAGATTTAAAAAAATTATCTAAAGATTATGCTAAAAATATGGGAATTGATATAGGTGAAAAAGAACTTTCTGCAATGTCTCTTGAGGAGCGAAATGAATTTATTTTAAATCAGGGAAGTCCATCTAAGGAATCTAACGCTATCCAAATTTTAACAGAAGATTTGAGAAATATTCATCCTCAGATGATTGTTCACATAGATGATTTTGCGAGGGAGAAATCTTCTGAAACTTTTGCAAATGTTGCGTTTGATGTTTGGGGGAAGGCAAAGAAGGCTGGGAAAAAATCACCGATTTTGTCTATTGAAAATATGTTTCCTGGAACTGTTTTTTCTGATTCTGATGAAATGAATAAATTGATTGAAGAAACTAGAAGAAGATTTGTGGAAAAAGCAGTTTCTAGTGGGGTTAAAGAGAAAGATGCAAAGAAAGAAGCAGAGCAAGCTATTGGTATGACTTTGGATGTTGGTCATTTAAATCTTGGTCGAGCACAGGGAATGAAAGAAGAGGATTTAGTCCGAGAAGCTAAAGCTATGGCAAAGAATGTTCGGCATGTCCATTTAACAGATAATTTTGGTTTTGGGGATAGCCATTTAACTCCGGGGATGGGGAATGTTCCGTTTAAAGAAATTTTAATGGAATTGGAAAAAGCAGGGACACTTAAGAATTCTCGTAAGATTATCGAGGCTGGAGGTATTATTCAGCATTTCCAAACTTCTCCAATGACTTATGCTTTAGAGGGGATGGGTTCTCCTATGTATGCTGAAGGAGTTGGGCCTTATTGGAGTCAAACTGTTGGATTGACGCAGGGTTATTCTTCTGGTATGGGGAAGATTTTTCCTAATGTTAATTATCAAACTTTTGGTGGAGGGTTTTCACAATTACCTGCAGAGCTTGGAGGTTCTGCCGATGGTGGCGGTCAAGGGAATAGAATGAGTGGAAGAGGGATGGAGTGATTTAATTAAATTTAAAAACTATATACTCTAATATATATTATAAAATGAAAAAGAAAAAGATGGTGAAAAAAAAGAAAGTGGTGAAGAGAGTGGTGAAAAATAAAATTTCTAAAAAAACAAAAAATAAAATAAGACTTGTAAAAAAGAATGTTAAAAAATTTCCTTCTTTAAAATTAAAAAGAGAACATGATATTGCAATGGATTTTGGTGTGAAGGTTTATAAAAAGTTTGATAAGATTGTTAAGTCTGTTGTGTTGTTTGGTTCAACAATTAAGCATGCATCTGTTTCAGGTTCTGATATTGATATTATTGTTATTATCGACGATGTTTCTGTTAGTTGGGACCAAGAATTAATTGCGTGGTATCGTGAAGAGTTAGATCGGCTTTTGAAAGTTAACCCTTATGCTAAAAGTTTGCATATTAATACAATTAAGTTAAGTACATGGTGGCAGGATTTATTGAGGGGTGAGCCGATTTTGATTAATATTCTTCGTTATGGGGAGGCGCTTGTTGATGTTGCTGGTTTTTTTAATCCTTTGAAACAAATGTTGCTTGCAGGAAAAATTAAATCTACTCCTGAGGCAATTTATAGTGCTTTGAATCGTGCGCCTATTCATCTTGCTCGAAGTAAGGTTGCAGAATTAAATGCGATTGAAGGTTTGTATTGGTGTATGGTTGATGCTGCGCATGCGGCTTTGATTTCAGCAAATGTTATTCCTCCGTCGCCAGAGCATATACCTGTTGGGTTAAAAGAAAATTTTGTTAATTCTGGGAAATTAAAAATGAAATATGTTCTTTGGTATAGAGATTTATTAATTCTTCATAAAAAAATTATGCACGGAGAGATTAAGGATTTGAAAGGTGTAGAAATTGATCAGTGGCAAGATCGTGCAGAAGAATTTTTAGATGTAATGGCTAAGTTAGTTGGCGTTTTAATTGAGAAAAAATAAATTTTTATTTTACTGCAAATCCATATGCAATACCATTTTCAAAATCATAAGCGATATCAATCATTCTAAAGTTTGCTTCTCCAGGATTTTTAACACATTGTTCTAAATAGGCTTGTTCTGCTCTTTTTTTCCCGATAGAGCGCATTAAATTCATGTTTCTGGTATTGGGAAGTTTGGCTTTGGAAATACAACCATATTTTGCCTTTAATTTTTGCTCAATAGTTTGTTTTGGGATTTTTGCTTTTGGTGAATAGTTTCCAATGCATGAGCTAGTTAATAGTGCGCTTACCATGAAAGGTATTGCTAAAATTTTTGTTATTGTTTTCATTTTATTTAAGCTGCTTCTCTAACTTCTTGTTCAAGTCCGCCTTCTGGTTTTTCTTGTTTTAAAATTGTTTGAGCATATTTTACTAATGATTCTTGATTAGTCATTTCTAATAGTTTTGGAAGAGTTTTTTGTATATATGCGCCTTTTGTAAATTGGTCATATAATTCTTCTCCGCCTTCTTTTTTATAATCTTCTAAACCCATTCCTAATTGTTTTTCAGAAATTTTTTCATAGTTTATTTTGTCCAAAGGAATTCCTAGAATTTCAAGTGCGTCTTTAACATTTAACCCTTTAACAGCCCCTTCATATATTTTTTCAGCTTCTGCTATAACATTTATATAGGTTACAGAGCCTTCTGTCCCGGCATTTGCTAAAACTTTTTTTGCTATTTGCCCCATTGCTCCATTCCCATTCTTTGTCAGTGAGGAATTGTATGCGCTTTCAAGCAATTCTTTTTTATTATTTCCAGAATAAGTATCTGAGAATCTTTTAGCTCCAACAAGAGTTACTAAATCTGGATCTGTTACTAGGTGGAGATTCATTTCTTTTACTTGTTTTTTACTTTGTTCTTGTAATTGTGTTTTTTCTTTTGGTGTTAATCTAAGATCGTCTTGCATGCTTGCTGCTTGTGAAATAGCTTTTTCTTTAGAAATTCCTTTATCTTTTGCCATTTTTATGAATTCTTTAAGTGTTGGTTTTTTTTGTTTTGTCATTTTATTTATCTTTTTTTCTTAATATTTATAGGATATTAATCTTTATAAATGTTTGGGTGTGTTGTCTTTTGGAAGGAGTGACAATTATTTCTTAATTTCTGTAAGAATTTGTATTTTACAAGGTAATTTTGATTTAACTTGTTTAAGTGTTTTTCGTGCAAAAGCTTCTGCTTTTTGGGTTTGAACAGCGATGAAAAATATTCGTGAACCTTTTTTGAGAATTGCTGCTTTCCCAACAGATTTCCCGAAGGCGTGAGCCATTCCTGTCTGCATTCTGTCTGCCCCTGCCCCTGTAAGCATTTTGTTTTCTCTTTGAATATGGTGGGGAAAAGGGATTACTTTGAAAACATATTGATTTGAGGTTTCTTTTGATAATTTTTTATTAATGAATTGTCTGCATGCTTCGAGAGCGTTGTGTCTTAATTGGGCGTTTTCTGTTGAAACTGCTGTTAATTGATAAGGGAGTTTTTTAGTTTTCATTAATCCTTCGTTTCCCATTACAAACTTTACAATTTTTTGAGGGGGCTTTGTTTTGATGTAGGCTTTTTTTCTTCGTTTACTTACTCTTGTAAATGGGGTAACTTTTCTTTTTGAATAAGCGCTTGCTTTTCTTAATGGTGCCATTTTATTTTACCTCGACCTCTGTTGTAATAGCTTGTCCTGGGAGACCCTTCTCAAATATTGCTCTTACAACGCCTTTGTTTCCGTGGGCAGATGAAATTTTTCCTTTTATTATTTTTCCTGCTGGAGATTTCCATGAGACTTCTTTCCCTACGAATTTTGAAGCTTCTTCTCGGCTTGTTGTTTCGGGAATTTCAATTAGATAATGTTTTTCTTTTATGGTGTGTCTCCCCATTCTGAATTGGATAACTCTTGCTTTTATCATATTAGGTTTAGAAAAAATTGGTTTAAAAGAGTTTCGGGAGAGATTTTAGCTTTTCTCTAACACGTAAATTTCTCTTCCGACAATGTGCTCTGGTCTGAATTCTTGAATTGGGAAATTTGGTGCAAGTTTGAGGCTTGTTTTTTCTAAGATGTTTTCGATATTACAAGAGATTCTTTGGAATTTTGATATTCGGATTAAGGGTGCCGAAAAGACAAATTTATCTGAAACATATTTTTTCATATTATTTAAAACATTTATCATGAGATTTTCAAATCTTTTTATTTGTGCTTCTGCCTTTGGCCTTGAGAGTGATTTTTTTAATGTTTCTCCAAAATCTGGTTCTGTAACCATGGTTTGAGCTTCTTTGATTCTGACTTTTGATGAATCATTATTTATTAATAAATAATTTTTTTGATTGAATTTATTCCAGGCAAGATTTTTTTTTGCAGAGTCAATTGCTTCCTTGTCTTTATCTACTCCTATGACGCTTAAGTCTTGTAAAATTGCTTCTGTTAAAATAATTCCAATTCCGCAGAAGGGGTCTACAATTTGTTTATTTGCTTGGGAAAGGTTTATCATAATTTTTGCAAGTCTCGGAGAAATTGAAAGTTCAGGTCGTCTTACTGGTTTTAACATGTCTCGTTTTTCTATTTCAGAATAATTTGTTTTTTGAATTATTCTCCCAAAATTTTGTTCATCTTCTTCAAATAAGAAGTATTGTTCTTGAATTAATTTAGAACCAATATTTTCAACTTTTTTGTTGTCTTGGGTTTGAAGTTGTCCTGTTAATCTTTTTTCTGTTGCTTTTAGTTTTTCTTGTTTAAATCTTTGTTTTAGATATTGTGAAATTTTCTCTGTTTTGGGTGAAAAGTCCCACACAACATAATTTAATTTATTTGAAGTTACGAAATGTAGATTTTTATTTTCAATTTCTTTAATTATATTTTCTATTTTTCCTTCGCCGATTACTTCTCCAATAACGATTGTCCCTCCTAATTTATCTATTGTGTTTGAAGGTATGGGATTTTTTGTTTGAACTAGTATACTATTTTTATTAAATGTTATTGAGAGAGAGGGATTATTTGTTTTGATTAAATAAGATTTAATTTCTTCAATAGATAATTTAGGGTTTCTCCCTAAGACAAATAGATATTTCATTTTATAGAATAATCTCAAATTCGCCAAGATCTTGTTTAAGAAGTTCAAAGATTTTTGGATTAATTTCTACTGTTTTATTTTTCTTTTGTTCTTCAACTGAACTTGTAACTTCTTTCATATTTGAATCTTGAATTTTATTTGTTAATTTTTTAATTATTGAACCTTTGAATAAAAATGTTTGATTGTTAGCTGTTAGTAATTCTGCTGTTTTTTCTTTGCCCTTTTCTTTATATTTTATTTTCATTCTTCCTTTGTCAAGTATTGCTAAATCACATCTTTGGTTAAATTCAATTAAATCATTAATAAGGATGGTTGCTTTTTTTCTAACTGCATCTACTTTGTGCGCATTTAATTTTCCTTTTTTGAAAATAGTTTTAGAGTTAGATACTTCATTTAATATTTTAAGATGGTTTTGTGTGAATTTCCCTTTTTTAATAAAATTTTTCTCAAATTCTTTTGTAATGTCGGCCTTTGATTTTTTCCCAGTAATTGTTTTAAGTAAATCAAAAATTTCTAAGTTAATTTGCTCAATTGTTTTTTCTTGTGTTTTTTTCTCAATTTGTTTTCTCAATTCTTTTAGTCTTTTTAAGAATTCTTCTGTTTCTTTTAATAATTTGTCAATTTCAGATCCTTTTATTTCTTTTATTTTTTCATGTTCATAATCTGTCCATGTTTTTACTATTTTTTCTAAAAAGTCTACATATTTTTTTTCAATCATTTTGGTATCAAAAAATTCTTTTTTAAAATCTCTTACTAATTCTTTTTTGGCATTTGGAGGGGGATTCCCATTTAGCATTACCATTGCTTGCGCAGGGGTTGTAACTCCCCAGAAAATATTTGTAAAAATGTCTGTTAATAATGTTCTTTTGCTTCTTGAAATTACTCCGTCTCCCATTGACATAAACATATCAATTGCTTCTGGAGAGGGTTTTAGTTTCCCCATTTTTAGAAGTGCTTTCCAGGGCATAAAGGTTCCTCTATCATAAATTGGTACTCCGTCTCTGATGAATGTAAACATTACGGGATGTGCATCTTTTACAGATTCCCAGAAATCTGTTAGTAAATAAATTTGAATATTCAATATATTATTTTTCACGCCTGCTAGTGCAGAAGCTTCATTAACAAATTGATAAATTATTCCTCTTAATCTTTCTTTAAGTTCAAGTCTTGGCATTCTTTTTACATCTGTATCATTTATTATTACGAAAACATCTACGTCGGATTCTTTTGTAACGTCTCCTCTTACTAGGCTTCCTCCAAGAACATAAGATACAACGTATTTTTCGAATTTTTGTAATACAAGTGATTTGTGGATTTCTGCGACTCTTATCCCACTTAGGAATCCTGTATCATGTAGGGGATATGACATTGCAATTGCGCTGAATAATTCGAATTTAGAATCTAAGCATATTTCCCAAACATCTATAGGAGTTTTAACTTGGAGCCATATTTTTTGTTTTGTTTTTTCAATTTCTTTAACTAGGTCGGTTTTTATTTTTGGGATTTCTTTTAATTTTTCTTCTGGGACTATCATATGAAGTTGAACATATTTTTCTGTTTCTTTTGGAACTTCTTCTTCTTCGATAAAAAGAGGGATTGATTGTGGTGGGAGAATACTTATTGCTTGAGTATAGGGGTATTTTTTAAGAATAAATGATTTTATTTTTTCAAGTTCTTTTTTTGTCTTTTGCATTTCTTTTTGAACTTTTTCAGGATCTTCAGGCATTATAGAATTTTTTTTATATTTATTATCTATTTTCATTCCTGGAATTTCTTGAGAATCTGATTTTTCCATAGGGGGAAAATGAATTTAATGTTTTTAAATGTTCGGATGAGATTTACTCTTCATTAGGTTTACTCTGCGGGATAGGAAGATATCTTTGATCTGGAGAAGTGGAAAGAATTGTGTTTATATTCGGATTCCCGGCGATTGATTCTATATTATCCCTTCCTTGAAGTATCAATGCAATGTCTCCTGTATCTTCTTTTGAGCCTGCTTTTTTATATCGTTCTGCAGTTTCTATATATTCAATTGCAATTTCTTTGGTTGCTTCTGCTTGTATTCTTGCAGCTTGAGCTTTTTTCTTAGCTGTGAATTCTTCTGAGATGACTTCTTCTAATTGGCTGCTTGGGGCGAATTCAGTTAAAGAAATATTTCTAATTAAAACTCCATATTTTTTTTGGAAAAATTTATTTAATTTATTTACTACTTCTTGGCAATATTCTTGTTGTTTTTCTAAAAATTCTGCTTCCTTACTTCCACCAAATTTTGCTTGTATTTTGCCGGTTATTATTTCTTGAACTTTAGAGATGTCTCCTCCTACTTTTCTTTGAAAATCCCAGGCAGATTTTTTATCTGGATGTTCGTATGTTATTTGCACTTTGCCATATGTCCCTCCCATGGCGTCGGAATTTAAAACTTCAAAATTATTAATATCGATTTGTTGGACATCCCCTGGGATTTTTACTAATTCTCCTTTTTTTGGACCTTCTTTAATTTTTGAAACTTTTAGAAATGGGGATATAACTAAGTTTGTTCCAGGAAATTCTTTCATAGGTCCAAATTTTCCAGTAAAGAAATTTGTAGGAACATAAAATGGCTGGTCTTCGGTTTTTCTAATCCAAGGCCAGATTCCTGCAATATAACTTATTCCAGTATACAAGGCTGTTGCGCTTACAACACCAGCCATGGCTACTAATGCAGTGTTTTGTATTAAGTTTTCTCCTAAATGAGTTATAGTTTCTAAGTCTAGCATTTTGTTTTATGTATTATTGGATTTATAAAGTTTTGGTATGTTATCTTTCTAAAGAAGTAACATTATATATTAAGTTTTTGGAGTAAGTTTTAAAAGCTGAGGGTTTTTATTGATATTAAGGTCCCATGGTCTAGTGGTTATGACGTCTCGTTTACACCGAGAAGATCGTCGGTTCGATTCCGACTGGGACCATTTGAATAAATTTTTAAAGCCTTTATTATATAATATTTTAAGCGTGAGTAGTTCAGTGGTTAGAATATCTCGTTGCCAACGAGGTGGCCCGGGTTCAAATCCCGGCTCGCGCATTTTGGATTTTCACCCAAGGGTTCCCCAAGGGATGACCTCTTCGAGGCCGCAAACCCCGGCTCGCGCATAATTTTTTAAACTCTTTTTCATATTTGTTGTTATGAAAGAGGTGTTTAAGTAATATGTATTGGCTTCCAGTTTTAGGGGCATTGTCTTTAGCAGGTACGACTATTGGGGCGAAGCAAATACTTAAAAATAAAAAACTTAATATTGAACTTTATCTTGTGGCTAGTTTTTTTGCAGTTGTTCTTATTATGCTTCCTTTTTTTTGGTTTTTTTGGAAATTTGAATCTCCGGCTCTTTTGCCTCAGAATATTTTTATTTTTATTATGATTGTTTTCTTTTCAATTATTGCCAATCTGTTTGCTCATTATGCTTTGAAGGGTGCTAAGATAAATCAAATTGAGCCTGCGAAAGTGATGGAACCTCTTTTTGTTATTTTACTTGCAGTTATTTTTAGTTTTATTTTTGGGGAGGGACTTTATGAAAGAAATTTTAAAATAATTATTCCTGCGATTATTGCTGGGATGGCTTTAATTTTTTCTCATGTTGAGAATCATCATTTGAAGTTTAGTAAATATTTTGTTGCAGCGATAATGGGAAGTTTTTTTTATGCATTGGAACTTGTCTTGGCAAAATTAATTCTTGATTTTTATTCTCCAGTAAGTTTCTATTTCCTTAGATGTCTTGGGATTTTATTTTTGGGCTTTTTTTTCTTTAGGCCTAAATTTAGCAAAATTAATACTAAAACAAAATTTGGAATTTTCGGGTTAGGGGGAGGATGGGTTGTATATAGATTAATTCTTTATTATGGATATCTTTCATTAGGGATTGTTTCTACAACTTTGGTAATAATGCTTGGCCCAATTTTTGTTTATCTTTTTGCACATTGGTTTTTGAAAGAAAAAATGAATTGGAAAAATATAGTTGCTTCTGTGGTTATTATTTTATGTGTTTTGTATGGGATTTTGATTTAGAAATCTTTTAATGTCATCTGTTTTTTGCCTTCTACTAATTCTGTGATGTTAATATCAAAAACTTGGAAAATATTTTCAATTGCTGGAAGAATTTGGTGTTTTAAATAATATTCAATATCGTAGTTTGCCTTTTCATGGGGGAGCATGACCCCATCTCTTACTAGTTTCTTTTTCTCCTTTGTTTCTGCAATAAAATATTCTACTAATCCTCCTTGAGCAATTGGGATTTCTTGAGCTTTCATTTTTTTTGCAGCAACTACGTGGGGGCCTTGAGCAATATATTCTGACAATTCTTTTTTTAATTGAGTTCTTATTATTAAGTCTTCTTTTGGGATTTCTCTATCTTTTAGTTTTTTAATAATTTTTTTAACATATTCTAGTGATTTTTTTTCATTCCCTTCAATTAGGATTTTTCTTAGTATTCTGTTTTGAATTTCTCTTGCTAATTTACACCAATCGCGACGAACTGTTTCAAATCCTCTTATTTTCATATTTTCTTTTTCATCTATGATTGCATATTTTTTCTTTGCACCTGTTTTCCCACTTCTTTTTGTAACCCATAAGCCTCTTTTAAAAAATCCTTCTAATTCTAGTTCCATAATCCCGGGTAATTCTGAATTTAATTTTTTTAAAAAATCTTTAATTTCTGGTTTATTTTTTTTATTAATTAAAAATCCTACACTGTCTGTATCTCCAAAGATGACTTCAAATCCTTCTTTTTGAATTTTATCTATTGTTTCTTTGTTAAATTTTCTAACAAATGCTAGGATAGATGCAGATGCTTCTCGTGAATAATATCTTGCACCAAAAAATCCTATGTAGCCATGGATTGAGGCAGATAAAACTTTGAATGCATTGCTTCGTGCTTTTGTGAAGATGTTTGGATTTTTTTTGTATTCTGTTTTGAATTTTTTTCTTTGTTCAAAAAGACCTTGAACTAATTTTGGGAAAAATCCTTTTTCTTTTGAATAATAATATTTTTTGTCTCCAACTTCTATGTTTGTTGCAGATTTTTGTGGTTTTTCTAATAAGGTTGAGCTTGAAATATTCATTGAAATAATTATACTTGTGTGCATAGAGGTGAAATCAAATATTGCGATGTTATTGTATAGCCCTGGTTTTGGTTCAAATACAAATGCGCCTTCTACTTTTCTTTGAATTTTTCTTTCATTTGTTTCATCATAGCCTGGTCGTCTTTCAGGGATTTCATTATAATTTTCTAAATTGTGTAAGATGTATGAGTCGACGTATTTTGATAGTCCTGCTCGTGATAGACTGAATAGTGGTTCTTTAATTGTTTTAACAAATTCTAGCATGTCTGGCCAGAATTTTTCAAATAGCGCGAGAGTTAAAACAGAGTCGTGTAAATTGTATTCATAGAAATCTTTCCAGTTTATTTCTCCTTTTAGGTTATGGGCATCGAATTCTTTTTTTGTGTCCCCAAGAAATTCTCTTGCAACATCATTTAGTTTCAGAGTTTCTGATTGCATATATTGAGCGTAAACTGTGCGTATGAATTTTAAAATATCTACGTGGACAATCCCTTTTATTTTTCCAGTGATGCTTGTCCCGCGAGAAAATTTTGGTTGAGAATTATCTAATCCTAAATTTAATCTAATTTTATGCTTATCTGCCCTTGCTTTGAGATATGGTAAATCAAATCCGTCTGAAAAATATCCTGTGAGAATATCTGGAGAAAATTCTTTTACATATTCGATGAATTTTTCTAAAAGCTCTGCTTCGTCTTCTACAAATTCTACATATTTTTGTGGATTTTTTGTTTTTTTCCAAGATATAACTTTTTGGAAATTTTCTCCTACTAAAGATACCATTAGAATTTCTCCTTCTCCTATTTTTAGGCTATCTGTTTCAATATCATATGCTAAGACTTTTGGGTTGAATTTTTCAGATTTTATTTCTTTTGATTTATTTAATTTTAGGCAAGTAGTTGTCTCATAAGCCATATCTATTCCCCCAAATTCTAAAGAATTATTTAGGAACTCTCCTTCAATTTCATACCACTTTAATGGTTCTATTTTTTTTTCGATGATGTAGTGTGTTATATATCCAAGGTCATGACCTCTTCGTTTTGTAATTCCGTCTAATTTTAAGCAACTTGCGATGTCGTGTAAATCTTTATAGTTTGTTGCGAAAATTTTTAGTGCCTTTACATCTTTGTCTAAGAATCTTTTTTTATGAAGTTCAACCTTTTCAACCTTTGTGTTTCTTCCTTTTACATTTAATTTAATTTTACTAATTTTTTTTATTAAATTATCAATATTTTTTTTATTAAGATTTTCTTCTAAAACTGCCCATAAATAAACATCGCAGGAATCAATTACACAGAGTCTTTTCCCTGCATCATCTCTTCCTATTAAAATGGCATAGTTTCTTCCTTGATAGTCAAAATAATCATAATTTATTGGGGCGAATTTTGTTCTCATAATTAAAGAATGTGTTAAGAGTTTTTATAATTAATTATCTTTTTTATACAAGATATGGTATTCATAACTATTTTAATTTTTGAGATGGGAGAAAATTTAAAAGGGTAAGGGGATTTAAGGTTTTATGAGACAAGAAGATTTTGATTGGTCAGCCCCTAAAGATAAGTCTAATTTATTGAAGGAGGAATTTGTGAGAAAAGATGGGGATAAATTATATGGTAGAGAAGGTGAAATTAAAGGGAATCCAAATATGGAATTGGTTGGGGAAGATTTTTTTTCTCGGTGGAAGGAGAAAAAATTGTTAGATGTTAGGGGAAAGTTGGGGACATCTAAAAGTAATTCTTCAGAGTATGGGTTGGCCCTTGTAACTGAACGAGCCTTAGTGGGATATGAGGGGAATTTTAAAATAGAGTATTCTTCTGGAACTTTTGTCCAAGGGTTTGGGCGTCTTATTATTGGGAGAGCATATTTTGGAGGGGAGGCAGTTACAATTTATACAGCACCTTTGGATAGTGATGATACTCCTAGAAGTATTCTTGAGGATATTATTTATAATTTAGGAAAAGCAATATCGCCTTTGAGAATAGAGTGTTTAGAGAAGAATGAATTTTCTCAATTTTTGAAATTTAAACCGTTTAATGTAGTAGATTTTATTGATTTTCAAAATGAATAAATATAAATAATTCTTTTTTTACATTATTCTATGGGATTAGTTATAAAAGATATTATTCCGCGGAAAGAAATTGATATTTCAGACCTGAAGGGACAGATTATTTGTGTTGATGCGTTTAATTCTTTGTATCAGTTTTTGTCTTCTGTCCGGCAACCAGATGGCACGCCTTTGATGGATGATGAGCGAAGAATTACAAGTCATTTATCTGGGATTTTTTATAGGAATATTGCTTTATTATCTGAGGATATTAGGATGATTTATGTTTTTGATGGTGAGGCGCCTGCGTTGAAGGCTCGGACGTGGAAGAAGAGGAAAAAAGTTCGTGATGTGGCAGAGGGGAGGTATGAAGAAGCAAAGCAAAAAGATGATACTGAATTAATGAGAAAATATTCTTCGCAATTGCTTAGGCTTGATGATGATATGATTCGGGAGAGTAAGGAACTTTTAGAGGCAATGGGAATTGGTGTTGTCCAGGCTCCTTCAGAAGGTGAGGCTGAGGCTGCGTATCTTTGTAAAATTAAAAATGAAATTTATGCAAGCGCGAGTCAAGATTATGATAGTTTGCTTTTTGGTGCTTCTAAACTAATTAGAAATTTAACTTTGGCGAGGAGAAGAAAAACTTTTTCAGGATATGTTGAAGTAAACCTGGAGCTAATTGAGTTAGATAGTGTTTTGAATTCATTGGGGATTAATTTAGATCAGTTGATTTGTTTGGGAATTTTGGTTGGGACAGATTATAATCCTAAGGGGGTTCCTAGAATTGGGCAGAA
The DNA here is from genome assembly GCA_964482075.1 of Candidatus Woesearchaeota archaeon. Taxonomy (GTDB): domain Archaea; phylum Nanobdellota; class Nanobdellia; order Pacearchaeales; family GW2011-AR1; genus CAYZVU01. Next base: position 68 of record CAYZVU010000018.1, on the reverse strand, counting down.
GAAGGCTTTGGATCTGGTTAAGAAATTTAAATATCCTGTTGAAATTTTTAAGGAAGTTAGAGAGCAGA
>CAYZVU010000017.1:0-16031 GCA_964482075.1 Candidatus Woesearchaeota archaeon | reverse complement strand
CGACTTTCAGCTTAGAAGGCTGACACTCTATCCAGACTGAGTTACCGGGCCATTAATTAAACAAGAAATAATTGTATTTAAAATCTTTCTATTCTACATCAACAGTATCAAAATCATTCATAACATCTGTTTTCTTAAAAATCTTACGAGCTTCTTTCTCTAATTGCTTAGGATTATTTTCATATCGTCCACCAATATGCGTCAATAACAACTTTCCAACCTTCGCTTTCTTCGCAATATCTGCAGCCTGCCCAGCAGTTAAATGCAAATGCTCCTTTGCCTTCTCCAAAAGCTCCTCTCCAAAACTCGACTCACAAACAAGAACATCAGAATTCTTCGTAAACCCAACAATCCGCGCATTCTTTTTAGTATCTAAAACAAAACAAATTTTCTTGTCCTCGTCTTTAAAAGTCAAATCTTTAACTTTATACTTTTTACTCTTATATGAAATATCTTTTCCATTTTTCAAATTCTGCAAATGCAGCCCTGCACTAATCTTAAACTTCTTCAATTTTTTCTTATCAATTCTCAACAAACCCTTCTTCACAAAACAATAAGCATTAGTTGGAATACCATGTTCCATCTTTTCAGCCTCCAAATAAAAATCTTTCATATCTAAGAACTTCCCAGAAACCTCCTTAACTTCAATTTTATATTCTCTTGTAAATTTAAAAATCTTCAACAAATCATTCATAAAGCTTTTTGTTCCTCTCGGACCATAAAGATAAAGTGTTTTATTATAACCACTAAGAGCAAGAGTCGACAAAAAACCAGGCAATCCAAAAACATGATCCCCATGCCAGTGAGTAATTAAAATTCTAGTAACCTTACAAGGATTCAAATGTGCTTTCCTAAATTGTCTTTGCGTTCCTTCTCCACAATCAACCAAAATATTCTCACCCTCATAACTCAGAAGCATAGAACTATGATTACGTCTAGCCGAAGGCATCTGCCCTGCTGTTCCTAAAAATGTAACTTTTATTTTTGAAGCCATAAGATAAATAAGATTTCTCAATTTAATAAACTTCCCACTACGACTAACCCTCTTAGAATTCTACCGTGTGAAAACTAAAGGTATAACACAATTAATTAAGCGCTGTCGATGCAGGCGAAATAAAAAGCACTTCAGCCCCACGAACAAAAGTCACACCTAGACTTTTTTTCATTTCGCCGTCTTGCATTTCCTTTGTATTATCCAATACCACATTAATGTGGATATCAAATGCCAACAAAGTTCCTGTAAATTGCTTTCCGTTTCGAAGTTGCACAAGCACTTCTTTTCCCTTAGATATGTTCAACAAATCCAAAGGTCTCTCTATTCCATTTACCATAAAAAGAACTAAACTAATTAGTTTTTAAAGATTTGGATAATATTCACTCTTCTTTTTTTCGTTTCCTTAAAACATCTAGACCAATTCCAAGTATTACACTCAAAGTAAAAATAAATGGAGGAAAAACATTGGCTAAAAATTCACAAACCATTATATCACAAATATTTGGAAGTGCACTAAAAAGGACATAACTACAAACCAATCCAACAAGTCCAAGTAAAAGTGTGCAAAGCATTTTATTAATTAAAAACTATAAAGGCCACCAACTTATAAACCTTCCGAAAGATTTCAAAAAAAAATACTTTTAACCCCAAAGTCCTCTTAATAAAATATGTCATAGACAATATATTATATCAATTTTTATTAAGATTATAACATCTGCCTCGATAAAGATAAGCATTCCCTTTACAATTCTTTCTCTGAGCATAATTATTCAACTTCTCACAACTAACCACCCTAGAATCATACCCTTCTTGACAACTTATAAAATTTTTCCCCTTATCAACATCACACTGAGCAAAAACTAAGCCGAACAAAGCCCCAATAATTATATTCCGTAACGATGCCATAAGAGACAATCTCAGAAAGTATTTATAAACTTTCCCAAACCAAATCTTTAAAAACCAAAATCCTCTCCATAAAATATGACAACAAAGAAAGGCAAAAAAATCTCAGGCGGAAAGTACATTCAAAACAGAAAGAAAAAGAAAGACGAATCAGCTGGACAAAGAAGAATAATAAAAATAGGCGAAGACAAAAGAAAAACAAAAAGAACTAAAGGTGGGAATACAAAAACATTTTTACTTAAAGCAAAATTCATAAACATCCAAGACAAAGACAAAAAAACAAAAAAAATTGAAATAAAAAATGTTATTGAAACACCATCAAACAGATTCCTTGCACGACAAAATATTCTAACAAAAGGCACAATTGTAGAAACAGAACTCGGGAAAGCTAAAGTTACAAGCCGTCCAACCCAAGAAGGAACATTAAATGGGATTTTAATAAAATAATTTTCACTACTTTTTTAAAAAACACAAACCTAAAGCTTTATAAAAGTATTTGCTCTCTTTTTATTTATAAAGTTTACTATTAACTAAAACATAACAAAAATTCTAAAATGGCCGGCGTAAAAAAATGTCCAGAATGCGAAAGCATAAACCTCACCTATGATCCTCATCTAGGAGAAATTATCTGTAATGATTGTGGACTAGTCGTCGAGGAGAAAATGGTAGATACTGGTGTTGATTTATCTGGTAAATTCGACAAATCTGAAAAAAAAGGTAGATCTGGAGCACCAATTTCAATGCAAAAATTCGACAAAGGTTTAACAACAAATGTTGGAGAAATCTCAGACATCTATAAATTAGAAGCAGGACAAACAAGAAAATTTCTAAGACTAAAAAAATGGCAAGAAAGAGTATCAACTTCAATTGAAAGAAACCTACGGCTTGCAATGGCAGAATTAAGAGTAACGGCATCTTACCTAAACCTTCCAAACGTGATAAGAGACGAAGCTGCAAGAATCTATAATTATGTTCTACAAAGAGGTTTAGTTCGAGGACGATCAATGGAATCAGTAATTGCGGCCTGCCTTTATACAGCATGTCGATCTTATAACATCCCAAGAACATTAGATGAAATGGCAACAGCATCAGATGTTGAAAGAAAAGAAATCGGACGAACATACAGATTCATAATAAGAAAACTTAAAATTAAAGTAAAACAATCTTCTCCAAAAGATTACATTTCAAGATTTTCATCTGTCTTAAAATTATCTCCAAAAACACAAAATGAAGCATTAAGTGTACTAAGAAAAGCAGAGGCAATAGAACTCACCTCAGGACGAGGCCCTGCAGGAATTTCAGCAGCAGCATTATACGTCGCTGCATTAATGAACGACGAAAAAAAGACACAAAGAGAAGTTGCGGACATTGCAGGAATCACAGAAGTCACAATAAGAAATAGATATAAAGAATTAATTGAAAAACTTAACTTAGAAGAAAAGATAAAGGCAAAAGAAAAAGAATTTGCAAAAAAGAAAAAGAATTCTAAATTATAAGATAATTCTAAACATTTTTATACTTACAAAAAATTCTATATTAACGCAGATGTGCCGGAGTGGTCAAACGGGCGAGGTTTAGGACCTCGTAGCTTATGCTTACCAAGGTTCAAATCCTTGCATCTGCATTTATTTTTATTTGATTTATATCTGCATTTATCCTAACTATGTCACAACTTCTGAATTACAACAAACGAAAGATTTATAAATAATCAAAAATTCGGATAAACATGAAAGCACTAGAAAATTTATTTACCCAAGCCAAGAAATCAATAAAAACTATTGGAAATTATGTTTCTTCTGCAGCACAATATTTACCAACAAAAAAAGCACTTAGAAACACCGCAATAGCTACACTAATACCATTATACCTTGCAACAGGATGCGCATTTTCAGGAGAAAAAATAAAAATGACTGGCACAATTGAAGGCACTCAGGAAGTAGAGAAAAAAATTAAAGTGAGTAAAATGGATGAATTTATACCTGACAAAAGATTTCCAGAAAGAAGATATGCCTTAATAAAAAATAATGAAGGACAAATGATTACTTACTGCCGTGACGACCACAGAGGCTTTGAAAGCGATATTGAAACAAGTGAAACAAAAATAACTGGATGGGCGTTTATACTTTCAAAAGCAGGAAGAAAAGAAATAAAATTAGACCCAAAAAAAGTAAATAAAAAAATAAGAGAAAAAGTTAAAAAAATTATATATGAAACAAAAAGAGGAAAAATAGAATTACCAGTATATAATATACCTGGAGTTGGAGAAGTAATAGTGGATGTTTCAAGAAATGACAATGACATCGCCTCAACAAGCGAATGCCATTTCCAAGCAATTCCTTTCAAAGGAGCAAAATTCATAGAAACCCCTGAAGGAGAATTTCTTATAAGAGGAGATTATGTTTTAACTTTCGTAAATGAAAGAAAAAAAGGAACTAATTATTATGAAGTTTTGGAGTTGAAAGATTAGATGAAATCCTTAGCTCTCCATTTATTAACGTCTGCCCGAATATTTTTAACAAATTCTTCCTTATCACATCCCAAATAAGAACAATATTTTTCACTTAAACCTTCAACTGTTTTAGAATTCTGCTCAGAATAAAAACCATAAACCATCTCAGTAATCCCTTCCTCCCAAGAAGAATATTTTATATATTTTATATGTTCAGAAAGATCTTTCTCATAATTACAAGGAGATTCATAATAATCTCCTTCAGAAAAGTATTCTGATTCCCCAATAAAATAAATCCCTCCAGGATTTTTAGTTTGAGATAAATTATTGCAAATAGATTCTATCCCAAATTTAGATAATTCTTTAAAAAAAGCAAGAACAACTGAAGAATCAACACTAAAAGTCAAACCTTTTTTATAAATAATCTCCTCCAACCCAATTAAAGGATTCCCAGGGATTATCTCCAAAATTTTCCTAATTTCTTCTTTAGATAAACAAGGGTCATAAGTAGAAATCTTCATCGGGGTTCCTTCGGAAACAATATCACAAGAAGAACTTGATTCAGGAGGAATAGTTGTTGTCGTTGACGACGAAGGAGTAGTTGTAGTTGTTGAAGACGACGAAGTTGTTGTCGTAGAAGTTGTAGTTGTAGTTGAATAAAAACCACCATCTTCCTTAAGATCAAAAAGAATCTTCGCACCTTCAATTTCTGTTTTCCCGACAAGAGACTCCACAAGAGACCGATATTTAGGATTATAAGAATTCTTCTCAAAATCTTTATCTTGATCCCAATTTGTTAAATAAGTCTCTTTATTTTTTAACGCCCATACCCACCTACCATTATAAAATTTAAAATATATTTTATTATTAGATTCGCCAATTCTAAAAAATCCAGAATAAAGAAATATAACAGTTTCATCTAATGTTCCAGTAGAAAGGTCTGGGAAGCTCCACCATTTTTTACCCTTTTCAATAGTATCTTCCATTAAAAATTTAATCCCATCATCATAATTTTTCCCAACAATGTTATTAATTCTATCTCTATCTTGAATATTAAGTTCCTCTTTAAAATCACCAACACCATCTTTCCAAGAGGGAGACTGCCCATTTACAAAAGTCCAAACCCATTTCTCATTTTGATATTGATAATATAAATTTTTAGCTTCAGTTCCATCTTTAAATTCAAAAACAGGAGAATCAGGAGAAAAAACTATTTCTTTTTTAACTTCTTTTTTTTCTTGAGAATTAATTTTATTCACAACTTCAAAATGCTGAGGATCTTTAATAGAACTCCAATCCCCCCCCCAATCAAATCCACAATCTGTAAATTTTTTAACCCAACAAGAAGGAATATCTGTAACTAAAGGGGGATTTCCTTTGCCATCCACTATTGCTTGTTTACATATTTCTTCCCAATTTGCACTACAATCAGAAGGCGAACACTCTCCAGTATTTCTAGAATTAGTAGCAGAATCTTGTTTACAACAACCAACTTCCCCACAACAAGATTCCCCATCTTTTTTACAATAAGGGTTATCTTTTTGATTGATATCAATTGCACTTCCATAAGCATGCTTGCTTATCCCCCCACTAACACTTTGCCTATCTTCAAAACCAACAATATAATCTGATTTCAAAACATAACTATTTTTGCAAACAGAATCAGAATTCAATTTATCAACAACACATTCAAAATTGCCTTTATAATCATTTCCTACTTGAATAGAAATTCCTAAAAAATCAAAATCAATTATCTCTTCCCCTGTTAGTACGGAAATGACTAACCCCACACTTTCAGAATCCTCCTCTAACTCATAAACAGTAATGTCCATAGTATCACAATCAATATTTTCATAACTTTTTACTTTTTGCATAAATTCCTCCCACGGAAAAGCTGGGCCAGGGTCCTGTTTTCTACACTCCTTGCCAACCTTAACTTCATCATGCCCAATAATATGATCTCTATTCAAAAGTATTTTAGGGTTTCTTTTTAAAATACAAGCAGAAAGTTTAGCAATAGAATCAATCTGTTCAGAAGGATATTTTTGCCAAACTTTTCCATCAAACTCATTTTTACAACCCACCGCACTATCCCAATTATTATATGCTACTAACGATGAAGAACTAGCCCCTTGACCAACATCTTCACAAGATGACTTAAAAGAAGCATCCCCACATTGCCACCCCAAATTAACAATCTCTATTCCAATAGAATTTTCATTAGCACCTGAAGCATGATAAGCAACCTTTTCTTCAGGAACTAATTTAGTCAAGGAACCATCTCTCTCAGAAATATAATGAACACTAAGATTCCTCCCAATCAGAGTCTCAATGGCAGAATCAGCAGTTGACCCCCCAGTATAATGTAAAATAAGTCGACTTACATCCTCACCTCTTGTATTTCCAAAATAAAGAAGTCTCTCAAGCTTATCCTTAGCTCTCTTCAACAACCCCTTCTTCTCCTCAACAACCCCACCATCATCTGGAGTAACTGGATTAGAAGCCTCCTCAATTTTAATCCTATCATGCTCATGTTTCGCCAAAGAATAAAATGCATCAGCTCTTTTCAAATACAACCAAACCTTATTTTCATTCATTAAAGTTTTTGAAATCAAATCTAAAGTAATAAAATTAACCACTTTAATTGCACTTGCTTTAGCCATAATATTTCCATCCATCACTACTTGTTTCTCAATCTCCGGCTGCAATTCATTAATAAATTTCTTTTCAGTAACCACATCATCCATTGCATCTAACTGTGCCATATGACTATTAATCGCTTCCTTAATTGCCTGACTCTCCAAGTCCAAATCTTTCACAGTATTTTTAACAGACTCTGTATCTAACCAACATCTAACATTTTCATTATCACAATAACCAACATCTAACCATCTTGCCTCTGACCCGCCAACCTTTACATCTGTTGCTTTCCCTGGGCTAGAAGTTGAACAAACTCTAATTATTCCATGATTATACAAATCAGGATTAATTGTATTTTCAACACCTTGCTGAACATTTGGATTCAACAATTCCCAAGCACTTTCAGAACCAGCTTCACACTCACTTGTTGTTGTAGCTTTTTTAGAAGACTGGTCAGAAGAGTACATCTCCTCTGCATAATCAACAGCAAACGACGTCGACACTTTCCCAAAACCACACTCTACTTGATTATTAACACTAATACATAATTGCTTATAATTTGCAGGCGCAGGAAAATCTTTTTTCTCATCTGCAGTCTCACCCTTTGCAATAAATCCAGAATCAATAGTTATTGTTCCAACATCTTCATAAAAACCACCTTCGTCAGCACCACTAAGATAAACCTTGTAAGAAACGCCTTGGTCATTCCCAGCAAAAATATGATAGTACACATGATACTGTGAAGTCGGAGGCACCGTCGCTGTTGTCAAAGTATCTTCACTAAACCATCCATGAAATTGAGCAGGTGAATCTGGCTCAAGTAAATTATCAAAGAAAATTCCACTCACAGGATAACGCGCAGAAATTGAAACTTTACAAACTTCTGAACCAACTTCTTCAGTTGACCGCGCCTTAAATGCAGTAAAAGAATTTGCACCATATTGCTGAGTAAAAAAGTTTATAGAATTATCTGCATTTTCCCAAGCACTTTGAACATTCAAATATTCCCCACCACCTCTCATGCCTTGCCCAGTTGCAAACTCCAATAATTTAGGAACCCCCAACTTAAACAAAGGCAACGACTGCTTCCATAAAAACTCACACAAATAAATACTATGAATCTCGTCACAAACTCCAGTTGTCTCTCCAGTATCTAAACTATTTTGCAAACACCCACTATAGCTATCCAACATAGAAAGTAACCCATCAATACCAGCTTTAATCCCAGTCAAACAAACAGGCACAACAATTTTCTCTTTAACATTTGGTAAACATAAAGCAATACTCCCAATAATTCCAGACTGAATAACATTCTTAACAGGATAAGTTCCTCCAAAATCACATCTACTTGTAGGGCAAATTACAGGATCACAAGCATTAAATAAAATCCAACAATCCTTTGGCGACATAAAATTCTGACATTGAAACTCAGGAGTATTTGAAGCAGGCTCACCAACAGCAATTGTTTCACTCTTCCCACAATATCTTAAACTAACACTTGTCCCACCTTTTTTACTAGAAGCCTTTTCTGCACTATCAATTGCATCAATTGCACAATTAACTTTAGCACTTGTATCTTTTTCATCTAAACCAGGGAAAGTTCCATATACTTGCCCTGTGGCAGGATTAAACTTCATACATTCATCGTCGCCAGAACCAATATCTGAAGCAATTCTTTTATCTTTCATAACATTACATAAATAAAAACTTCCTGCTCTTCCAGAGTCATCATAAGCTCTAATATTCCCCGAAGCACCCAATGTTTGCTTTACACGAACATACCAACCATGAGAAGTATCAAAGGGCACAACCGCAGGCAATCCTTGATAAGGCGCAGTTTCAAAATATCTAATTCTTTTATCAATAGAATTCATTGGATTCTGATAAGAAGACGCATCATATAATTTAAAAGAAGTATATCTCCCCCTTATTTTTGAAGAAAATACATCATCAGCCTTAATTCCATTTAAATCATAAATATCTTTAATTTTAAGATTATCTCCTAAACCACCTTCTTCAAGAGAAACATAATATACCTGCTCATCTAAAACAACTTTAGTAATCTTAGAATGACCAGGAATTTCTCCTAATTTTCCAGCCGGCATAATAAATCCATTATATCTTCCAACAACTCTTCTTTTATCATCATAATTATTTGTTAACATACCATCAAGATTATTCTCCTTATCTCTTTTATCTGCTTCCAAAACTGCCTTATAACTTTGTGCATTCTTTGAAATACTCTCTAAAATAGAATCTCTTTTTGCAGCAGACATATTTCTAATATTATCACTAACATCAGGATTATTTGCAAGCTCATGTAATCTATCTAAATCTCTTGCTTGACTCATTGTAACTAAACCATCCTTATATCCTTGAGCAGTTAAAGCAGACCTTGTATTTTCATCCAAGCTCCCTTCCAACCTAAAACCAACATTTTCTAAAGACGCACCATCACGAATAGTATCTTCAGTAACTTTACGCTCCTCACTTCCCTGAGACGCCATCACTCCTTTAATAATTTTAACATCTTTTTCAACAGCCTCGTTATTTTGATTCAAACAATCATCAACATTTACATACGAAACACTTTTATCAAACAACAAGTCAGTCTTTGCCGCAGTATCACATAATTTTATCCACCCATTTTCCCCTTGCATTGTTTCTTGTCTTGCAATTGCAGTACCATCCAATCCTCCAAAAAAATTCTTCACAGTTAACATTGCGCCAATACCTAAACAAGCACCCTTAAATCCCTTAATAACATTCCCAAGATTTTCTGAAATTTCTTTCCACTGCTTAGAATATTCTTCTAATTTTTTAATTCTATCCTCTGTTTGCTTAGGAGAAAGTTGAATCGCTCTTTTTTCAATTCCAATTTTAAAACTAAAATTAGCTTCAGTTCCTGCATTTTCTATTTTTGGAAGAACAGAAATTTTTGCCTGCTTCTCTAAATTAATTTTATTTAATTTAACTTCATAATTTTCATGGCCTCCAAGAATTTGATATTTGCCTAATTCAATTCTATAACTTGTAGCTTGCCCAGCAACCCATTTTTCCCAATTCCCTTTTGGCGCAAGAGATGCTTTAACAATAATATAATCATCTTCAATTCTATCTAATTCAAAAAATTCTTTTTCAGATAAATAAACTCTTTGCCCTTTTGTAAGCTCTCGATGAGGATCATCATAAGTTCCACCAGATGCCCCACGAATACCAACAACAGCTCCAAATTCTTCAAATGTTGGTTGAGAAATTCCTTCAAATTTAATTGCCTTAACCTCCCCATTAACTGAAACCAAACGACTTGTAGATTCAGAACTTTCAATAAGATAAGATGGGTTATCACAACTCCCTGTAGGATAAAAATTAGAATCAGGATACAACTGCTTAAAATCTTCACACAATGTTCTCATTGTTGCAATCTGTTCTGTTTCCGCAGACAAAGTAATTGCTTTAATCAACGCCTCTTCTCCAGCAGACTGATAACCTAAATCCCCTTTCTTAATCTTAGAACCAGGAACATTTGGAAAATTATTTGCAACAGCCTTATAATCTTTTATTGCACTTTCAAAATTAAGCCTAAAATTATTACTTTTAAACTGCGCATCTCCAGGAGAAGTTAAACTTTTAAATTCTATACTTATTGGAGCAATTGAAGGCCTTGCCAATATTTTTTGGAATACTCCATACCCAGCAAAAGAAAAAACCAAAGCAGCTAATGGAATTAATACAATTCCTCCTCCAAAAAAAAGCGTCAAAGCAGCAGCAGACATCCCAACCAAACCAGCCCCAGAAGCTTGTTTCCCAACAGAATCAAATAAAAATTCTGCATTACTTGTATTCTTTTCAATTATAGGTTTTCCTAAATCTGTTCCAGCACCAATTGCAGCACCAATATTCGCAACATTCAATCCCCCAGCCTTAAGTATATCTAAAAGGCTACCATCTAATATTACAGACATATCCCCCCACTTATTTGCCAAATCATAATCCAAAGAATTAAGAAATCCTTCTTTTGTAGTTTCTGTACTTACAACAGGAATAATATATTTTTTCCCCTCACTATTTTCACCAATATATCCCAAAAAAACATTTCTTACTTTCCCATCTGAATTTACAGAAGCTAAAATATCTCCAATACTATAATCCTTAAATACCTCTCCCTTTACACTTAAACTAACGCTCGGACTAATTGCCAAATCAAAATTCTTAGTACCTTCATCTGTTCTACAAGAAACAGAAATTTTTTCAGAAAGCCCATTCTTATCTGGAGCTCCTCTTATTTGACATTTATCATCTAAAAATCTTTCATTTTCTCCAACCTCTGTAATTGAACCATCAATATTTAATCTTGCACGAGTCCCAGGATTAGACATATCATCTAACTTTAAATTCAAACCAGCAATACAATAAAAACCCGGAAGCTGAATTTGCCGAGAAGTTTCACCTTCTTCTAAATGAACAGTTCCAATTTTATTAAATTCATCTTGATAAACAGAAATAGTTGCACCATTCTCATCCACATTTTCAGTTCTCAAAAAACCTTTTCCATTCCAAAAACCATATTGTTGATAATTATTCTCCCATTCAACATCACTTAATTCTGGAAGATAATAAGTTGCCCTCCCAATTCCAAATGCATTTTCAATATCATATTTTAAATGTGCAGTCACACTTCCTTCAACATAATCTGGCATCGAAGATTCATTTTTATTTTGATCCAAAACAATAACTGCATAACCAATATTCTCTAAAACAGGAGAATTAGATAACTGCCCCCTCGACGATTTAATATTAGCTCTCGCCGGATGAAAACCAATCCCAGAAACTCCCTCAGGGTATTCTCCCTTAAAAGAAATATAATCAATTGCATTAACATCAATTAATGGGTTTATTTTTGTAGCAGCAATTTGACAAAAGACAGGCATATTTTGTTCCTCAAGCATATCACTTCTAACAATAGCTGGCTCACAACCTCCAGGAGGAATTTGCAAAACAAAATCTTGTCCTGCAGAACACATATCCTCACCAAATCTTGCCTGAGGATTTAATTCAACATTTGCACCATAATTATAACTAGAAGAACTTCCTGGCCGAGCATATTGTGGACTTGATCGAGAATAACTTGCAGGAACAAAACTCATTAATAAAATCCCAATTAAAAAAAATGTTCCAACTTTTAAAAATTTATTCGCACCATTCATCGAAACTCAACCTCCAATCCTTTATTTTCATATAAAATATAATTATCTTGTAATTGCTCCAATGTTCTAGGGGTAGGCAAACTTGAAGCACCAATTTTAATTGTATTTGCAAATTCTAATTCATCTTCCAAAACATAATGAGTTTGAGTTCCTCCCCCAGCCAAAGCATTTGAAACAATCTGACTAGGAATCTCAATATCATAACATTCTTCTTTAGTTAATCCAAACAATCCTCCAACTCCAGAAACAGGAACATCAAGACACTTTTCTGATTTTGTCTCAGCCAAAGTTAAAGAAGACTCCTCATAAATATAAACTTGTATTTCATAATTTCCTTCACTTAATTCAACTGTTTTTTGCTCAGGATAAATAACAGTCTTAGAAAAATCATCTGAAGTAAAACTAATAACAGCATCGCCAAAATAATCACTTCCACCTAAATTCAAATCAATATCTAAATCATAAAGTTTATCCATAAAAACATCAACCCCTCCAGCCTGTGTAGTAGAATACATTTCTCTTGCATCTTTATATCCATCTGCTTTTGCTAAAACATAGCCATTAACACATTGGGGGAAATATCCTTCTAAAGAACCTACAGAAGTTTCTCCAATCTTACAATTAATTCCAAAACACTCATAAGAAATATCTGCATCAATTGAATTCATTTTCATATCATAAACATTAACTCTAATAGGAGTATTTTGATATTCACACAATTCAGGCAACTCTGAATCAATAGAACTAGCATCAAGAGGTTCCCTAGGATTATTACCCAACAAAACAACTGCCATTGGAAACTGGAACATATCTTCTCCAGAAAAAAGCTGGACCAAAACAGGATATTTAACATTGTAAACAAAATGATAAGGCACATAGCAAAATCCTAAAACTCCCAATCCTTTTTGATTCCCAACAGGCTCGCCAATTAAAACATTCCCATCAGTTGGATCAACCTCAAAACTATAAGGCCAATTTCGTGAATTCAAAAATCTAACATCCTCATCAACATCTAAATCTAAAACAAAATATTTATTATTTTTTTCTTGCAAATCAAAATTTCCATTATCTGATTTTAATGCAAGAGTATTTGATTCAATAGCCAATTGCATCTCATCAAAAACTTCCTCAATAACCCAAACCTTTGGGGCACAACTTAATTCAACCCCGTCGACAGGAGCATAAAGTCTTAAATTATCTACAGCATATTCTTCTAAAAATAAAGTATCTTGTTCTTTTTCATAAATTTTCTTTGCAGATTCATAAAGTTTCCCTAAAGGAGTTTTTATTTCCAAATTATGATTTCTAATTAAAATATTATCTTCTCCTTTCTCTACATTTAAATCCATATCTAAATTAATTTCAATTTCATTATCTCTAATATTAACCCTTGCTTCTGGATCGCCTTTTAAAACTTTAACACCTTGAGAATAATAAGCCTCCAAATTACAATTAACAATTTCCTCCTCTATAAATCTCGCCAACTCATCTTCCATTTTATTTTTAGAAGGAATTTGTTCTTTTGAAATTCCATTTCCAGAAACATAATACCAATAGGGAACAGAATTGCCGAGGAAATCCAAATGATTTGAAAAAGGCATATACGACGAACCAGATTCGAAATCAGGGACATCAATATAACCTGCTTGCGTTTCTAAAATATAAACTCCAGAATACGCATCATTTTCCAAACAAGATAAAAAACTATTGTAAATAGGTTCTATGCTTGCAGGAACACTTTGAACAGAAACAGAATCTCTTAACGCGAAAAAAGCAACAACTCCTGCAATAAGCACAACTCCAATTATAATAAAAACTGTAACCTGCGCCTTTTTATTAGGCAGGTTCTCGTACCCCTTGCTGGGTACCTGTCCACGAATATTTTCACCCCATTTAAACATAAAACATCAACGAAAATTCTATATTTAAATCTTATTGAGATAGAAACACTATCTTCGTTTTGATTTAAAATAATAAAGTGCACCAAGAAGCATAAAAATTCCCCCTGCAAAAATTATCCACGCATTATATTGCAAAACAAACTCTGGAACTTTCATAAAATTAAAAGGAAAATTAACAAAGTAAGCCCCCAAAATAAGAAAACCTAAAAATATAAACACATTCATCCCCTTCACCGGAATTGTAGCCATCCCTGGCATAATTTCTTTTTTCCCAAACATATAATCTAATAGAAATAAAGATATTTAAACATTTCCTAACTAAAAATAAATATGTGGTCCTGTAGTCCAATGGTTAAGACGTATCGCTGACTTCGATAAAATCGCAGTTCAATTCTGCGCAGGACCATGAAAAGAATTGAACCTAGTTTCGTTCGACTATTTAGGCGGACGACGGAGAGCAAAGCGACCCACAATTCTTGGCAGGACCATAAACAAAGATTTAAATAAAATATTGCCTATTTAAAAAAATGCCAACTAATTTAGAAAGCAAATTTCAAGAAAATCCATTTAAAAATTTTTCTCAAAAACCTAAAAAAATTGCATCCAAGATTAGAAAAAGCACAATGAAGAATCCTGACTTCAAAAATTTACTAAAAGACACTCATGCAAAAGATACATTTGAAAGTTACCTTGACTATTTTACAAGCAAGCATCCTAAAATAAAAAGAACCATGACTGTCCCTGAAATGTATTATGAATTAGGAAGAAAAGAAAAAAATGAATTCTTAGAAGGTGTTGAAGGGGAAATGATTCAAAGAGGAGAAATAGATGCAGAATACTTAAAAAAATATGCAAAATCTTCTAAAAAAGGAAGTTCATTAAGAAGAATAATTAAACATTCGACAAAGCACCTCCCTTTTGTAGGTGCCTCCACAGGATATGCTTTATTAGAACACAAATATAGAAAAGAAATCGCAAAAGGATTAGCAGGAAGACTCAAGGAAAATTTTAACAACAAATGGTGGGAATATTTAATTCCTGGGAAACAAGAATTAGCCAAAGACAGCGCCAAATCATTACTTGGGGAAGGAGCTCTATCGGCATGGAATGTAGTAAATGGGCCTCTCATGTATGGGCTAGGAGCATATGCAATATATAAAACAGTCAAATATTTATTAAAAAAACGGAAAGGTTCTAAATTAACCAAAAAAAGATTAGGAGAATTAGAAGAAATGCGACAAGACCTTGTAAGTAAAAATCATTTATTAACACAACAAATGAGCCTCGCAGCCTAATTTCTCTGACTTTTCTTCCCACCCTTAACCTGTCCCCAAAATTCAGAAATTTCTTCAAAATTCAAATTCTCTTTTTTAACTTCCCCAATCAAACAAAGATTCTCAAAAAATTCTCCAGATAACAATCTTCTCTCAGAAAAATAATTTTTAAGAGTTGCATAATTAATATCTAACCTTCGAGAAAGCTCCCCTAAGCTAGGACAATTTGAAATTTCCATTGCTTTCAAAATAAACTTTCTTTGTTCTCCTTTTTTAAACTTAAATCTCATAAATTAACTGCGACACCACCATATATAAAACTTTAAAAACCTAAATTTTCTTCTCATAATATGAAAATTCCCAAAACTACAAACAGATACTGCCCTTATTGTAGAAAGAAAACAGATCAAAAAATCAAGCTAGTTGGAACAGGTGGACTTAGAGGGGCATTAAAAAGAGGAGGAAAAGTAAGAGCAAGATTAAGAGGTTTAGGTATTGGGATTGGGAATAAAGGAAAATGGGGTTCACGACCAGCAAATCCAAAACACAAACGTAAAACTAAAACAACTAAAAAAACTAACATTATGTACACATGTACAGAATGCAAAAAGTCTAAATACCAAAAAAAAGGTATAAGGATGGGGAAACAAGTACAAAACTAAA
>CAYZVU010000016.1:0-16823 GCA_964482075.1 Candidatus Woesearchaeota archaeon | reverse complement strand
TATGCGCCTGTAGCTCAGCATGGATAGAGCAGTACCCTCCTAAGGTAAAGGTCGAAGGTTCAAATCCTTTCAGGCGCGTTTTTGAACTATAGAAAACCTTTAAAACATCTTCTGAATCTTATTAATTATGCGTGGGTAGTACAGTGGTTAGTATAACTGGTTTCCATATGTTTGCAATGAATTAAAATTTTTTGTGAGCGTGAAAATCCCAGTTGACCTGGGTTCGAGTCCCAGCCCGCGCATAAGGGACTCTCACACAGGGTTTCCCAAGGGATGACCTCTACGAGGCCGCGAGTCCCAGCCCGCGCATTTAAGATAAAATAAAATGGAAAACGAAAAAAACAAATTCGAAAAGTTTCACGATAAGAATTATAAAAAGTTGCTTTTAATTCCCGCATTGTTATTAGTTTTGTCTTTAGTTTATCTTGGAATTTTTTATGTGAATAATGGAGATTTTATTTACAAAGATATTTCTTTAACTGGGGGAACGTCTGTTACTGTTTTTGAAAAATTAGATATTGTTTCTTTAGAGAATGATTTATCTAACAAGTTAGAGGATGTCCATATTAGAGAGATTTATGATATTGTTACGAAAGAACAAAAGGCTGTGATTATTGATACGCGTTCAGATGGGGATTTTACAAAGCAGGTTCTTGAAGAATATTTGGGGTATAAATTGAATTCAGAAAATAGTAGTTTTGAATTTACAGGTTCTGCATTGAGTGAAAGTTTTTATAGGCAACTTTTATTTGCAATTTTAGTTGCATTTATTTTTATGGCGATTGTTGTTTTTATTATCTTTCGTACTTTTATTCCTTCTTTGGCAGTAATTATTGCCGCGATTACAGATATTTTAATGACTCTAGCATTAGTAAATCTTCTTGGATTTAAAATGTCTAGTGCAGGAATTGTTGCTCTATTAATGTTGATTGGTTATTCTGTTGATACAGATATTTTGTTAACTACGCGGATTTTGAAGAGAAGTGAAGGTGCATTGAATTCTAGAATTTTTGGAGCATTTAAGACAGGAATTACAATGACTTTAACTTCTTTATTGGCGATTTCAGTTGCATTATTTGTTGTTCGTTCTTTTTCAGTTATTTTAACTCAAATTTTTACAATTCTTGTTATAGGTTTATTTTTTGATCTTTTGAATACTTGGATTACAAATGTTTCGATATTAAAATGGTATGTGAGGGCTAAAAAATGAAAAAATTAACTTGGAAAATTTGGTTATTATTAATTGTTTTAATTTTATCTCTTCTTTCTATTTTTGGATTTCCTCCTGCTTTTTTTCAGAAAGGAGTTTTGGTTACAGGGGTAAGTTCAGATTCTGTTGCTTTTGAAGGGGGTTTGCGACAAGGGCAAATTATTGTTGGAATTGATAATCAAGATGTTGATGATATAGAATCTTATTCAAAAATTTTAGAAGGAAAATATCTTTCTGGAGAAAAAGTAAAATTAATTTTGCAAACTACTGATGAGGAATTTATTATTTTTTCTGATAAAATGCCAGATATGATTGTTTCTGAAATTCCAAAGACCAATGTTAAAATGGGGTTGGATCTTGCTGGAGGTTCGAGGGCGTTAGTTCAGGCAGAAGATAAAGAACTTACTTCTGAAGAGGTAAATGAATTAGCAGAGGTTATTGAAAATAGATTAAATGTTTATGGAATTAGTGATATGAATGTTCTTCCTATTTCTGATTTGTCTGGAAATCATTATGTTCGTATTGAAATTGCTGGAGCGACTCCAGATGATTTAGAAAAGTTGGTTTCTGAACAAGGAAAGTTTGAGGCAAAGATTGGGAATGAAACTGTTTTTATTGGAGGTGCAGATCAGGGAGTTACTTCTGTTGTGCGTTCGGGACAGCAATCGGGGATTGAAAGTTGTCAAGAATCTCCAGAAGGAGGACATTATTGTAATTTTAGATTTGCAATTTTTTTAAGTGAAGAAGCTGCACAAAAACATGCAGATGTGACTAATGCTTTGGGAATTGATCCTTCTAATCCGCAATATCTTTCTGAAAAATTAGATTTATACCTTGATGATGCCTTGGTTGATAGTTTGTCTATTAGCAAGGATTTACAGGGTAGGGCGACAACGCAGATTTCTATTTCAGGTTCTGGGAAGGGAGAAACTTCTGATGAAGCTTATGAAGATGCAAAAGTTGAAATGAATCAGCTTCAAACCGTTTTAATTACTGGTAGCTTGCCGTATAAATTAGAGATAGTAAAATTAGATACTATTTCTCCTGTGCTTGGGGAAGAGTTCACTCGGTTTCTTTTGATTGCTTCTTTGGCTGCGCTTTTGGTGGTTATTATAATAATTTTTATTAGATATAGGAGTATCAAAGCTACTCTTGCTTTAATGGTGACTTCTTTCTCAGAGATTATAATTATTTTAGGAGTTGCATCTTTTATTGGGTGGAACCTTGATCTTCCTTCTATTGCCGGTATATTGGCCACAATTGGTACGGGGATTGACGATCTTATTGTTGTAATAGATGAGGCAAGGCAAAAGACTATTCTTAGTTTGAAGCAAAGGTTGAAAAGGGCATTTTCGATAATTCTTGGGGCTTATTTTACTACTTTAGTTTCTCTTCTTCCTCTTATGTGGGCTGGAGCTGGTTTATTGAAAGGTTTCGCTATAACTACAATTATTGGAATTACCATTGGGGTATTTATCACACGTCCAGCCTTTGTAGATATGATAAAGAAAATTGAGGAGTAATTTTATCTCCATAATCTTTAAGAAGGAATTTTATTTTTGTTTTTAATGAAGGGTTATAATCAAAATTTAAAGAAGGAAATAGTCCAAAATTCTTTTTGGAATTTTATATCATTAGCTTTGAATAGGCTTGGGGCGTTGGCGTTTACTGTAATTCTTGCTAGATTTTTAATGCCGGAAAATTATGGTGTTTATTCAATTGTTCTTTCAGTGGCGATGATTTTTTTTATTTTTGCTGATTTTGGCGTAAGTAAAACTCTTGTTAGATATATTTCTATTTCTTTAAATAAAAATAAAAATAAAATTTCTTCATATCATTGGTATCTTTTTAAATTAAAATTTATTTTGACAATTATATTTTCTTTGGGTCTTTTATTTCTTTCTTACCCTTTGGCATTTTATATTTTTAAAAATCCTAATCTTTTTTACCCTTTTTTGGTTGCGTCTTTTTATATATTTGTCTTGTCTTTTGATAATTTTTATTCGCAAGTTTTTTATTCTATAGGAAAAGTTAAATATTTGAGTATAAAAGAATTATTGAGCTCTTTTTTGAAAATAATTCTTGTATTGGGTATTTTTTTGTTTATTTCTTCAATATATCATGTTTTGGGTATTTTTTTATCTTTAATTTTAATTTCTTTAATTTTAATTTTGTTTAGTTTATTTTATATTAAAAAATTTTTTCCTATTCTTTATTCAAAATCGTGTGAGAAAATTAATAAAAAGAAAATTCGAAAGTTTGCGGCTTTTTTGGCGTTTGCTTCAATTTCAAGTGCTTTTTTTATTTATATAGATTCTATCATGCTTGGTCTTTTTGTTTCTCCAAAATATGTGGGCTATTATAGAGCGGCATTTTCTTTGGTTTTTAGCATATCTTCTCTTATTACTTTCCCTAATGCCGTTTTATTCTCGATGTTTGCGAGAATAAATATGAAATCTATTGGAAAAATATTGGATATATCTTTTAAATATTTTTTAATGGTTGTTATCCCAATTATTTTTGGTTTGTTTATTTTTGGGAAATATTTTATAAGGGCTCTTTTTGGGTACGAATACCTTTCCTCTGTGCTTCCTCTATATTTTTTATCGTTTTTGTTATTTTTTACAGTTTTGGTGGGCTTATTTTTTTCTTTATTTTCTGCAAAAGGGAAACCAGAGATTTTTGCTAAATTAATTTTTGTGATATGTTTAATAAATGTTTTTTTAAATTTTGGTTTAATAAAATTATTTTTGAGAATTTCTCCAAATTGGGCAATGGCTGGGGCTGCTATAGCCACAACAATAAGCTGGGGGATTTATCTTGTTGCTTCTGCATTTTTGACTAAGAAAGAATTTGGTTTTTCAATCCCTTTTAGATTTATGATAAGGCCAATTGTTTCTAGTTTATTTATGGGAGGGGCTTTGATTTATCTTCTTACCTTTATATATGATTTGACTTTATTTTTGGGGGCAGGATTAATCTTATTTGGATCTTTGATTTATATAATTTTAATGCTTCTTATTGGGGGGATTAATAAGGAGGATTTTAATTTATTAAAAGAGATTTATAGGACTTAGTTTTAATTTCTTTTAAATTTTAATATTTTTTCTTTAATTTTTCTTTAATAGCATCTTCCTCTTCATTTGTGCACGCTTGATAATCTTCTTTATCTAAAGCAATTTTTTTTAAAATATGTAAGATATGTCCTGAAATACTTTTAAATACCGCTTCTAATGATTTTATTTTAATTTTTGTAAATAGAAAATATTTTGTTGAGCAAAAAGACATCTTAAAGATGCAATAAAACTTTGCTTGAGGGGTTTTTTTTCAATTATAATTTCTCTGGATAAATTATCTTCTTTGTAATGATTAACCCATTTTCTAATTTTCTTCTTAAATAAAAATAATTTATCCGGAAATAACGATTTTAAGAGATATTCTCCTGGTCTTAGAATAGCTCTTAAAATCATTTTAATATGAAAATGATTGTGAATAATAAAGCCATCATAATGTTTTAATTTTAAATGACTTTTATTAAAATAATTAAAGAGGGTAGATAAAGATAGGGGACTATCAATTGGTTGACTTGAATTATATGCTCCAATTAAGGTGTAAAATTTAAAAATGTAACAATCAGAAGTAAAAATAAATATTCCTTTCGGCTTAAGAACTCTAGAGATTTCTTGAATAAATTGTAAGGGGTTTTTAACATGTTCAATTACAAGAGTGGAGATTACAACATCTAATGAATTATCTTTAAAAGGTAATTTATCTTCTGTAAGAAAAAAGGAAGATTTTTTCCATATATTTTGTGCAGATAAAATTCTTTCAAAAGAAATTTCTGTTCCAATAAAGTTTTTAAATCCAATTTTTTTTAATAAACTGAAGTTATTTCCTCTTCCACAACCTACATCTAATATTAAAGAATCTTTATCTATCCCAGATAAATATCTTGCAACTTTAAAAGTTCCACCAAAACTAATATTCTTTACGTCTTTTTTTAAGTCATTTTTATTACTTAATTTTGCAAATTTATCCCATTCTTTTTGGATTCTTATATTTTTTTTCCAAGAAAGATAGGAATTCTTTTAATTATAGGAAATTGTTTTTTACAAAAGATACATTGTAATTGCTCTTTAGAAAAAATGAGATTACCATTACAATTTGGGCATTGAAGTATTTCTAAATTTTTTAATATTTCATTTTTCTTCAAATTCATGTGTTAAATTGGATTCTTTTTTATAAGTTCTATTTAAATAAATTATTTTCTTTTTAAATGTTTTTAGTGGGGCTTATTTTTTTGGATGCTTATTAAAATTTTAATCTCAATTTTTTTTTGCTATCGAAAAACCAAATTATTTTGTTTTTCCTTTAATTCTCGTAATTATGCTTAATATAGTCTTGAATAGTCTTTTTGACTAAAATTTCGGGAGATTATTCTCATTATATCTTTGTATGCAAAAAAAATTAGTTAATTTTAAAAAAGAATCCCAAATTTGGAATAAATTGGGCAGGAGATAATTAGTCTATTCTTTTTGATTCAATATAGAATCTTTTTAATGATTGTAAGGGCATAATTACTCCAGTAATGAGTACTAAATATGGGAGTATGTTTAATATTCCGAAGATAAATATTGCATCAAATATGCTTGGTTTAAAAAAGTTTTTTATTTCTTCCTTAATAAAACTTTTTTTTGGTTTTTCGTCCATTTTGATTTCATTATAAAAATTATTTAATTTTTGAGTTTCATTTTTATTAACATAAGTTTCATATTTTTTGACCTTTGCAAAATTATTCAAAATAAGACCATACCCTCCAGTAAATCCTCCAATTAAAAATATATAACTAGGTATTTGGGTGGGATTTGTTAAATATGCTCCAGCTCCAATTCCTATGAGAATAAGTGGGTTTATTGTTATATGATTCATTAGATCAAAATAGGTGCCCTTTAGAGACGTTTGTTTTTTGAATCTTGCCACCTCTCCATCAGATTGATCTAAGAAAAAAGCTACATGAAATAAGAATATTGCAAATAAAGAATTCCAGTATCTCCCAGTTGAAAATAGGATAACTGAGACTAAACTAATTAAAAAAAGCAATCCAGTTATTTGGTTTGCAGATATTGGAGTATGAACAAATCCCCATGTTAAGTATTTAGAAACTTTTCTTGATAGAACTATTCTCCAAGGGCAGTTTTTTAAATTTATTTCTCTTTTTTCATCTACTTCTTTTAAAGATATCATAATTACAAAAATTTTTTGAAATATTTAAACTTATCTTATTGGTTCTGTATATCAATTATTTTTTATAGAAATATTTATAAGTCTTATTTGCAAAGTTTATTTACTATGAAAAAAAATGTTTCTGGAAAAACTTCGCAAGAAATAAAAGGAGAGTTAGCTAAATGCTATTTTGGGAAGGAGGCTAGAACTTATGATTGTGCAAGGGTTGATGACCCTAGGAAAGTAATTATATTTGATATTCAAAAAAAAATTACTAAGGATTTTTTGAGTTCAGCAGGAGGAAGCAATATATTAGATATAGCCTGTGGAACTGGAAGATTTTTCCCATTATACTCGCCGAGAGAGATTTATGGCATAGATGTTTCATCGGAAATGTTATCTCAGGCCAAGAAAAGAACACAAGTTAAGAAATTACAAGTAGCAGATGCGGAGAATCTTCCCTTTAAAGAAAATATTTTTGATATTGTTTCAACATCCCAGTTTATAATGCATACGCCTTATTATCCAAAAGTGATTTCAGAAATGGCTCGTGTCGCAAAAAAAGGAGGATCTGTTATAATTGATTTTCCTAATAGAAATTCTTTAAGTGGTTGTTTTTTTTCACCAAGAAGAGTTAAAAAAGGAAGCTTGAGGCATTTTAATTTATTTAAGTTTAGCGAGATAAAAAAAATTGCAGAAAAAAATAATTTGGATATAGCTGAAGTAAGAGGGACAGTAGTTTTTTCACCAAGGATCCTTCCTAGATTTCTTTGGAGGTTTTCTCGTTGGTTAAATAAGATTTTGATAAAATTATTTCCTTTTAAAGCATACACTTTATATGTACATTTTGTGAAAAAAGAATAGTATTTATTTTTTTTCTGAAGATATTTTTATTTTAAATATTTTTGTAGGAGATTGTGGGAATGTTAGCATTCCACTTTTTATTTTTTCAGGAATATATGCTACGCAAAGAGTATTGGATATTCTATATAAAAATTTTCTTTCATTTTCTGGGCATCCATCAAGAATTCCTGCTAATACAGACCAATTTGTTGTTTCTGTGCTTTTTCCACCATCATGCCAAACAATTATTGATTTTTTATTTCTTCTAAGTTTAAATACATTTTCTGTATCTTTTTTAACTCCTAAATAACTGTGATCCCCATCTACAAAAATCAAATCAAACTTTCCAATTTGAGAATAATCATAGGTATGTGAATTATGGGAGATATGTTGAACATTTTTTAATTTTTTTGAAAATAATCTTTGAGCATCAATGTATTCTTTAGAATTACCTAATTTTTTGAGTTCCTGATCGGATAGACTTATTGAAACGCATTCTTTTGCTATTTTAGAAATATTTGCTAGACTTTCGCCTCTCCAGGTTCCTATCTCAAGAAATCTACAATTAGGAAATTTTTTACTTAGAATTTTTAGCAACATAATATCGTTTGGGAAAGATGATTGATGGAGATACGCGAATGGATAGATTGTTTCATCTATATTTTTAGAGAAAGAAGTTATATCTATTGTTCGGAGTCCTAGTGGGAGATTATATTTTTTTGAGATATGAATTTGCTTCTCTTCTTCTCTTAGGGAATCATTTAATTTCCCAAAAAATTTTTTTGGGTTTTGTGTTATTGTTTTTATGAATGCATATAGTTTTTGAAGTTTCATTTTATTTAAAATATGACTCCTTATGTTGTCTATAAAATTTTGCAGTTTTTTGAATACCTTCTTCTAGGGGAGTTATTGGTTCCCATCCCAAGTGCCTTTTTGCTAAAGATATGTCTGCAACAAAATCTCCGGTTTCTTTTAGCTTATATTCTACTGGCCAAGGAATTCCTTTTATCCTCCCACCTCCAACAACATTAATTACTGTTTCTGCAATTGTTCTTAATTTGAGTCCTGTTCCTGCTCCAAGATTAAAAGTATGAGCTTCATTTTTATTATATGCTCCAGCCATTGCAAATCCTCTTGAAATATCATCTACAAAAATAATATCTCTTAGTTGATCTCCTTTCCCGAAAATAGTTATTTCTCCATCTTCGATAGCTTTTCTGATAAACCAATTGATTATCCCATAATTTGGTGTTTTAACTTGTGCTCGAGGTCCATAAGGATTTGTTATTCTAAGGATTAATGCATCAATTCCCTTTGCTTTATAATGTTCATAGTATCTTTCTGCAGTTGCTTTATTTATGGCATATATGCCTTGGGGGGATAATGGATGGGCTTCCTTTATTGGAAGATCTTCTTTTTTTATTTTTCCATAGGTCATTCTAGAGGTAGGGTATACTATCCTACATGAAGGATTATAGTCCATTAAGGCCTGAAGAATATTCATATGGCCCTCGCAATTAATTTCAATATCTTGAAATGGATTTTTTTCACTATCTGCATGGTTTACTTGCCCTGCCAAATTAAAAATTATTTCTTGGCCTTTAATATTTCTTTTTACAGCTTCAGCATCTCTTATGTCTTCCTGGTAAATTCTCAAAGATTTTTTTATTCCTTGTATATTTGTATCATTTGCTCCATGATTTTCTAATCTAGAATCCATTATGCTTACTTTTGCACCTAGTTTAGATAGAAGTATTGCTAAATTACTCCCCAAAAATCCCAGACCCCCAGTTATGAGTACGTTTTTATTTTGATAATAATTTTCCCAATCAGTCATTTATTTATTTTTATAAAAGAATTAATAAAGTTTATGGTGGTGGAGTTAGTTTAGAATATTCCCTTTACAATGGACAAGCTTTTTTTTATAACCTTTTTTAATTGGAAATTCTTCAGGGTAAGCAAATAATGGTGAATAAGTATGAACTTCTTTTTTATGATCTATTAAATATTTGTTAAGATGTGATTCATCCAACCACTTGGCAATTATTTTATTTTTTAAGTCTTTTTGAACATTTTTATTTAAAGTCTCTATTAGCTTAATTACATCTGCTATTTTCCCTCCCCAAAAGCATCCTTGGTAATAATTTCTTTTATCATCTGATTTTTTTATTTTAGCAGAAGAGGCTTGGTTCTGTTCAAATGGGCCTATCCGTTCAACATAATATGGGTGTTGAACGCCAAATAATGGTTTTTTATGGTAAAAAAATTCTTCTTCAGTTATTCTTGATTGGGCATACATATCTGCATCAATGTATATAATATGAGAGTATTTTTTATCTATTAATTTTTGTTTGATGCTAACGATATACTTGAATCTTAAAAGAGTAGCAAAGGATGAGTTTTCGTGTTCTATTTTTATGGGGTATATATTATTTTTAGGGAGAAAGGGATAACCAATTTCATTTGTAAAAACATAATAATCTTTTTTTATATTTGGAAGAAAATTTTTCTCCAAACTGTTGTAATATCGATTAATGAATCTTACAAATTTTTTGGTTCCTATAAATATTATTGCTATCTTTATTCCTTTTTGTTTTTGGAGTGTATATTCTTTGTGTTTTTCAAAAGATCTATTTAGGCCTTTTCTCATTCTAATATATCTAATGTAAAAAGGGAGTTTTTTTCCTAGTATCTTGTGGCCGAATCTCTTTATCCAAGATCTTTTTTTAACTAACTCTGCGTTCAGATTTCGATATCCTTTTACTTTTTCCCATTCAAGCATTTTTGATTTTTTCGAATAGTTCAAGTGAATTTTTTATCACTTGATCCATATTTAAATATTTATACTCTGCTAGCCTCCCAATAAAGTAGACATTTTTTAATTTTTCTGCTTCTTTTTGATATTTTGAATATAGTTCTCGGTTGACTTTGTTTAGCACGGGGTATAAAGGGGGGCCCTCTTTAGAAGGGTATTCTTTTGTAATTGTTGTGGAAGGGGCTTTTTGTTTTGTTGCGTGTTTTATTTCTACTATTCTGGTGAATTTCTCTTCGTTCGGGTAATTTATTTGGACACATTCTTGGTAAAATTCTTTTTCATGTCTTTCAAATTTAAACTTTAAGCTCCGATAAGGGAGTTCCCCAAATTTATGGGAGAAAAATTCGTCTATGGGGCCAGTGTAAATGAGTTTTTTATATTTAATTTCTTTTTCTATTTTTTTTAAAGGAGTGTCTAGAAGGATTTTTATTCCAGCGGTTATTTTTTTAAAAATTTCTGTATACCCATTTTTAGGCATAGCTTGAAATAAATCGTCTACATAGCTATCATGAGTGTTCGTTCTTATTGGAACTCTTGCAGTTATTGAAGCATCTAGATTTTTTGGATTTGTTTGCCATTGTTTTATTGTGTAATTTTTAAAAAATGCTTCATAAATTTCTTTCCCCAAGGTAGATAAAATTTGTTCTTCAGCGTTTGAAGGATTTTTGATTTTTTCTTTTTTTTCCTCTAAGAATGATAGTACTTCTTTTTCATTCTTAAGATTTATATTAAAAAAAAGATTTAAGGTGTTTCTATTTATTGGAAGAGGATATAATTTATTATTTACATGAGCTTTAACAATATATTTTTGAGGAATCCATTTTGTGAACATGGAGAGATAATTTTTAACTTCTGGGAAATTTGTTCTAAAATAGTGGGGTCCATATTTGTGGATCCAAATACCATTGCTGTCTAGAAAGTCAAAACAATTTCCTCCGAGATGGTTTCTTTGATCTATTAGAAGTACTTTTTTACCAGATGAATGTAATCTCTCTGCAATTACGGCCCCAGAGAATCCTGCTCCAACGATTAAAAAATCATATTCTTCCATAAATTGAGTAAGAAAAGTCCCATTTTAAAGATTATGGAGGATAAAGATTTTGGGTTTCTAAAACTTTAAATACTTGCTTAGATGAACTTTTTTATGGTAAAGAATAGCCCCCTTGTTTCAATAGTGTTCCCAAATTGGAATGGTGGAGAAAAAACAATTAATTGTTTAGATTCAATATATGCTTTAGATTATCCTAATTTTGAAGTTATTATGGTAGATAATTTTAGTCAGGATGGAAGTAAGGAGGATGTTCAAAAAAAATTCTTGAAAGTACAAATTATAGAAAATTCTGAAAATAAAGGGTGTGTTAAGGCTCTTAATCAAGGTTTTAATTTGGCAAAAGGAGATTTTATTCTTCGGCTTGATAATGACATAATTTTAGACAAAAATCTTCTTACAGAATTAGTTAAAGAAATTTTATCTAAAGAAGATATTGGAGTAGTATTCCCAAAGATTTATTATCATTCTGAACCAAAAAGATTCGATAACTTGGGATTTTCAGTAAATCTTTTCACAAGCAAATCTAGTTCAGATAGGATAGATAAAATTGATAAAGGACAATTTGAGAAGAAGACAATTGTTGAGTGTATTCCTGGATCAGTGCTTCTAGCTAGAAAAGAAGTTATACAAAAAACAGGAGGGATAGATGAAAATTATTTTCTTTTTTATGAAGATGCAGATTGGTGTTTAAGGGTTGCTCAAAGTGGTTATAAAATAGCATATGTCCCTACTACTAAATCTTGGCATGACTGTAATAAGAAAGAAATAAATCCTTTTAAGATGTATCATTATATGAGAAGTAAAATGATTTTTATTAAAAAAAATGGAAAATTTTATCATAAATTTGTATTTTTCCCGTTACTTTTTTTCTTTTATGTCCCACTAAGTGTTATGAGATATTTTTTTAATAAGAAAAAGAGATTTCTTATTAAGCCTTTTTTTAAGGGACTTTTTAATGGATTATTTCATAAGATTTCTAAGTAGTTTTTACCATAACCACCATTCAATACTAGAATCATAAGAATGGTCACAATTTTTACACAAAGGATATGAGAAATCAAAATTTAAATGTTGCTTTAGAAAGTCTTGAAATCTTTTTCCTTGTCTTATTTTTTTAATATCATCTCCTTTTAGAAGATTTCCAAAAGGATGAGCAGATTCATAATCTCTGCAACATGCTACGAATTCTCCTTGTGAATGAATTACTATGTGTGTCCAAGGTGCAGAGCAGGGCCATTGTTTTCTATCGTAGGGGATTTCTTGTTTCCCTATGCTTTCATCTAATGCTCCGCCCCAGGTTGAAGGATAGTATGTTCTTACAGAGTCTGATTTTTTCTTCCAGAATTCTATGAATTTTTTTGATTCTTTTTCATTTTCTTTTAATATCATCATTGAAACGTTGACCATTGATTTGTTTTTTCTTTTCTTGTTTTTTTCTAGGAAATATAGAACTTGATTTTTTGTTTTTTCATAGTCTATTCCCATGACTTCTTGATAATTTTCTTCTGTTCCATTTATTGAAAATGTTATTCTCCATAGATTTGTTTTTAGTAGTTTGTCTGCATTTTCTTTGGTGAGAAGTCCTGCGTTTGTGAAGATATCAACTTTTAATTTTGGATATTTTTCATTTGCGTATTTTATTTTTTCAATTATTCCTTTATCTGTGAATGGCTCTCCAAATCCGTTGACTGTTAGGCTTTGAATTGAAGGATAATTTTTCATTACATTATTTAGAACTTTTTTGAAATCTTCTAGAGTCATGGTTTTTAATTTTCTTTTCATAAATCTGTGTGGACACATGAGGCATTTTGCATTACAAGCATTTGTTGTTTCTATTTGAAGAATTTTTGGTTTTATTTTTTTAGATTGTTTTTTTATTTTTTTTAGATAGAATTTATTGTAGAAGGGTGTGTTTACTATTTTTGAGAGAGGGGATTGATATAGTAGGAATTTTTTAATTGGGCGAGAGAACCATCCTAGTTTGAAATAGTATTTTGTTTCTTGAAAGATGTTTTTGATATTCATATATTTTGTTTGAAGAATTAGTATATAAATTTAACTTAGGATTAATATAATCTTCCTCTATAATCTTTATAAAAGAGTTTTTTCTTTGGGAATCATGAAAATAGCTCAAATCAGTATGTTTTATCATCCTACCTTTGGTGGGGTTGAGCAGGTTATGTATGAGCTTGCGCAGAGGCAAGTTCGGGATGGGCATGAGGTTCATGTTTTTTGTTGTGATTCTGATAAGTATAAGAGGCTAAAGAAAAAAGAGGAAATTATTGGGGGGGTTCATGTTCATAGAATTTCTTATTGGTTAAGGTTGTCTTTGAATACTTTTATTTGGCCGACTCTTTTTTTGAGGCTTTTGTTTTTTAAAGAAAAGTTTGATGTTGTGCATACGCATGTTTCAGGCCATGATTATATTTTATCTACTGGGATTGTTTCTAAGATTCGCGGATTTAAGCATGTTCATACAACACATTGTCCTTGGACAGATACTTCTTTTAGGCCAAAGATATTGAGACCATTTATTTTTTTAAATGATTTATTTTTTAATAAATTTTCATTTAAGTTTGTAGATAAGATTTTTTCTATAACTCCTTGGGAAGTTGAAACTTTGAAAAAATATGGTGGGGATGGGAAAATAAAAGTTATTCCAAATGGGATGGATGAAGTTTTATATAAAAAAGTTAAGAAAAATAATTTTCGGGAAAGATATGGATTTAAAGAAAAATATTTGGTTTTGTTTTTTGGGAGATTAAATCCTACAAAGGGTCCTGAGCATTTGGCGCAGGCTGCTGTTAATATTTCTAAGAAGAGAAAGGATGTGGCTTTTGTTTGGGTTGGGCCAGATGAGGGGAAGGCTGAAGAGGTTAAGAAGATAATTAAGGGGCATAAAAATATGAAATATATTGGTCCTCTTAGGGGGACAGAGAAGGTTGCGGAGATGTATCAGGCTGCGGACATTTATGCTTTGCCGAGTTATAGGGAGGGGCTTCCTTTGACTCTTTTTGAGGCTATGGCTTCGGGGCTTCCTATTGTTGCAAGTCCTGTTAATGGGATTCCTTATGAAATGAAGGAACCAGATAATGGTCTTTTTGTAGAGTATGGGAATGTTGAATTAATTGAAGAGAAGATTTTGGAATTACTTAATGATTCTAAATTGAGAAAGAAAATTTCTGTTAAAAATATGAAGAAGGCTCAGGGTTATCGTTGGGAAGATATTTATCAAAAATATATGAAGGAATATGGAATTGTTTTAAAAGAAGCACAATAATCTTTAAAAACAATAAGTCTTGTAAATTTCTATGAAAGTCGTCTTTATTTCAACTGTAACAAATCCTTCTGATCAGGGAATTCGTACTGTTTCGGCTGTTTTGAAAAAAGCAGGGCATGATGTTAAAATTGTTTTTATGACTGCTTCAGAAGATTATTCTAAGTTTTATGGGCCTGGTGAATTAAATAGATTAAATCATATTTGCAAGGGTGCGGGTTTAATTGGATTTAGTTCTTTTGCTTCAACTGCTCCTCGTGTTGAGCAAATTGTTAGTTTTTTGAAATCAAGGGGTGTGAAGACTCCAATGGCTTGGGGTGGTGTCCATGCTACAATTGCCCCTGAGAGCTGTATTAATACTGTTGATATTGTGTGTGTTGGAGAAGGGGATGGTGCTATTCTGGATTTGGTTGATGCTATTGAAAAGAAGAAGTCTATTAAAAAAATAAAAAATCTTTGGGTTAGGGATGGGAAAGAGATTATTAAAAATCCTATTAGATTGGCAATGGATAATTTGGATAGTTTGCCTTTTGCAGATTATGATTTGAAGAATCATTATGTTCTGGAAGGTCATAATTTAAGGAAGTTTAGAGAAAGAGATTTGGATGGGGCGATATTCTTTTTGACTGGGAGAGGGTGTCCTTATGGATGTGAATATTGCAGTAATAATTTTTTGAATAAGTTGTATAAGGGGAAGTGTAAAAGTATTCTTAGATTGCATAGCCCGAGGTATATCGTGGATTTTATTTTGTTTTTGAAAAATAAATTTAAGAGTTTGGGTTATTTTGATATTAGGGATGATACTTTTTCTTTGCGTTCGGTTGGGGATATTAAGGAATTTTGTTCACTTTATAAGAAAGAAGTTGGAATGAGATTTAAGTGTCTTGGAGATCCGAGGACTATTAGTGAGGAGAAAATGGATTTATTGGTGAATGCTGGATGTACAGATATTATTATTGGGATTCAGGGAGTTGAGAGAGTTAATAGAGAGGTTTATCATAGGGCTCAAAGAGATAAGGATGTTTTTAATGCAGCTAGGATTTTGGGAAAATATAAAGGTAGGCTTTCTGTGATGTATGATGTTATTACTTGTAATCCCTATGAGAGTGCAGAAGATGTTTTGAATATGATTAAGATGTTGCAAAAGATTCCTAAGCCTTATTTTGTTTCTGTGAATAATCTTGTTTTTTTCCCAGGTAGTGGTTTGTATAATCGTGCTGTAAAGGATCCAAGTTTAAAAGAACAAATTGAAATTAGTTGGAAATTGAATTTCTGGGATAGATCTAAACATATTTTGTTGAAGAAGAAAAATATGTATTTGATTTTGATTTTGAATTTAATGAGGGGAAGTGTGACTAAGAGGAGATTTGGATTTATGCCTAATTTTGTTTTAAATTATTTGATTAAACCGAATAGGATAAAGCATCATTTGAAAAATTTGACAATGACTTATATTGCGTTGTATTTGGTTGGATTTTATGATTTAGTAAGAGAGAGAATTATGAAGCCTGTTTATCGAAGTTTGCCGTTGGACTTTAAGGTTTGGTATGATAGGGTTAGGTATAAGGCTTAGTTTGGGATTATCTTCTATTCAACACTGGCTCTTTTTATATTTTTTTCTAAAGTTTTTATATCAATATATTCTACTAAAAAATTAAGTTCTTTTGGTAGCTCCCCAGAGATAAATTCTTTTAAAACATAAACTTTCTTTTTATTAAAATATTGTGCACAAGCAATTTCTTTCATTGCGCCCCAAGCCAAACCTAAACAAATAAGTTCATCACTTTGGCGATTAAATTCATCAGCCTGCCTGTCCCAATCTACACAAGAGATAATTTTCCCCAAGGAAGTATTCAGATATTTTTTATGCTCTTTATATTCTGTGGGTATAACCAAACAAATATTCTTTCCGCCAAATTCTAAAAATTTCTCACCAAAATATTCTAATAGTGAACCTTTGTCAGGAGTTAAGATAATTTCCTTTCCACTTTCTGCAATAATTTTTGCTACTTTACTTAGAAGTTCTTTTCTTTTTTTAAGATCTCCTTCTACAAGTTTATTGGGTCCAATTACTCCGATTACCATATTATTCATTATTCATCAAACTATTTAAGGATTTAAGAATCTTAATTTTAGTCGATGTATCTAATTTGCAATATTTCTCTAAAACTCTTAAACTTCTTTAAATCTTCTTCCTAAATTTAAGAAATATATTTAAACAAAGTAATTGAAAATATATGATGGTGAAATATTGGTGTGAAAGAAAATCAGGTTTGAATATTGAAGAATTTGAGAAGGATGGATTATTTACTTTTTTAGAAAAAACAAATGCAAATATATTAATAACAGGTCCAGGGGGAACTGGGAAATCAACAATTTTAAAAAAATTTAAAGAAAGAACAAA
>CAYZVU010000015.1:0-17356 GCA_964482075.1 Candidatus Woesearchaeota archaeon | reverse complement strand
AAGCAGAAGCGCAGATGCACTCGAAGGAATAGAAAATAAAACAGGGACTTTCCACCTAGATGTAGCATGCCCATCAACAGCAACAATTGGGAATGATATATCCTGCGATATCACAGCCTATGTAGAAGACTCTCAAACTGTTCAAAAAGAAGTTGACTTCACTTGTTATATTTCAGATGGAAGTTCAACATATAGTTCTCTGAACTTCAATCAGATGATAACAAAAACTGCTATAACCATGAACAAAAACTTTTCAATACCATCCTCTTTCGCAGAAGGAACTTCTTATGTTTTACAATGTACTGCAGACTACTACAACTTAGGAAGCAGAAGAGATTCATTCTATGACACATTCACTACTTCAGGCACAACTTCTATAATAGAAGAAAGCTCAGGGGGGACTTCTTCAGATGGAGGCTATGTAGAAGATGGAACTCCGGGAATAACAGGAGGAGCAATAGACGACAAAAAACCATTCTTTAGTCCAGAAATAAAAGAATTTAATCCATTTAGCCCAGACAGAAATTGGGCATTTATGTTCCTAGAAGCAATTATATTAATTAGCTTAATAATTTTTATAATCTGGTTAGCCAAAAGAAAAAAGAAACAAAGACACCAATACCACCACCACTCGCATTCATCTAGAGAAAAAATAAATTGGGCAAAAGTTTTCAAAACAATTGGAGCAATAATTTTAATCCTAGCAATAATTTCTGGAATTGCAACAGGAATTTTTTATGGATATAAATTTTTACAAACCTCAGCACAAGAAACAATTCCTGTTATTCAAAGTCCAATAATACAACAAACAGTTCCAGTTGAACAAGCTACAATAACACAGGGAGCATCAAGCATTTTCCTTCAAGGAAGTCTTCCTAAAAGCATTTTCCTAATAGGATTGGCAATATTAATAATCTCATTAATAATTCTTCTCTTTATGACAATATTAATAATTTTAATTGTAAAGCTTTTAGGTCTAAGAGGAGAAATACGCCTTGGAGATTACAGACCACACTATGACAAAAAACTAACCAAACTTCAAAGTAAAATTAATAGACACGTCTTAAAAAAAGAATTAAAAGATTTGAAGAAATAAAAGAAAATTCTACTTCAACTTAACAGCAGTTCCGTAAGCCAACATTTCTAAAGCACCTTGCATAGTGTAAAGTTTGAAAAACTTTATACCCAATTCAAACTTGATTTGAATTAAGCAAATTTTAATTTGCGATGCAAGAATCTACTTTAGCTTGACTGCTGTACCGTAGGCAAGCATCTCACTAGCACCTTGCATGATCATTGAAGTCATAAATCTCATTCCAATAATCGCATCAGCACCTAGCTCAACTGCCTGATTCACCATCCGATTAAAAGATTCTTCTCTCGCAGTAGTTGTCATCTCAGAATATGTTTTAATTTCTCCACCAATAATATTTTTCAAACCTGCTCCAATATCTCTACCAATATTTCTCGCTCGAACAGTATTCCCTTTAACAACTCCTAAAACCTTCGCAACCTTTTTCCCAGGAACTTCACTCGTAGTTGTAATAATTATATTACTCATTTAATATCTTTCCTCCTTTTGCCCTTTGTAGAAATCTCCAAAGGAGATTTATCAGGGTACACCCTTGTGGTGCCATCTCGTCTTTTTTCAATACTATCTTCTTTTTTATTAAACAAAATAAAAATTCCAATTATCAAAATTGGGATTCCATAAATCCAACTAATAAACATTGTAAAAAATCCTGCAACAAAAAGACAGAATCCCAAAACAATTGCAATAATTCCTGTTATCAAGCGACTTGTGGTATTCATAAAAAATATAATATAAGAGGAATTAATAAATCTATCTCTTATAAAAGATTCTTTGAATAAAAAGTACAAACCACAAAGTACCAGTAATAAATCCTATCAAAGTAGAAAAATAAAGTTCAAGGGTAAAATAAATAAAAGTAAGAAAATACATTCCTAAAAAAGTAATTGAAGAAGTCTGAAGATTAATAAATCCCTTTTTCTCACGAAACCCCTGTATAACCTGCGGGACAAGTGCATAGCTAAAAAAAATCATAATCACAAAAATTGCTATATCTTGCCAAATCATTTTAAAAAATAAACAAATGAATTAATAAACCTTACTCTAAAGAATCTCCAACCTTTCCGCTACTCTCCTTAAACTCAATTCCCTTATCTTTCAAAGCACTGATCATATTCCCGCCAACTTTCCCAGCAATAACTAAATTAACTTTTTTCTCTGCCAACATATATGCAACACTAAAACCTGCACCTCCCCCGCCAACAGCAAAAACATTTTTCACAACTTCAACAATTTTTTTATTTTCTAAAATTAAATAATATGGTGCTCTTCCACCCTTTTCACTAATCTCAGAATTCAAATCTTTACCTTCAGAAGCAATCGCAATTTTCATTTTTCACCTCCTTTCATAATTTTATCTATCAAAAGACCCTGAACAACAGAAACAAAAATCATAACCAAGCTTAAAACAACAACATATTGCCAAGAGAAATAAAAAATCATTAATGGAATTAATGGAATTTTAATTGCACGATTATATAAAAAGCAAGAAATTAACCCATAGCCCAACCCCTTATCTTTTAAATCAGCTAATAAAGGATACCACATATAAATAGGGCCTGCAGATAAAATTCCTCCAAAAATTACAAAAAACCATTTCTTAATTCCTCTTCTTTTTGTATATTTAATAATAAGCTCAGGAGTTACAAAATAATTTGTTACAATCATTAAAACAAAAACCAAAATAAAAATAGGAATAATCTTTACAAAAATTTTACAAAAAAATTCTAAACAAGATTTCAATAAATTAAAGTCAATAATTGAAACAATTAAATAAAAAATTAAAATAACAATTAAAAAAATCCAAGAATTCCCAATATTTTTTAATTTATTTTTTACCATAAAATACCACCTAAAATAACAAAAGTTATCAAAGCAACAATTATTGCAAAAATAAAACTTAAAACATTCCTCCAAATAGCAAATTTTTTCCCAAAAATCATTGATTCTGCAGGCAATTGAACAATTCCCCCAGTAACCCACGCAACAAGGAAAGCAGTAACCGCAATTAAACTAACTCCCTGAGTCAATAATTCTCCTCCAAGAATATAACTAGTAATAGGATTTCCTGCAGAAATACTCCCAATTAAACTCCCAATAAAAGAATCAGAAAAAATATTTTGAGTAAATATTTTAAAATAAAAAGTTTTAGGAACTAAAGTAATAATTAGACTAACCAATAAGATAGTCCCTAATATCAAAGGCAAAGATTTCCAAAACATTTTTCCAGATTTAAAAAACGCTTTTTTAAAATTATTTTCTTCTTTATCTTTAATTTTCATCTTAATTAATGCTCACAACCATAATTTAATTCTTCAAGATTTTCAAAATTATCAATAACCTCTTTTAAAATTTTAAATTTTCCTGTTTTAATTTTAACCTTTTTTTCAACAAATAATTTTATTGCCCTTTGCCCAATACCCAATGAAAAAACAGCATCAGGATTAAATTTCATAACTTGCTCAACAGGAGTTAAATTCTCATTCGAATGTTTTATTTCATTTTTTACAAACTCTAATTTTTTACTTTCTGCATCAAAAATTGCAAAACTATCACAATGCCCAAAATGCTCACTAAGTTTTGAATTCACTCCTTTATTTTCACTTAATGCTATTAATAATTTCATTTTAATCTCCAATCCTAATAGCCTTCCCATTTATCAAGGCATCTGCAATTTTTTTTCTTCCAGCTTTTAATAAACGAGAAAGTGTTGGCTGAGAAATATTCATTTTTTCCCCAGCCTCAGTTTGTTCAATACCCTCCAAATCAATTAATCTAATTGATTCAAATTCATCCATCTCCAAGACAACTTCTTGTAATTCACGAACCCGAGCACCAGCTGGTTTAAAATAATTCGCTCTCGGCTTTCCGCAAATTCGTCGCCTACACCTAGGACGGGGCATTATTCACTATCCTCATCAACTGCTCTTCGAGCAAACCCTCGGCCTCTTCCCATTCCTCTTCCACAAGGTCCAAGTCCTCGCCCAGCTACAGGCTTTGCATCTTTACAATCTCCCATTTGTCTTCCAGTTTTAGCACCTTTTCCACAAGGTCCTGTTTTATCTTTGTTTGGCATTTTATTTTTTCTCCATATTTATTTAAATTCAAAATTAAAATTTCGAACTTATGAGAAGTTCTATAAACTTCACTTATGAATACATATTCATTAGACTATTTAAATGTATTGGATAGGTATTCATAACAAATATTATTCCCCAATAACTTCTGCCTTTTTATCATCAACCAAAATATTTGCAATTTCTTTAGGAATATTTGCCATCTGACCTTTTTCAAAAGGCCCCATCTTTTCACCCTCCAAGCCTAAAAATTCTCCAACATCCCCTGTAAAACAAACCAACTCATTTTTTTGAGCAAACTCCTTCCCCCCATTTCCATTTAACAAAGCACCTATTTTCTTATCAACAAAGTCAATATTTTTCATCAAAGCATCAAATAAATCTTTTTCAATCTGCAACATATTATCAAAATCCTGCTTAGAAATTCCTGTCTCAGCTGCAATCAGAACCAAATTCAAAATCTTTTTCCTCCGCCTCAACATCAACTCCTTAAACAAGGTAATCGCATTCTCTAGCTGCTTCTTTGTCTTAATAATTACATCTGAAAAAGCATCATCTTCCTTCAACGCAATCTCCTTTTTCTCCTTCAAATAATTCGCAACCTCAACCACAAAGTTCTTCGGAATCGGCTGCAACTGCTCAGAGTATCTCTCCTTTCGAGAAGCTTCATATATTTCATTATACGTAATCATAACAACTCAAGAAAACAAATACTTTTAATAATTACTATAATCCAATATAGTATTAAAATGTGGAATTTATACCAAAATAACCAATTTTTGAAGCCGTTAGTCTTCTCAAATGGGAAATCTCAAGAGGATATTGTAAAGGAAGTTCTAAAAGAAATACAAAAAGGCAACAAAATAATATTCATCCATGGAATCTGCGGAACAGGCAAAAGCGCAATTGCACTAAACATCGCAAACAGACTAGGAAAAACATCAATAATAGTCCCAATAAAAAATCTCCAAGAACAATATAAGCAAGATTATGAAAAAGACAAATATCTAAAAAAAGAAAACAACGAAAAATTAAAAATAAAAGTAATAACTGGAAGAAATAATCATAAATGTAAATTTTTACAAGATAACCAAAATGCAATTCCAAGAATAAAACAAGAAACTGATTCAAACCTCCATGATATTTTTTCAGGAAAAAGTGAAGAAATAGATAATCTAATTGGAGACGACATTTCTGCAGACAATCACAACATCCCTTGCAAGATAGAAATTAAAGAAAGGAATTGGCAAAAGATAAAAAAATATTTAACTCAAAATAAAGATGTAAATATTAAAAATTTCTCAACATTAAAAGATGTCAAAAGAGTCTCAGTCGCAGGAGTCTGCCCTTACTGGTCTCCCTCAATTCCTACAAAATATGAACTAGGCGGAACAAGCTTCACAAATTCCATAAAGAAAAAATACATGGGATTAAATGATACAGAATTTACAATTTACAAAAGACGACCAGGATGTGCATTTTATGAACAATTTAATTCCTACCTTAATGCAGATGTTATAATTTTCAATGCTCAAAAATACAAATTAGAATCTGGCTTAAACAGAAAGCCTGCAACAGAAGCAGAAATTATCGACGAAGGTGACGAGTTCTTAGATAAATTCTCAAACCAAAAAACACTCAACATAGAAAGACTACAAAACACTTTAATAAAAACAATCAGCCTCGACCAAGAAATGGAAGAAATAATTCAAGAACTTTCAGAAATAGTTAAACAAATTAAAAGAAACAAGCAAGTAAGAGAATCATTATATTCCCAATTAATTCTTCCACTAAAATCCACAGGAATCTACGATCTAATCAGAGTAGCTCTAAAACACGAAGATTTTTTCTATGGATTAGATGAAGAAAGTTATTTATTTGATTTATTAGAAACCGCTAAAACTTTTGAAGAATTTCTCGAAGATACATATATAACATTTAATAAAAAAGACGAAAATATTATTGCAAGCTTAGTTACAACAAATCTTGAAAAAAGATTTAAGCAAATGATTGATAAAAACAAAATAATAATATTAATGTCTGGGACACTTCATTCAAAAGAAGTCATGGAAAATATATTTGGATTAAAAGATTACAAAGTAATTGACGCAGAAACAACACACCAAGGACAAATCAAAATATTAAAAACCTGTGATGAAGAAGATTGTGCCTATAGAAACTTTTCAAATGGGAAAATGTCAAGGGAAAAATATCTAAGAACATTAAGTAAATGTTTAGATATTTCAAAAAAACCAACGTTGGTTCATGTAAATGCATTTGCCGACCTCCCATCAAGAATTGAACTGCAAGAATTCAACCTAACAAATCTCATCTCAAGAGAAGAATTAAGAGAGGTTCAACAACAAGACAAAACAGGTGAACTAATTAAAAAATTCAAAAACAAAGACGTTGATATTTTATTTTCAACAAGGGCATCAAGAGGAATGGATTTCCCAGGAGAACAATGCAATTCAATTGTTTTTACAAAATACCCCTATCCAAATGTTCAGGATGCATTTTGGAAAATCCTTGCAAAAACAAATCCATCTTACTATTGGCAATTTTACAAAGACAAAGCGCAAAGAGAATTATGGCAAAAAGTCTACAGGGGATTGCGTTCAAAAACAGATTCTGTTTTTGTATTAAGCCCAGATAAAAGGGTTTTGGATTTTTTCGAACAAACCTCACAACCTTTTCTTCAATAAATTTGGCAATTCTTTTTTCTCTTTTTCTTCTCTTTCCTTAATCGCCTTCTCCTTCAAGCTAGCCCAATATTCATTCAATTCGATACTTGCATAAAAATGTTTTTTCCCCTTTTTTCTCAAATCCCAATACATTAACATTCCATTAACAGAATCAACTCTACGAGCAATCTTTTTCAAATTCCTTTTACACGCAGATTTCGCCTGATGCGT
Organism: Candidatus Woesearchaeota archaeon; assembly: GCA_964482075.1. Classification (GTDB taxonomy): domain Archaea; phylum Nanobdellota; class Nanobdellia; order Pacearchaeales; family GW2011-AR1; genus CAYZVU01. Next base: position 10,274 of record CAYZVU010000015.1, on the reverse strand, counting down.
CTTAAAATCATCTTTCACAAACTTCCCCTCTTCTTCCTTCTTCCATTCAAGAACTTCCTGCATTTCTTCCTGAGTCTCCTTACATTTTTCAACAATTTCCTCTGGGGTCAAGGGCTTATCTCGCTTTACTTTATAGCTATCCATTTTAAAATTTTGACGCCCCCACCCCGAATCGAACGGGGATGCCCCGAAGGGCCCGGATCTCAAGTCCGGTGCAATACCATTATGCGATGGAGGCAATAATATAATAATTAATTACCAAGTTTTAAAGATTTCTATTTTACTCTCACCAAAATTTCCACCAAGGTTTCTTCAAAGAAACAGGTTCATCATTTTCATCAAAAACCTCGTGCCTAATTACAGGCCTCTCTTTCAAGACCGGAGCTTTCTCAGCCAATTCTTTATGCGCCTGCTCCAACGCAACATCAATAACAGAACGCGAATATCCTTGCCCAATCAAAGCAAACTTCAAACTTTCAGCAGTATAACCTTTACCCAAATTCTTCATAAAATAATTCACAAGCTGTCCCCTATAATTTTCAACCATGGTTCAAACAAATATTCCAAGTTTAAAAAGATAATTATAATAAAAGAATATAAAGAATTTTATATTTTAGCAATCTTCCAGAGAAATTCAAATTGCTCTATAAAACTCTGAGCAATCTCTTTATTTTCTATACTAATTGTAATAACTTCCCCCTCAAGAGGAATCCCCAATAAAGTTAAATCCCCAATAATAGTAATAACTAAAAGAGATCCGTAAGGGAGATATTTTACCCTCGCTCTTTTTTCATGCCTTAATCTCTCTTTACGTGCAGTTTCACTCAAAATCTTTTTAATTATAAAATCTTTTTTATTCCTTTTTGGACGATGAATATTCTCAAAATAATCTGAAACAAAAGAACTATATTTCTCAGAAGGGAGAACCCCCAAAACACGAAGAATTTTACTCTTAGGAAAATTAAATTCCTTTTGATAAGCAGTTTTCATACCCTTAATCCCAGTATAAATCTCTATACTAGTTTTAGATTTTGTAGAAGAAATCTTTTTTAATAATTCTGGCAGAATTTTATTATACTCTTCTTCTTGTTCTTTCAAAATTTCCTTCTTATCTTCCAAGTAATCTAAAACCCTCTTTGGATCTGCAGGATTAAAATATTTTATTTTATTTTTAATCTTAAAAGAAACAAAGCCTTTCTTTTGGAGAGAATCGAGAATTTCATAAATTTTTCCAGAATTCAATCCTGCCTTCTTCAAAATCTCTCCAGATTTAGATTCCCCTAAATCAAGAAGTGCCAGATAAACTTTAATTTCATTTTGGGTCAATCCAATTTCTCTCAAAACTCTCTGTATCATAAATCAATTAAAAAACCTAGCCTTTTAAATTTTGCCCTACACGAGGTGGGGGATAAGATTTATATAATAAAAATAAGCTTGATAAATTATGGAAAAAGGAAACAAAGTAAAAATATTAGCCATGCTGACAATTCTAATGATAGCCTTGCTTGCAAGTAATTTAATTTTTTTAAATCCAAAAGTAGTGGATCAAAATCCCAAAGAATTAGAAGAAATAACTATCCCAATAAGCTGGTTCCACGGAGGAATATGGACATTCATTTACAATGCACAGGAAAAAGGTTTTTTTGAAGAACAAGGACTCAAGGTAAAAATAATTGAAACAAAAGGCTCTGCAATAACAAGCCAATTAATCGGATCTGGAGAGTACCTTATAGGAATAGTCTCCGCAGATACAGCAATGATATCCAAGGATAAAGGAGTCCCATTAACCGTTGTAGGTGTTGTGGACAAATTAGGACATTCTGGAATAACCTGCCATTATAATTCAAATGTAAAAACTGCAAAAGACCTTGAAGGGAAAAAAGTAGGAGTTACTATAACGAGCAATACCTATCAGCAATTTCTTTCTTACTTAAAACTAAATGATGTTGATAGAAAAAAAATAAATGAAGTTCCAATTAGTGGCGCTGGCCAAGAATTTTTAGCAGGAAAAGTTGATTGCCACGCACTCACCCCAATAGTATCTGAAAATATGGCAAAAATAAAAGGAATTAAAGTAAATTCAATTCTCTATTATGACGAAGGATTAAAAAATTATGGGCTTACGATAGTCGCAAATTCAAAGGCACTACAAGAAAATCCAGAATTAGTTGAAAAAATTGTAAACGCCCTACAAAAAGGACTTGAATATGAAAAAAACAATCCACAAGAATCTTTAGAAATCATGTTCAAACAACAACCACACTTATTAAAAAATAAAGAATATGAAACAAACTTTTTTGACACTAAAATTGAAAATTATAAAAAACTACCAAAAAACATAGACCCCTTTGATGGTAAAATGGATCCTGAGGTGTGGAAATTCATGGAAAGAATTCTGCAAGAAACCGAAATGATAAATGGGAATATAAATTTAGAGGAGTTTTATACAAATGAGTTTCTTAGTATCTAAAAACATATCTAAAAAATTTCAAACCAAAACAGAAGAGCTACATATTTTGGAGGGAATAAATTTAGAAATAAAAAAAGGAGATTTTATATCTCTCTTGGGAAAATCTGGATGTGGAAAAACAACTTTACTAAGAATAATGAGCGGCCTCGAAGATAATTATAAAGGGGAAATATTAATAGAAAAAGAAAAAATAAATTCTAGAAGAAAAAAAGAATTTAGTTATGTATCTCAAGAATCAGTCCTTTTACCCTGGAAAAATGTATCAAAAAATATTTCATTTATTTCAGACATTCTCAAAGAAAACCCAGAAATTGCCAAAATTATAAAAGACGTAGGCTTAGAAGGATTTGAAAATTATTTTCCTCATCAACTCTCTGGAGGAATGAAAAAAAGGGTGAGTATCGCGAGGGCTCTAATTACAAAACCGAAGATACTCTTCTTGGATGAGCCTTTCAATAATTTAGATATCTCATTAAGATCAAAAATGATTCAACTAATAAAAAAATTAAGTAAAAAATATTCAATAACAACAATCATGGTAACCCATAATATTAAAGAAGCAATAAAATTATCAAACAAAATAATTATTCTCGGAGGAAAACCTACAAAAATTGTAAGAGATTTTAAAATTCCAAAAGACAAGCTAAGCCAAAACAGAATCTTCTTAAAAATAAGCAAGGAATTTAATCTAAAATGAAAAAATTAATTCAAATCCTCCTAACAATCTCATCAGTATTATTTTTCTGGGAATTAATAACTTTCCTCATGCAGACTCCAGAATATTTTTTCCCAAGACCAAGCGTAATTCTACACAGTCTTTTCACAAATTTAACTTTATTATTAACCCACTTAACTTTCACTTTAACCGCTGTCTCCGCAGGATTCATAGTAGCAATAATCTTCGCCCTATTATTCTCAACCCTCTCTCTATACTCTTCTTATGTAAAAGATGTTTTATATCCTCTTTTAATAACAATTCAAATAACTCCAAAAATTGCCCTCGCGCCATTATTCTTAATTTGGGTTGGCCAAGGAATTCTTCCAAAAATAATCATCTCCTCGATGATATGCTTCTTCCCCATGGCTATAGAATTCAAGAAAGGGCTAGAAAGCATAGACCAGAATATGATAGATATTTTAAGATCGGTCGGAGCCACAAAAAAACAAATACTTTTGAAGCTTCAATTCCCATTCGCATTACAACATATTTTTTCAGGACTAAAAATAGGAATCTCCTTGGCATTTATAGGAACAATCGTTGGGGAATTCATAAGTGGCTCAAAAGGGCTAGGATACCAAATAATGTATTCTTCAACCCTATTAGACACCTCTTTAGTTTTTGCTTCAATATTAATGATAATTACAACCGGCTTTTTACTTTATGTTTTAATTTTATATCTAGAAAAAAAGATTATTTTTTGGGAGGAAAAAAAGAAATTAGATTAAAATGAAAAGAGAAATAGAGCCAGAAATTATGTCTTCCGAAGAAAATGAAGTGTATGCAAAAATGAATTTTAAAAAACTTCATGGATGGTATTTAAAAAGATTAATAAAAAATTTTAATCTTGAAAACAAAAAATTAATAGATATTGGAACAGGTTCTGCACACATCCCAATTCAATTAGCAAAAAAAATAAAGAAAATATCAATTACCGGGATTGATGCTTCAAAATGGATGGCAGAATATTCAAGAAAAAAAATTAAGAAAAAAGGATTAACAAAAAAAATAAAAATTATTTTTGAAAAAATTCCAAGTTCAAAAATTCCAAAAAATTCTTATGATATAATTTTATCAAAAGTAGTTCTCCATCATATAAAAAATCCAAATGTTTTTTGGAAAGAAATAAAAAACTTATCTAAACCAGGGGGATTAATTTATATCATGGATCTTTATAGGCCAAAATCAAATAAGATTTTGAAAGAGATTTTGAAAGAATCTTTTTCTACTCACCAAGACCCTCTTCTTCTAAATACCTTAGAAAAATCCCTAAAATCAGCGTTCACAATTTCAGAATTAAAAAAACAATTAAAAAAGGCTGGATTAAATCTAGAAATAGAAATAAAAAATAAAAAATATGTTCTAATCTTTGGAACTACCTAACAACAATCGCCCCACTGCTCTTATAAAATTTAACAGCCTGCCTAAGTCTACTTTTAGACTCTGCATAAATTGTCAACAACTTATCTTTCTTATAAACCTCATCACCAACATGCTTATACAAATAAAGACCTGCAAATTTGTCAACAGGACAACCCGCAACCCTCCCAAAATTATTTATTTTCTTATTATCCATCTCAACAATTTTCCCACTTTTCTTACAAAAAATATCCTTCTTATATTCACTCAAATGAATCCTCTTAATCTTCCGACCCTGCGCATCAATAATTTCATTAAATTTTTTAAATGCTTTTCCAGAATCAAGAATCTCCCGCGCAAGGACCATACCTTTTCCCTTCTTCGCTTTCCCAACCATTTCAAAAATCTGTCCTGCTAAAAAAAGAGACTTATCATCTAAGTCTTGTGGCCCTTTTTTCTCAGGATCCAAAACCCGCGCAACATCAATCAATTCCAAGGCAGGACCAATACCATTTCCAATCGGCTGACTTCCATCAGTTAAAACAACTCTCAACTTCAACTTAAAATGCTTACCCAATCTCTCAAACTGCTTCTTTAGCTCCAAAGCACCTTTCTTACTAACTTTCGCACCCTTCCCAAAAGGAATATCTATCAAAATATATTTACTTCCCATCGCAAGCTTCTTGGCCATAATCGAAGCCAATAACTGAGCCTTTGGATCAATCTTCAACATTTTTTCAATCTTAATAATTTTAGAATCTGCAGGCACCATCCCAATTCCCCCGCCCCAAGCCAAACTTGCATTTGTTTTATGAATTATCTTTCTAAGTTCATCCATAGAAAAATCAATATTCGCAATAGTTTCAATTACATCTGCAGTTCCAGCAGCACTTGTAATCGCCCTCGAAGAAGTTTTAGGAAAAACCACGCCTGCCGCAGCACAAATTGAAACAACAATAGGCGTTGTACGATTTCCAGCAACCCCACCAATACAATGCTTATCTGCAATAAATTTATTTTTTAAATTTAATTTATTCCCAGTTTCAAGAATAGACTCAATTAAAAAAACAGTCTCCTTAAAACTCATCCCATTTTTATACATTGCCGAAATAAAAAGCGCAATCTCTGCCTCAGACAAAGAATTATTTACAACTTCAGAAATAATTTTTTTAATCTCAGATTTTTTTAATTCATGATTATCTAATTTCTTTTTAATAAAAACCAAACTTTTAGGAGCAGCCCCCAAAACAACTTCAACAAATTGCCCCTTTCTTAAACCTAATCTTTCTTTAATCTCAAAAGAAACTAAAATTTCATTTTTTCTAACCCCCCCAATCAAATCAACCACACTTAAAATTTTTTTCTTATTCTTAGAAACCGTCTCTATCAAAACCCTCTCCCTAACATGAACCCCCATTTTTTCAGCAATCTTCCTATTTAACATCACAACAGGAATGCCTGCAGACAATTTTAGAAATTTGACTTTTAATTTAATTTTAATCACCTAATAATAAATAGAAATAATAATTTTTATACTTATCTACTTAGTTTCTTTTTGAATAAAAATTGCAGAATCCTTTTTATTCCTATATAATTCTAAAAGCACCAAAAGATAAGATAAAATTAAAGGACCTAAAATAAATCCTAAAATTCCAAACAAAAGAAAGCCTCCAACCATTCCAAGAAGAATCACACCAGAGTGAATTTTTGTTTTCATAGAAACAATTAATGGCCTTAAAAGATTATCAACTGACGAAGATAAAATTCCAAAAATAAAAACCCCTATCCCTGCAAAAGTATTGCCCCCTAAAAAAAGATAAATTGCAACAGGTAACCAAACTAAAAGGGTACCCACAATTGGGAAAATACCCATAAAAACTGCCACGATTGTTAAAACAACTGCACTAGGAACTCCAAAAATAAAAAATCCTAAACCTGCAATAAGACCCTGAATAATTCCCACAACAATTTGCCCATAAAGAACAGCCGTTGTTATCGCCTTTGAATTATAAAAAAGTTTATTTTGAACAGCCTTATCAAAAGGTAATAAACTTTTAATATAAACCATTATTTTTTCCTTATCTCTTAAGAAAAAATAAAAAGTAAACAACACAACAAAAAGTTGCAGAAGTATATTAACAAAATTAAGAATAATATTGGACAAAAAATTAAGAAGCGAATTAGCAGTCTTCCCCACAAAAGAAGAAACAATATCACTAATTTCTGAAGAAAATTGTTCTGAAGAGAAAAAAGACGGGAAAAGCGATTTCAAGGGTTCAATAAAATCTGCTCTCTGCACAGCTTGATAAATTTTGAAAGACTCTTCAATTGCGATTGGAGTTAAAACCCAAAAAGGCAAAATAATGAGTGCAATTAAAAAAATACAAATGATAATCACAGATAAATTTTCAGATTTAAGATATTTCAAAACAAAACCATAAACCGGAGTAAAAATAAAACCCAGAATAATTCCCAAAACAACAGACATCAAAATTGGCTTCAATATAAAAAAAACAAGAACCAACAACGCAACAACTATCAGAGTTGTCATAATTCTTTTCAGATAGTCCTCATCCATTTTCGCCATAAATTAAAACACGTAGTTGAAACTTATAAACTTTTGGAAAATTCCTTCCTCCCTAATTTTACTAAAAATTAAATCTCAAATCAAAACCTTTATTAACAAACCAGGATAAACACCTATATGAATTTTGTAAAAAAAATAGTAAAGGGCCAAGCAGACGAAGCTGCACACTATCAATTCACCAGATTCGGACAAGGAGAATATGATGGAAGATTTATTATAAGTCTATGGAAAACAAAAAAAGTAAAAATTAGATCAAGTTTCGAATTCGCAAACGACTTAGTTTTAACCTGTGCAAGTTTAGGAAAATGTAAAGGCTCAGGAATTGTTTTAAGTAAAAAAGATATTACAGAAATTCTTAAAAAAAACAACATCGAAGGAAACTCTGAAACAAAAAAAGGAGGATTATATTATAAAAATACTATCGAGGAACAAGAATTAACACCTGAACAATTAATAGAATTAAACAAAGTATCTTATTTTACACTAATGGATCTCGAAGGTGCAGACTTCAAATTAAAAACAAAACAAAAATTACCAAAACCAGGGAAAAAAGCAGAAAAGGTTGACTCTGGATTTTGCCAACTAGAAACAGATGAAAAAAATTATCAAAAAATAAAAGACGACTTCTTCTGGGATCTCCCAGACGGCAGAAAAATAAAAACCATCCATAAAGTAATGGTAAATGAAATTGTAATGCCTAAGGGAGAAAAAGACTTTTCAAAAATACGAGAACTTGCAAAAAGGAAAGGAAAGATATTAAGAAAATCTTCTGTCGACGCAAAAGAAATTAACTCTGAATTTGATTTTGAGGTTTAATTTTTCCGATAAAAAGTTTTCTCAAATAATTCAGGCCCAAGAATTCTTCCCAAAGTTCCATTAATCCTACAATCTTTTTCAGAAAAATATTTTTCCTTAGGGATAGAATTATTATAAAATAAAACAGGAACAGGGTCTGCCGAATGATTTTTCAATTTACAAGGAGTTGAATGATCCCCTGTAACAACCACTTTAACATTATTATAAGGTGCAAATTTCCTCAAAAATTTCATCAAAGTTTTATCAATATATTCCAACATTAATTTTTTTTCAAGAGGTTTATTATCATGTCCAGGGATATCTGTTTCCTTTAAGTGAACATAAACATATTCTGCTTTTTTAGAATTTCTTTTTATGGTTTTAATTGCTAACTTACACGCTTTCGCCAAACCTTTGTAAAATAATTTATAAGAATCTATATTCTTCAACCGAGGATAAGCAAAAGAAAAATTTCTCATCCCAGAAAACTTTGAAAACCCTTTTGAAAGAGGATCATAAGTAACAGAAAACCAAGAACGATATTGTTTTAACTTCGGCTTCTCAACTCCAGCACCACGAACCAAAAGAAAATTCGCAGGCATCAATCCCCTTCTTCTCCTATCTGAATTAACAAAATGCTTATCTAAAACATTGTAAGCCTTTTCAAGAAACTCATTCAAAATATTTACAGTATATTGAGAATTCTCATCATCATCTTTTGCCATACATTTTGAAACTTTATTTAACTCCTTAAATTTTCCTTGCTGATAAGAGGAGTCATTCCCAGAAACATTATCTGAAAAACCACCTCTCAAAATTAAAAGAGCCCTATGTTGGGAAGTAGGAATAAATTCAAATTTACAAGGAAGTTCAATTTGATTCAAAACATCAGAAAGGTCCTCAATTTCAGACCAGCTCAAAGTTCTCCCAGCTCTTCTATCTAAAATATTCCCAGACTTCAAATGATCAATACACGCAAAATTCGCCCTCAAAGCAAGATCTCCATGAGTCATTTTAACATCCTCTCCATCTGCCTCCAAACGACCTCTCGTACTTGAAGTAAAATTATTTCCAAAAATAGAAATAAGCGCCTCATTAGATTCTGGAATAAACATCGGCTTCACAGGATACATATAACCCAATTCGCCCCGCGTAGCCAAAAAATCCATATTCTTTGTATTCGCAACCTCCAAGGGTGTCTTATCTTCCAACTGCCTATTAGGCAAATCCCCAAGACCATCAATAATTACGAATATTCCCTTAATCATAAAAAATCGATATTTGAAAACTATTTAAGGATTTATATAGAGAAAAGAATATAAAATAAAAATAAAAAAATAAAATAAGTTTCAGAGTTAATTTAATGGAGAACAACAATAATATTCATTATATCTCTCATCTTCCTCAAGATCTTCATAACTCAATCCTCCAAAACAACCGATAGGATTCTTTACTAAATGTCTATATGATCCTTCATAATTTTCTAATACTCTTTGCATTTGAAAACCAGAGATACAAGTTTTCCCCAAACTACTACAAAATTCCGCACCAGTTGTTATACTATCTCTATTAGAATCTGCTTCAATAAATGGGACCACTTCCTCTTGATAATCTCCATCACTTGAATCCCACTTATCCCCGTGAGGAGTCATATAATATCCACAACCACCTCCACTTCCAATAGTCATCATATCCAAAACTCCTTGATAAGTTACAGCCATATTTACCACTCTCGCAGAATTTCTTTGCTTCCACCAAACAGCATTTCCAGTTAAAGAAGGAACCATTAATGAAACAAATAAAGCCACAACAATAGCGACAACTACCACTACTCCTAAAAACTTATAATCAAATTTTTTTACCATAATATCACCTCCTTATAATTCTGTTTACTAAATATTATTTAGTATATATCTCAAAGAAAAAGTATATATATAGATTTCTATTTCAAACAATATGTTCTCAAAATTAAAAGAAAAATTAAAGTCTTGGACAAAAAAAATATCTAAAGGGAAAGAAGTAGTTGAGACTACAGAGGAAGCGCCCATTGAAGAACCTGAAAAAGAAATAGAAATTCCAACAAAATTCAATAGAGTAACACAACAAGTTGAGCCAGATTTAAAAGAAATAAAAGATACAGCTGAAAAATTAGTTAAAGAAGAAAAGAGAAAAGAGGAATCTACTCCAAGCCCAAAATTAATTCCTCCAAAAAAATCCAAGCCAGCAGATGAACCAATTGAGCCAGAAAAAAAATCCTTTTTCCAAAAAATAACTTCCAAAGTTACAAAAACCCAAATCTCAGAAAAAGAATTTGAAGTTTACGCAGAAGAATTAGAAATGCTACT
>CAYZVU010000014.1:0-17398 GCA_964482075.1 Candidatus Woesearchaeota archaeon | reverse complement strand
CTTCTTGCGGACCACAACCACATGTAATAACCGTTATACCACAACCGTCATAATTTAATTGGGGGAAATAGGATATAAAAGGTTTTTGAGAAAAAAAGTTACAACTAGAAAAATCACTTACTCGAACGATGCCGACAATTCCTAGCTTTATTTGTCATGAAAAAAGATAGTAGGAAGGGTTTTTAAAATTAATGTTTTTAACTATATCATGAATAAACTAGAACTCCTAGCACCAGTAGGAAATTTTCAAATGCTATCTGCAGCAATCAACGCAGGAGCAGATGCAGTATACTTTGGATTAAATGAATTCTCAATGAGAACAGGATCAAAAAATTTTACAATTAAAGATCTCCCAAAAGTGAAAAAAATCTGTGGAAAAATAAAAAGGTATTTGACATTAAACACAATTATTTATGACGATGAAATAAAAAAACTTGAAACAACTATTAAAAAAGTAAAAAAATACATCGATGCAATAATTTGCTGGGATCTCTCAGTAATCAATTTGTGCAAAAAACACAAAATAGAATTCCATATTTCAACTCAAGCATCTGTTTCAAATTTAGAAGCTGCAAAATTCTACAAAAAACTAGGAGCAAAAAGAATAGTCTTAGCAAGAGAATTAAATTTAAAACAAGTCAAAAAAATCTCAAAAGAAATCTACGTCGAAGCCTTTGCCCACGGAGCAATGTGTGTCTCAGTTTCAGGAAGATGTTTTATGTCACAATTCTTATTCAACTGTTCAGCAAATAGAGGAAAATGCATCCACCCGTGCAGAAGAAGTTACATAATTAAAGATAAACAAGAAGGCTACGAGCTTGAAGTAGAAAATAACAAAGTCATGTCTGCAAAAGATATGTGCACTTTGCCATTTATAGACAAAATGAAAAAAGCAGGAATTAAAAGTTTTAAGTTAGAAGGAAGAAATAGAGACCCGCGATATGTTGAAACAGTCGTAAGAATTTATAGAAAAGCTTTAGATAAGAAACTAACTAAAAAAGAAATTTTACAATCTTTAGAAGAATTAAAAAAAGTCTACAACAGGGGATTCAGTTCAGGATTCTACCTTGGATTGCCTTCAGCAGAGGATTTCGCAAAAGTAGAACATTCAGACGCAACAGAGAAAAAACATTTCGTTGGGAAGATAACACATTATTATGGGAACATTGATGTCGCCGTTTTAAAGTTAGTCTCTCCATTAAAAGTTGGAGACGAAATTTGCATCATTGGGAAGACAACTGGGATAGAAAGTTCTAAGATTGAGAGAATGGAAATTAAAAAGAAAAAAGTCTTGAAGGCAAAGAAGGGCCAAGACATTGCAATTAATATTCCTAAAAAAGTTAGAAAAAATGATGAAGTTTATTTAATAAAAAAAATAAAAAAATAAAATTAAACCGTTACTGGCAATGGATCAATAGTGTATTCATTAATCGGAGTACAAAGTTTTTCTTCTCCTGAAGAGCCTTCAAAAAATACAATTATTTTTACACTTTCAAGGGTTCCTTCTAATTCTGGATTGATAAAATCATCTGTTGATGTCTCTAAGGCTCCTGGGAAGGCTCCTTCGAATAAAGCCATTTTTGTTTCTCCCTCACTATTTGCAAAAAGAAGTTTTATACCATCAATATCCCCCTCGCTATCTGTTCCTCTTTCAAGAGTTATCTTATACCCATTTGTTATAACATCCGCTCCGGCCACTGTTTCTGTCTTAGTTGTGAGAGGAGCATTTTTAATATTTATATCAATATTTATACACTTAGCTTTAAAATTAATATCTTCAACCCCGCTGTCAACAATATTTTTTACAACAACCCAAACAATTCCAACTGCCACCAAAACCAAAAGAATTATCATTAAAGTTGTCACGACCGCCGATAAACCACGTTTGTTTTTATACATAATATCTACCTCCTTTTAAATATTTTAAATTTCTATTCAATAGGATAAAATAATTAACAAAATTTACTATAAATATGTTTCTATAATAAAATAAATTAAAGCACAAACCCTGAAATAGATTTAATTATATTTCTTCGCAGGAAATTAATTAATCCCAAACTTTTCTAAAGTGTTTTTATCAATCAGCTTTAAAGTATTTCTAACTAATAGATTCTTAGTGGGATAATCTAATGAAGTCGATTGTGAAAATATCTCAAATAAAATATAATAAAGCTTTTTAAAGGTAAAAATGTTAAATAATTTATGAGAGAGAAATTGAGCAAAAATCAGATGATTATTTTTTCATTAATTACGATAATAGTGATACTTTTGGTGATAATTCTTTTCACATTAGTAGTACGTCCATCTTGGAATAATTATGTTTTAAATAGACAAATTGAAGCACAACAAATGACAATTGGAGGGATTATCCAACAGGTCCAACAGCAAGGAGGGATTGTTCTTCTAGATGCAGAAGGAAATCAAATTGTATTAGTACAAGGTAAAATTCCTGAAGCCGCACCCACGATTTCGGGGTAGGGAATTGGTAACTATTTAATAATAACAACAAAACGAAAGCTTTAAATAGTTCTAAATCTTGGCCAAAATATGAGACCCCTATATAAAGGCCTTACATCCATAAGAACATACTTAAGTAAACGTGGAATTCAAAGAAGAAATAAGAGTCTTTTAGAAGAAAAAGTTAATAATTCTGGTATGATTATTGGGAAAAAAGCTGTTGCTGCGGGTTTAGGGTTATGGATGCTTGGCGCGCCATTAATGGGGCTTGGTTCCACCTCTTGTGCCGAAGGGGAAGAACCTGTTGATGGGAGGGGGGATTTTTCTGATGTTAGCGATGTTAATAGTGGAGATGATGATACTTCAGATGTGTATAATAGTAGCAGCAATGATGATTATATCAATGATGATAGTATTGATGGGGATTGTGTCATTCCTTATTCTGGGATGGAAATAAAAAAGGATACTACTTTTTGTCCAGGAGAATATCACTTAAGTGCGAGAAATCACTATGCAGCAATTTCACTTAATTCTGCGAAAGATGTAACTCTTGATTGTGGAGGAGCAACCATAATTGGAGAAAGTACATGTAGGGAATTCGAATCTGGGGTAGCAAGGGGAGGGTGGGGGATTGCAATTGAAGAACAAAGTGAAAATGTTACAATCCAAAATTGTACGATTAAAAATTATTGTATTGGGATAAATGTTGGAGATTCATATAATATAATTCTTAGAGATTTAATTCTTAAAGATAACCCTTCAAAAGATTATAATCATTTTGGAGATAATATTCAAATAGTGAGCACTAGGGACGTTAAGGTAGATGGGGTGTCTATAGAAGGAGGGCTTAATGAAGGAATTTATTTAATTCATTCTCCAATAAATATTTCTATAAAAAATAGTTCAATAAAAGATGTGGATGGAAATGGAATTACTTGTTGTGATAGATGTGAAGATATTTATTTAGAAGGAAATTATATTAAAGGAGTTGGAAATGATGGAATTAGTTTAAGGGAAACAACAAGAGGTCAAATTTATGATAATCAAATTTCAGATGTTGGATCAGCTGGGATTAGAATAGAAAAGGCATCAGAAATAATTGTTTCGGGGAATATTGTTAAAGAGGTAGATAATGGAGGGACTACTATTTATCTTGAAGAGAGTGTTGGAGGAAGAATTTGGAATAATATTTTTGAATCTCCTCTTTTTGGGAAGGTGGCATATGATTCTAGTGGGGATTCAAATTATTGGAATATTCTAAAGACTTTAGAGACAAATATAATTGGAGGGCCTCATATTGGAGGAAATTTTTATTCAAATTATTCTGGAGAAGATAATAATGAAGATGGTATAGGCGAAGAATCTTATAAAATTTCTGGAGGAGATTCTGTAGATTTGAGCCCTCTTGTAGAATAAATTTCCCAAAACATTTATATTAACATTTTATAATCTTGTTAAATAATATTAAAAGACGATTAGATTGGCGAATTAGAGGCTTTGTGTATAAATAAGATGTGTGTATAAAGTAACTGCTTATTTAGACTTTAGATACAAAGCCCGAATTAGATAAAGATATAAAAAGAATTAAAGATATCCTTAATAAAATCCAATTACATAAAAGGGATTGGTAACTATTTAATAATAACAACAAAACGAAAGCTTTAAATAGTTCTAAATCTTGGCCAAAATATGAGACCCCTATATAAAGGCCTTACATCCATAAGAACATACTTAAGTAAACGTGGAATTCAAAGAAGAAATAAGAGTCTTTTAGAAGAAAAAGTTAATAATTCTGGTATGATTATTGGGAAAAAAGCTGTTGCTGCGGGTTTAGGGTTATGGATGCTTGGCGCGCCATTAATGGGGCTTGGTTCCACCTCTTGTGCCGAAGGGGAAGAACCTGTTGATGGGAGGGGGGATTTTTCTGATGTTAGCGATGTTAATAGTGGAGATGATGATACTTCAGATGTGTATAATAGTAGCAGCAATGATGATTATATAGATGATATTGATGAGAATTGTACATCAAAATATCCCCATGATAGCACTTATAATGTTGTTGAGTGTGAAGATATTGGGGACGATTGGAATTGTCCATATGAGGGGGGGGAGTGTATAGCAGATTATTTAAGATTCCCAGAAATTGCTAGTTCAAATGCAAATATTGTATTTAATAATGAGGGAGAATTAGAAGAATATATTCAAAAAATTTTAGAAGGAGATATCAAATCTCTAGAAAGAGGTAGCATTTCAAATAGCCAATTAAAAAATGATCTTCGTGAAAGATTGAATATAAATTTTCTTTTAACTGGAATGGATGAGAGAAATCTAAGGGTTACAAAAGTTGATTCTTATTCTGAAGAAGGATATAATTTAGAAACATTTTTATTTGAAGATCTATTTGTTGGGGAATTCAAGGGTATGCTTTTTTCTCCTCCTAATGGAGATATCTCTTCAACGATTATTGCAAGTCCAGGGCATGGTGGTGCATTAGAATATATCCGTGCCTTTAATTGTAAAAAGTATTTCCCAGAGAATGGATATGCGACATTCGTTAAATTTGATAGGGCAATGGCCGGAGGCTATCAAGAAGATCTAGTAACGAGGGATATGTTATTAAATGGGCAGACTTTTTTAGCAGTTCAAATTTATGAAAATTTACTTGTAAGTAAATTTTTAAAATATAAGGGAGTAGAAAATATTGGGGCAATGGGTCATTCTGGTGGGGCAAGTATTCTTAGTGTGGCAGTAAGGGTGGATGAAGATATAAAGGCATATGTTGCAGATAATTTTAATGATTATTTAGAATTAACTGGAGATGGAAATCGATTAATGAGTTCCTGTGTCCCACAAATTTGGAAGCATAGTGAATTAATCTTGGATTTTAATACAGCAGAAACTCATATACTTAAAACAAATTATGGGTTTAAAGAATTTGGGACAGATAGGGATGTTTACCCCGGGAATGTTATAGATTTTTTTAATGAATATTTAAGAGAATAAGATAATAGCTCAGAGCAGGTATCTCTTTTATATGATTCGAGAGGAGATAAAATTACGGATTCCAAAAATATGAATTATCTTTATGATGCTTCTAGGAATAGAGCCAAAAAGAAAAAAACTGAGCAGTTATATGATCCAGTATGCAAAAGAGCTTGTTTACTAGATATGGCTAATTAATAAACTATGATTTCTAGAAACATTTATATACTAATAATTAATACTTATATTATATACTAGTGTTAAGCACTATTAAAAGAGGTTATATGGGTAAAATAGACGAAACTATAAAGAGCATTAAAAGTATCCTTAAAAAAGATAACCGTGGTTTAACTATTCAAGAACTTGCAGATATGACTAAGACATCCCGGATAACAGCTTCGATGGGGCTGATGAAACTTGAAGGCGAAGGTGTTCTTGATATTCGTATTCTTGGAAATTGCAAATTACATTATTTAAGGAGGGGGAAGAGATGAATAAAAAAGCATGGAATAAAATTGGGAGAATAACAATTTTTTCAATTGTAATTTTATTTATTTTAATTATGGGCTTTATTGTTGCTGAAGATTGGCCAATGTTCATGCATGATGCAAACCATACAGGTTATTCTGGGGATAGTGTAAATATGACTAATTTTGGGTTGTTGTGGAAATCTGCAATAGGAAATCAACTTAAAATTTCTCCCTCAATTTCAAATGGGGTTGTTTATAGCGCAGGAAGTGATAATAAAACTTTTGCTTTAAATACTACAAATGGAGATTATATTTGGAATTATACTACGGGGGGAGATATTAAGGGCTCTCCCTCAATTTCAAATGGGGTTCTTTATATTGGAAGTGATGATAAAAATATTTATGCATTAAATGCAACCAATGGAAGTCAAATTTGGAACTATACTACTACTAGCGCTATTTTAGATTCCCCAAATATTTTAAATGATATAGTTTATTTCCCTGCAGGTTATAAGAACAAAATTTATGCATTAAATGCAACCAATGGAAGTCAAATTTGGAATTATACTACCTCTGGATTTATTTTTAATTCTCCTGCTGTTGTTGAAGATATTGTTTATATCGGAGATGATAATTTTTATATTTATGCATTAAATGCAACCAATGGAAGTCAAATTTGGAATTATACTACTGGAGATAAAATAAGAAGTTCTCCAGCAATTTCTAATGGAAAGGTTTATGTCGGGTCTTTGGATAATAATATTTATGCATTAAATGCAACCAATGGAAGTCAAATTTGGAATTATAGTACTGATAGAGAAATTTCTAGCTCTCCTTCTGTTATGGGGGATATTGTTTATCTAGGAAGTGATGATAAAAATATTTACGCATTAAATGCTACAAATGGATCTAAAATATGGAATTATTCCACAGGAGGAAATGTAAAAAGTAGCTCTCCAGCAATCTCGAGTAATGGGATATTATTTATTGGAAGCACAGATAAAAATATTTATGCTTTAAATGTAACAACCGGAGAATATCTTTGGAATTATGCTACTGAAGGAAATATTAGTATTTCTCCTGCAATTTCAAATGGAGTTGTTTATATTGGAAGTGATGATTATAATCTTTATGCATTTACAAATGGATATTGCACAACCCCAACAGACGACCTCTCAATAACATCAGACACAACCCTTTGCTCAGGAACATACTACCTCAATGATTCCTCTAACGATGGACTTATAATTTTTAATTCAAACCACACAACACTAACGTGTGATGGAACAATATTAATTGGGAATAATTCGGGAAGAGGAATTTATTCTTCAGGGAATAATAATATTACAGTTAAAAATTGTGAAGTTAGAGACTATAATAATAATCTTGAACTAGATGAAACCTCAAATAGTTTGGTGGAAAATAATACAATTTTTAATGCAGCAGGTTATGGAATTTTAACAAATATAGGAGCTCCTAATTGTGATAATTTAACAATTATCTCAAATAATTTCACAGGGAACCCATATGGGATTGTTATAATGGATACTAAAAATAGCAATATGTCTTATAATTATTTTTATAATAATACTATTGCAGATTTAGATTTAATTGCCTATGCAAGAAACTCTACAGAAAATATAATTTCATATAATAATTTCATAGGAACAAGTCCAGATGGAATTGTGATTTATGCAAATGGAGGATATTATACTAAAAATACAACAATCTTCAACAATAATGTATCTGATGTTATAGGAATGGCAATTTACACATACCCAAACACGACAAATAATCTAATCTACAATAATATTTTCTCGTCAACAACTCCTGCCTATGACAACGGAACTTTAAATTCATGGAACACAACAAACGCAGCAGGAACAAATATTCTTGGGGGGACTGAATTAGGAGGAAATTATTATTCAGATTATTCTACTGCAGATACAGACGGAGATGGGATTGGTTCTACAGCATACACAATTCCTGGAACAGCAACATCAATAGATTATTTGCCATTAACAACTCCTTACACAACACCAGTAACACAA
Organism: Candidatus Woesearchaeota archaeon; assembly: GCA_964482075.1. GTDB lineage: Archaea > Nanobdellota > Nanobdellia > Pacearchaeales > GW2011-AR1 > CAYZVU01. The sequence goes on along the minus strand of CAYZVU010000014.1, from coordinate 9,438 downwards.
ACCTCTTCATCATGTTTCCCAGGATACACTTTAATTTCAATGAAAGATAATTCCCAAAAACAAATCAAAGATGTTAAAGTCAACGAAGAGGTTTTATCTTATGATGCAAAAAATAAAAAATACACTTTTGCAAAAGTTTTAGAATTAGAATCTCCAATTAGAGAAGGATTTTATTCCATTAATAATTTAATCAATGTTACAGATGAACATCCTTTCTATATTAAGAAAGATAATAAAATTGGGTGGGGAGCAATTAACGCTCTACATGCAAAACAAGATTCTGAAATTCAAGAAGAAATTTTAGATTTAGAAATAGGAGATTTTATTTTTAATGGAAATTGGTTAGAAGTTGAATCAATTAAATATTTCCCAGGGCCAATCCAAACTTATAATTTAAAAGTCGTTGATAAATATAATAATTTCTTTGCAAATAATTTTTTAGTTCATAATAAAGGTGGAACACCTACCACTCCTGAAGATCCCCCAATAATCTGCGAAACAGATTGCACAAACAAAGAATGCGGTTCTGATGGATGCGACGGAACTTGTGGGACTTGCGATACAGGAATTCAGTGTTCATCAGGTGTTTGTGTTGAAGAATGTCAGCCAGAATGTGAAAACAAACAATGCGGTTCAGGCAACTGCGGAGGAAACTGCGGAACATGCGAGGACAATGAGCAATGTTATAATAACCAATGTTCTGAAAAAATTATCCCAATTGAATTAGAATGTGAACCAGATTGGGAATGTTCAGAATGGGGAGAGTGCGAAGTAATCTACAAAGTCGAAGAAGTATTAACAGAAGAAATTTCATTAAACGGGACAAGCAGAAGAATTTGCACAGATAAAAATAATTGCGCCAATGATATGATGGAATCAACACAATGTCAAATATCAGAAGATATAACAGTAAATAAAACTATTTGGTGTTTTGAAGAATGCTTTGAAATGTTCGAAGAAGACACAGGAGATTTTATAGGAAGAATAAAAGATTTACAAGAAGCAGGCAATGCCTTACAAAGCTTAGACCTTTCTTTTTCAGAAGATGCAAGTGAAGAAGAATGCCCTTATTGTTTTAGAGAAACTTTTGATGAAGAAACTTTAGATTTAGATAATTGGAAAGTTTGGAAAACTGTTGCGGGTGGAGAAACTTCAAGTTCAATAGAAGGTGGGCAATATAAAACTTCGGTTGTTGGAGAGGGAGATTATGTTCATTGGTGGACGCTTCAACGTACAGACAAAAACTATTCTGGGGCAAATGAATATGCTAGCACACATAATACTTGGGAAGGTTTGAAATTAAAACAAAAAGTTCTAGATGATTTTAAGGCAGAAATTGATTTTGCAGATTTAGAACAAACAGGACATAGCGGGGCATGGAGATTTGAAGTTACTTTCCAAGATAATCAGACATCAATTAGAGCTGAATTTGCAATAAATATTCCTATGGGGATTTATTCTCAAGTTCATAATAGAATAAATCTTGCTCCGAATGTTACTAATTATATGGATAAAACACTTAGAAAATCTGCTCAAAAATTAATAATTGAAAGAAAAGGAAATAATTTATCATTTTATGTTGACGATGTTAAATTTCATGAAATGAGAAATTTTACTCATTTACCTCGTGTTGGAGAGATTGGATTTGCTCCAGATGTTCAATTTGGAGGAAACCTTGCAAGTGTTTCTGTAAATGAATTTTCTCTTGAAGGGGGATGCTATAATAATCCTTGTGGAGATGGAATTGTTGGAGTTGGAGAACAATGTGATGGGGGTGATTTGTGTAATGAAGATTGTACTAATGATGTGTCTGTCCCAAAACCTGCTTGTAGAGATGGAATAGATAATGATAAAGACGGCTTTATTGATCTTAAAGATGGGGGATGTTCAAATTATATTGATAATAATGAAACAAATGAGGTTATTCTTTTATGTGGAAATGGGGAATTAAATTTAGAAGGGGGTGAAGAATGTGATGATGGAAATTTAGAAAATTTAGATGGTTGTGATTCAGAATGTTTAATTGAAAATTATTGTTTTGTTTCAACATTTGATCAAGAAGATGGGCAATATTTTAATTCTAAGAGAGGAGGAAATAATCCTACTACAAATGGTTGGTGGTTGTGGGGATATCGTGCTCCTAAAAATATATTTGAAGATGGGAAATATAAAATTGATTTACATGGTGTTGGAGAAGGATTCGAAGAATATGGATATGATGGATTAGTTGGATTAAGAAAAAATAACCTTGCAGCATATAATAGAATTATGCAAAATGCTTCTAGTATAGATGGGTTACAGGCAACAAATAAATATTGGTTAAAAGATGATTTTGAAATTGAATTTGCATTTTCTAATTTTTCAGATTATGGAGAAACAAAATTCTATAAGCCTGGAGTTAAATTCTCAGTTAGATTTAAAGATAATTTTAAATATGTCCGAGCTACAATGCATATGTATCAAACTGGTTTTCAGATTTACCACACTAAAGATTTATCTGGAAATGTAAATAATGGTGGGACTCAAATTGAATATTCTTCTGATTATCATGTTATGAATATTAAACGGCAAGGAAATAAATTAATTTACTCTTTAGATGGAGAAGAAATTTATGAAACAGAATTTAAAGATCTCCCAGAAGTAGGGCAACCACTTATTTGGATGGATACTCACTTTAAAGATGTGAATGGGAAAGTAGATTTTGAATATTTCGTAGTTAAAGACGGTTGTTATAACTCTTTTTGTGGAGACAATATTTTAACAAAATTGGCTAGCCATCATAATGAAGAATGTGATAATTCTACAAATGAAGCTTGCTCTTTAGAATGTAAACTTATCCCTACCCCTGGGCAATGTTCAAATGGGATTGATGAAGATGAAGACCACACTTGTGATTGGAATGGATGCATTATTAATGGAATAGAATACGCTCCAGACCAATCTTGTGAAGGCCCTGATGATGAGGATGAAAGAAATCCCTTAGCGATTTGTGAAGATGGAGAAGATAATGATAAAGATTTATTTATTGATTATGGAGAAGGTGGAGACCTTGGTTGTGTGAATTCTCAAGATATGACTGAGGAGGGAGGCGATTGTGATGATGATACTTGTATTACAATTTCTGCTTGTGGAAATGATAGATTAGATCCTGATGAACAATGTGAAGATGGAAATTTAGCTGATGGAGATGGTTGTTCTTCTAAATGTATTATTGAGGAAGTTCTTCTTTCACCTTCTGAAGGAAGTTCTGAAGGAGGTTCTAGCAGTGGCGGAACAATTGAAAAGATATTCGATTTAATTCCTTTTATTAAAAAAGCTGAGAAAATGGAACAGATAACCGATTATGAAGATTCAGCGCCAATTAAAAGACCTGAAAAAGAAAAGAAAAACTATTGGTGGATTATAATACTATTTGCTTTAATTGTAGGAATTTTAGTTTTATTAATTATAAAAAGAAGGCCAATAATAAGGGTAATTTCATTTAATAGAAAAAAAGAAAAATCAATTGAAAAAAGATTAAAGAAATTATTTAGTGATTAAATGGGAAGGGTGGTTTCTCAAATTGCCAATTGTTGAGAGGATTCTTTGAAAATTAAATTTTTCTCGGTTCACCCATGCCCCCAAGATAATTTCTAAAATAAATTTGTTTTCCTTTCCAAAATATTTTTTCCTCTCCCACAAAATCTTCCAAAGTACCTTCCCACATATTTTCATATCTAAATAATCCTTCTTCATAAATCGGTTCCCCTCTAACTGGGAAATCTCTAGGAGTATTTCTTAAACATTTTTTTAAAAAAGAAAAACATTTTCCAGATAAATTATCTTGGCCTACTAACATCCCTCCCCTATAAGACATGGACCAAAGCAGACTCTTTTTATGAAAAACTAACTCTTGTCCAGTATCAATCGTAGATCCGAAATATTTATCTTTATATAAAAATTCTCCATCTTGATAAGAATATTCTTTACCTCCATCTTGGGTACTTTTAGGAATTGAGATTCTTGAAGCAAAAGTTTTCTTTTTTGCCTTTCCTAAGAATGATGCTAATTGTTTTATTATCATTTTTTACTATGATGAAAATAAATTCTACATTTAATTTTTTCTTTTTTGCATTTTTCCATAATCTCTTTTTCAACAATATCCCAATATGCTCTGTTCTTAGATAATTCTTTATATAAATCTCTTAATTCTGGTTTATTTTTTTCAATAAACTCCAAAATCCTTCCTCGGTTATTTGCGCGAATATTTAAATTTTCGAATAATATTTCTCCCACATAATTTTTTACTAAATCAATTAACCTAGAAACGTCTGAAATTTCGGGGAATATTGGAGAAACAAATAAATAAGTAGAAATTCCAGCTTCATGAAGTTTTTTTAATATGTCGAGTCTCTTATTGGGAGATGCTACGTGAGGTTCCAATTGTTTTGCATAGTTTTCGTCTAAAACTCCCACTGAAATTCCAACCCTTAAATTTTTAAATTTTTGTAATAAATTAATATCCCTCAAAATTAATGGAGATTTAGTTAATATCTCTAATTTTGGTTGATTTTTTAGTAATCTTTCTAGACATTTTTTTGTTAGTTCATACTTGGATTCTAATGGTTGGTAAGGATCTGTTACTGAACCAATCAAAATTAAAGAATCTTTTTTTATCTTTGAGGGTTCTATTGTTTCAGGAGCATTAACTTTAACATCTACGAAGGACCCCCATTCTTCATTCCCATGCCCAGTAAATCTTCTCATAAAATCTGCATAACAATATTTGCATGCATGTTGACAACCAATATAGGGATTAATTACAAAATCTGCCCCAGGCAAATTACTTTTGGTTATTACCGACTTAACTTTTCTTTTTTTAATTTTCATCTTCTGATATTCTTATTTAATTGAGTTAAAAATCTTTGATAAACATTCCTACCTGTTAATTCAGACAATTTTCTAGTTTTTAAATCCCCCAAGATTGCCCAATTATAAGGTTCTCCGCTAATCTTATAAGCCCACGGAGTGGATAATAATAAACCTTGGCTTGTAATATTTAAAGAATTGAAGCATTCCCCAAAGAGCTTTCCTCTTAAGGATGGGGCAACTCTTATTTTTGGGAAACCGTATTTTCTTTCTAATTTTTTATAATTTTTTATAGCTTGTCTATTTTCTTTTTGGGATAAAGTTAAATCACTTTTACCAGTTCCCCTTCCCGACTCAAAAAATTTCATTAATAATAAATTTTCAACTCCGGCGCTATTTAAATTTTCATATATTTTATGAGTAATTTCTTTAGAAATATTATTTTTAGTTAGAGGAATCTGAGCCAAAGTTCCAATTCCCATTTGAATTACTTTTTGAACTGCAATCAAATTAGAAGAATTATATCCTAATGGGCGATCAGGAGAAGGCTCGTGGGGGAAATCATAAGTAAAACTTACTTCGCTAACGGCTCTCAATAAAAGATTTAAATCTACTAACTCCAAACCTCTTCCTGTGGTGGTAATAGATAAGTTTTTTCTTCCAAAAATATCCGATAATTTATTAATAACTTCTAGGTTCTCATGAGAGATAAGAGGATCCCCCCCAGAAACATCTATAAAAACATCTCTAGAATCAATGTTTCTCGCAATCTTTAATTTATCTTCTAACGAAATTTCAGAGTCTTTTTTGGAATTTTGATTAGCACTAATGCAACAATAAGAACAATCCCAAAAACAATCTCTTGTTATGTTCCAAATTATTGGCGTTTTTATCATTTTAATTTTCTCAGAATTAGCTTCTGAGGTGCTTTTCACCTCCAATATACAAGAAATAATGTTTTTTTATAGTTTTCTAATGGCCAATTAATCTTTTATTATAATTAACCTCTCCTAGGAGAATTCATTTTTTTAATAATAAATTTTGAACCAGTCATTTCTGAAACAACTGCAGAAAAAATCAAATTTCCGACGACGACTCTAAAGAAACCTGAATCAGAAGGAATTTTAGAAATTTTAGAAAATTTATTTACAATTTCATCTATTTCTATTTTTGAAAGAATAATTGTAGAAGGCTTTAGAGAAGGAACCCGAACCATAATTTTTTCATCAGGGCCATTGCATTCAATTGACTGAACAGCCCTATCTTTAATTAAAATATTTAACTTCCCTAAATCAATTTGTAAATTTGTAGATGTTGGCCTAAGATATCTTAGATGCGCAGGAAGCCTCGGCTTAGGCATAGTCAAAACCCTCGGCATTCTTTGTCGGGGGATTTCTCTTTTTCTTTGAGAAAAAAGTGGTTGTCTTGCCTTTTCTTTATCTTTTATTAATTGTTTAATTCTTTTATCTTGCTTAGCCCTCTCTTCTTTTTCTTCGAGAGTTTCCTCTTTAATTTGCTCGGTTAATTCAAAAAAAATACTTGGATTTGTAGCCTTTATTAATTGCCTTGTAAATTCAAGAAAAAAACTTTTTCTAAATTCTTTGGAAGTATTTTTAAGTAACATTTTACCTTATCGGCAATTTTTTAGGTTCAGAAGAAATTGATTTATAATATTGGTCTCCTTGCCCACGAGGAACTTGGGATGATTGAGGGGGTGCCTGATTTTGCATAATTGGTTTTTGAGGCATTTGCCCAGGAGAATTTTCTTCTCCAATTTCTTCTGGATGAGGAATTTTATCATGCATCAAAGACAATCCCTTTGCAATTATTTTATTTTGCCCTTCTAAATTTTCCAATTTGTTCAAAATCTGCTTATTATCCCTTCTTTCTTTTTCTAAATGAACATCTTTTTCAGCAAGTGACTTTGCAGAAATTTCAAATAAATTTAACAAATTACTTAATTGGGTTGAAAGATGATCAAACTTTACAGCAAGATTTGTCATAACTTTTTGAAGAGACACAAAATTATCCACGAGAATTTTATCTGTTCTTGCTAATTGATTATTTTTTGAAACTGAATGAGAAGATTTTTTAGAAGAAGTTTTTTTCTTAGCAGATTTTTTTACCATGATTTGTAGAGGAATTTGATATTTATAAAGATTTTCAGAGAGTATTTTATGGAGTAATATTTAAAAAGTGTTTTTCCATTATTTTACTGAATAAAAATGGGAGATAAAAGAGGTTTAATATTTGTATGCTTGTTGGTAGTTTTTTTATCATCAGGAGTTTTCGCAATAGATGATTTAATTGCCTTGCAAGGAAATGTTTACAACTCAAGTGGGGGAAATTTGTCAACAGGAAATTTAGTAGTTTCAATTTACGATGCTTACTCTTCTGGGAATTTAATTTATAATTCTTCAGGTGATTTTAATGGAGCAATTTCTAACGGACAATATGATGTTCTCCTCGGGAATGGATCTGAAGATTTAACTTTAGAATTTGGAAGAATATATTATTTAGAACTTTATGTAAATAACGAAGCATTCACATTTAATGGAAGTTCGCGTCAAATTTTTCAATCAAGTACAGGACAAATAAATTCTTCATATGTAAATGCAAACCAAATTAATACAGCTCATTTAGAAAGAAATATTGATTTAGTAAATGCAACAAATATACAATCCTCTGCAATAAATAATACTGGAACAAATTGGGCAGGACAATTTTTAAGCACAATTTTAGACGATATTTTTGATAGAATAACTAGCGTAAACAATACAGGAAATTTACAAAATCTTTTGAATTCAACAGGAATTTATTCAACATATAACGCAACCTATGATGCAAATTCTGGAGGGAATGCTTCTTGGAACCAAAGTTATGCAAATAGTTTATATGCCCCTAACACAACTGCTGGGATTCAAAGTTTAATTAATTCAACAGGAATTTATTCAACATATAACGCAACCTATGATGCAAAGGCTGCCTACCAATTCACTTCAAATAATTTTAATGGTTCTGGAAATTTTACAACTACTGGCAAGATAGGAGTTGGTACTGAAGATATGAATTGGAGTATTGATGTTAGAACAGTTTCTCCTATTTTAGGATTATTAGCAGATGATGGAAGTTATACAATCTTTGGCCCATATCAAAATATTACTTATTTAGATACATCTCCAGGAGGGAAATTTTCTATTGGAGAAATAGCAGGTTATAATCCAAATCTCCCAACAACTGAATGGTTGAATTTTACTTCTGCAGGGATTAGCGTTGCTCAGAATGTAACTGCTTCTTATTTCAAAGGGGATGGAAGTTTATTAACCGGGATAAGTGCAAGTGGAGGAGGATTATTCGAAGATTCTTCAAATAAAATATTTAATTCAACATCAGCTGGATTGGGAATTGGAACTTCAGAAGTAAATTGGACAATAGATGCAAGAGCAGTTGCTCCAACATTGGGCTTATATGACACTTCAACAGGAAAATACACTACCTTAACACACTATGATGATAAAAGTTATTATTCTGTTTCTCCAAGCGGAATAATAAGTTTTGGGGAATTAGATTCTTATATATCAACAGGGGCAATAGTAGAATGGATAAATTTTACATCTGCAGGGGTTGGGGTTAAAGGAAATATTTACTCTACGGGAAATTTAACTTTAGGAGAAAATTTATATTATTCTGGATCTAATATGTATATAAATAATGGAACAGATGATTTTATGGAATTTAATAATGAAGGTGAAATTGGAATTTATTTTGGGACCTTTATATCTGGAGGGAAGGATTTATATTTTGAAAGTGTGGCTGAGGACGAAACAATAAGATTTGGTGGAGAAACAGGAGCTATAACAACAACAGGAAATGCAACAGCTTCGTATTTCAAAGGAGATGGGAGTTTATTAACAGGGATAAGCGCAAGTGCAGGCAGTTCTTCATTCGCAACAAATGGGACAAATCTTTACAATAATACTGCTTCACAATTTGGATTTGGAATTTCTACTCCCCAATATTTTATGCATTTAAATAAAAGTATGGATGCAGGATTAAGGCTTCAAATAGAAAATGATAATCCAGGTTCAAATGCAGAAGCATCAATGAAAATTCAAGCTGAATGGGCTTATGGCCAATTGGTTGCAACATCAAGCACTTATGCTATTCCTAATGCTTTTGCAATACTTGCTGGAGGAGATACAGCACAAATGCTTTATCAAATTTCAAATGCAACAGGATTTCATAGTTTTCAAGTTGGTTCATTGGGAAATGATATACTTAAAATTCAAGCAGATAGATTAAATCTTTATAAAAATTTAAGTTATGATGCGTCTACGAATGGTGGACTTTTTTATATAACAAACGGTTCAGATAATTATATAGAATTTAGTAATGAAGATACTGGGAGTATGGTTTTTAATAAACATATTTATTTTGCTCAGTCTGATTTAATTATTGAAAGTATTGCAGAAGATGAGACTATTACTTTAGCTTCTGAAACAGGACTTATCACAACTTTAGGGAATATATCTTTGGCAGATAAATTAATCTATACTGGGGCTAGTTTATTTATTGCAAATAGCTCTGATA
>CAYZVU010000013.1:14970-18312 GCA_964482075.1 Candidatus Woesearchaeota archaeon | reverse complement strand
AAACAGCACAATGTGGTTCAACAATCCAAGTTACAGCAGAAGTTTGGAATATTGGGGATTCTGACCAAGACGATGTTTTTATTTTGGTTTATAATAATAAAGAAGGAATAAATGAAATGGTAGAAATTGACGGAGGCGTTGATGCTTTTAATAAAGAAGATTTAAATTTATTTATAACTCTTCCTTCAGACTTAGAAGAAAAAGCATATGTGCTTTATTTTACAGTATATGATGACGAAGATATGTCTAGTAGCGATATTTTTAAAAACTCAGACGATGATCAAGCAAAATTCGAAACAACATTTGAAGTTAGCGGGAATTGTGTTTCAAACGAACCACAAGCTTTAATCACAATGGATTCAGAGAATGCAATTCAATCAGGTGGAGAAGCTGGAGAAGAATTAGTAGTAAAAATTAAAGTTACAAATACTGGAAGCAAATTACTAACATACGATTTAAGCGCTTCAGAATACTCTGACTGGGCAGATTCAGCTGAATTCGACTCAGATACTCTTGCTATTGGAGCAGGAGATTATGCATATGCTTTAGTTACTTTAAATGTAAACGAAGACATCTCAGGAGAACAAGCATTTGACTTCAAAGTATCTACAGACGGAACTTTATTAGCTACTCAACCAGTAGAAGTTACAATCACAGATTCAGGATTCAAATTCCCAAGTATAACTGGAAGCGTAATCTCTGGAGACAACTGGTACTTATGGGGAATCGGAGCATTGAATGTTATCCTTGTAATTATAATTATAATTGTAGCAATTAGAGTTGCTAAGAATTAATATTTTTAATTCCCAACTTATTTAAACTTTAATCATTTTTTTCAACTATGAAAAAACAATTTTTATCTATCTTTATTAGATATATAATTCTCCTCGCAGTTGCAATCCCAAACCTTTATTTATTTTATTTAATCTTCACTCCATTAACTACAAATATAGTTTATTTAATCCTTAATTTATTTTATGGCTCATCTTTAATTGAAAACACGATCACAATAATTCATAATAATCTCGCATATCCAATTGAAATAATTCCCGCATGTGTGGCAGGCTCAGCATATTATCTTCTTTTAATACTAAATCTCTCAACTTCAAAAATAAAATTCAACAAAAGGATATTAATGATTATCGCGTCTTTCCTAGTATTCTTCATAATAAATGTCCTAAGAATAGTTCTCCTAACTTTTTTCCACATTTCTAATTCAAATTTATTTAATATCGCCCACCAATTTTTTTGGTATTTCCTTAGTATAATTTTTGTAATTATAATCTGGTTTGCCCAAGTAAAATTACAAAAGATAAAATCAATACCTTTTTATTCAGATATAAACTTATTATACAATAAAATAAAAAAATGATACACGAATTACTAAGCCAATTTATTCAAATCTTACTTTCAATTATAGACGGGCTAGGATATATTGGAATATTTCTTGGAATGACTATTGAAAGTTCTTTTGTCCCATTTCCAAGCGAGCTAATTTTAATTCCAGCAGGAGCATTAGTCGCGCAACACAAGATGAATTTTTTATTAGTTTTTCTAGCAGGAGTTTTGGGGAGTATTTTAGGAGCTTTGATAAATTACTTTCTCGCATTACTTTTAGGAAGAACAACAATAGATTTTCTCGTAGATAAATATGGAAAATTTTTATTAATAAGCCAAAAAAAACTTAGGCGTGCAGATATTTACTTTGAAAAACATGGAGAATTAACAACTTTCATCGGAAGACTGATCCCTGTAATAAGACAATTAATATCTCTTCCAGCAGGATTTTCAAAAATGAGCCTTAAAAAGTTCTGCGCATTCACCGCACTTGGAGCAGGATTATGGTCTGCAATATTAATTTATATTGGGTATTTCTTCGGGAATAACACAGACTTAATTTCTTCAAATATGAATTTAATAACATTTATTCTATTAATTATTTCTCTAATAATTCTAGTAATTTATATTCTTTCAAAAAAGAGAAAGAAGAATTTTTAATTATTTTGGAATTTTCTTTAAAGCTTCTAATGCAAATCTTTCAGTAACTTCTAAAATTTCACAATTATGAATATATAAATTATAACAAGCAGGGCCAAATTGTTCTATTCTTGTATTTTTTCCTTCGGTCAATAAAACATACATATATCTTCCTTGACTATCACATGTTGCATTAGGATCTGTCCCAACTTCTGTCCCCACAGCCTTTAATATCTGCGCCATGTTGGCAGTTGCAATTGCACCATCTCCGTCGCAAACAAAAGCATCTGTTGAGTCTAAAATCATCATTTCAGTTAAATGCAAATCCCCTTCCATTTCTACACTTTGATCTATTTTTTTAGGGTGAGTCCTTAAATAAATATTAAAATTAGAAACATGTTTTATCCCTTCATACATTGGAAGTGAAGTATGATAAAATAAAATATTTCCTTCTTTGATTGTGTCAAATTTCATTTCTTCATATTCAAAATATCTCATTTGGTCCATAAAAAAATAAGTTCCAACAACAACTAAAAATAAAAAGAGAATACCAATAATAACATTTCTTAATAATATGTTCTGGGCTTTTATTTGTTCTTTTGTAGAATGTTTTTTTGGTACATCCCCACAAGCCTTAACCTCTTTATCTCCCCCAACTTCAAAAAGTTCGCAAACTTCTTCACTGTCTTTTTTTACACCCTTGGGCGCAGATTCTTTTTTATCCTTAGGTGTTTTCTCTTTCTTGGCCATATCAATTAGAACTAATTTTTATTTATAAGTTTATCTAATGTTTAATATATAAAATAAAAAATCATCACTTAACTTACTCAATTCATCATTTTTACCCTCAATAAAAACACAATTATTATCTTGTTTTATTCCAGCGACTTCGCTTTCACGGATAATTATAAAATTATCTTCACAAGTTTTAATTGGGAAATCCCCATTACATTCTTCCTCACTTAAACATGCATATTGGATTCTTTGGGTAACTTGCTGGAGGTTCGCAGAAATTTCTATTTCAGAATTAATATCCTCTGAATAAATATAAAGTGGCTTATCTTGATAATTATCTAAATATTTTAAATCAGAAGCAACTTCAATTATTTCCTCAGGATTATAAGAAAAACGAAATATAAATTCCCCTAACTCCACAAACCAAAAATTATTTTTCTCTATAAATTTAAATCCATTATAATTTATTTTTGAATCTTTTTTAGTTCCAGAATTTCCCACAATAACTCCAAACACACTTCCAAACATAACAAAAATTAAAATAATCCCTACAATTATTTGAACCCTCTTTTGCTTTTTTTCTTTTTGATTGGCAGAAACTATTTTTCTCATAGAATTATATTGATTTTT
>CAYZVU010000013.1:0-14960 GCA_964482075.1 Candidatus Woesearchaeota archaeon | reverse complement strand
AAAAAAAGAAAAAAAATAAAAACAAACTTACATTGCGGCTAATACTGATCCTTCGCTAGCAGCAGTTGTACCTAAGTATGACATTCCGACAGCTGTGTCAATTGTTTCTGAACCACTGATTAAAGTATCAGCAGCCATAGCAGTATCCGCAGCACTGTAACCAGCAACTACAAGAGCAATTTTACCATCAGCAAATCCATCGTAACTTGCGATTAAAAATTGACCTGCGTCAACACCAGTTTCAGCTGTGAAGTCTCCTTCACAAAGAGCGCCACCTAATTTTTCTGCAACAGCAGAATTTATACAACTTCCTCCAACAAGGATAGCATTTCGACTTTGCCATGATGACTTTTCAGAATCTTTGAAGATCATACTTCCAGAACTTCCAATAGCACTACCAGCACTTGTTAAGTAAATTGGAGCATATACCTCTTCACCAAAGTATGTTATTCTAGCCATTCCCTTATCACTTACAACAATTTTTTCAACCTTTGTTCCAAGTTCATCATGTACATAACTTTCAGTGTTATCATCACTATCTGGGTCATCTATATTCGCAGATCCAGTTGTAACAGCAGTTACATGAACATTGTGGTCAGTGTTATCATTCAATGTAATCTTGAATTCAGTTCCACGACCTAATGCAGCATCTTTGTCTTCTTCATGCATAAATAAATACCATGAGTCCCAATCATATCCCGCAGTTGTATTCCCTGAATTTCCATCTAGAGCAATTTCTCCTTGTTTAGCACCATGTCCAGTAATATTTGTTACAGAAACAGGTAGATAAATCTTTAACCCTTGAGCAGTATAAAGTTCATCAAAAGCAACATTAGATGCACCATTTAATACAACTGAATCACTATTCCCAGCAGTAGGATAAACAGTTGTTATAGTTAAAGAAACACCACCAATATCACAAACATCATTTGCTTCCTGGTCCTTACATACAACTTCGTCAGTAATAACATTCTTTATATCTGTTCTATTTGATCCTGAAGAAGGGTCTTCAACACTTAAAACTTCTAATAGATAAGATTCTGCATCATTTGATGTATAGTACGAAGCCACGAAATATTTATCTGTACTTGTATTAAAAGTTAATGATGCACTCGCAGAAGTAACTAATTTATTTGTTGCACTTTCACCAAGACCTTCAAATTCACCACTAGCATTTGCATAAAGAATTGAAAATTTCTTAGTTCCATCTTTAAATGGAGCACTTAATGTAACTTCATCTTTACCACTATAGTCAACTTCAATTACTTCTTCATATTCTTTTACTAAATCTCCAAAAGAAAGTTTAATAGATTCAAATCCTGGCATAACTAGTTCTGATCCAGTAGTTATATATTCATTATCTTCTGTTGTCCAAGATAAAACTATTTTATTTAATTTTGCCTTGCCACCAGTTTCACTTCCCATATGAACATAACCAACCACTTCAGTAACACCTTCATCATTCAATTCAATAGATTGACCATTCTCAATTTCAAGTTTACCTGATCCAATACTGAATTCAACACTTCCAACAACACCAGAAACATCTCTTTGGAAAATATCTTTTATTCCAAGATATACATCATTACCTAAATGGTAAGATGATCCTTCAGAAAGTTCATTAGTAAGTTCTTCATTAACAATTAATCTTACTTGAGTTGTAGTAAGTGTAGAGATTGCAACTTCATAAGTGTTACCTCCAATATTAAGAGTTTTTGTTTCACCTTCACTAATCATTTCACTATTTGCTGTGTCAAGAAGTTCCATTTTTACATTAGTTCCATTATCAACATTTGATATATAATATTCTTTTCCAAAAAGATTTATCATAGTAGTTTCTAAATCAACTAAATCACCACCTTCAACATCTGATTCTACGCTTGTAGTAAAATCAAGTGTATAATTCATAACAAAAGTTCCTCCACTTAGGTTCATACCTAATGATGGTAAATCTCCATTATTTTCATCTGCAAAATGATCTAATTCCCAGCTACCAAGAGTAATCTTTTGGGTATAATCATACTGCGTATTTTCATCATTATCATAAGTTCCATCTCCAAGTAATGTTGGTAAATCATCATCATTAACTGTTAACCCAAAAACTGAGCTTACAGTGTCCCCAATGTTTACTTTAGTATTAGTTTTTTCAAGAGAAACAAATTCACCTTCTGGCTCACCAGCTTCTGAAGAAACTCCATTATCCTTAAGATATTGATTTATGTTTGTTACTGCAGCAACATCTGTTGAAGCCGCACTAGCACCATAAACAACTGCATTAGCTGAAGTTGAACCTGCATCGAAAGGAGCAGGGAAACTTGCAGCAGCTGCAATACCCATAGTCATACCTGTCATTAATAGACTTGACGCAATCGCCGAAATTTTTTTAAAATTAAATTTCATTATTTTTTTTAAACCTCCTTTCACTTCTGTGGTTTATACATTTTGAGTTTGCCTTGACCTCTTTTGTATAAACTGGTTATCCTAAAGACAACCTCTCAATATCTAATGGCTATAAATAGCCATCTTTCGAATGAGCATAATGTAACCTCCATATAAATCACAACCATATCATTTGATTAAGGCAATCTCAATGGTATAATATCTAAAACTATATTTTCTTTATAAACCAACTAGACAATTTCCCCCCAATTTCTATAAAAAAGTATATTTTGCTTAGTTTTATTTATAAGCGTTGCGCTGTCACTAGAATATTAATACAATATTTCAACTATCTTAGAACCAAATCTTTATTAACTATTCACCACTCTTTATAAGGTATATGAAAGACTAATACATAAGTTGAATATATATATTTCACATATCTATTAAGAAATAAACCATATACTACCTCGTCGGAAAATGGCAAAAACAAAAGTAAGAGAAATAACAATAAAAGAATCTGCAGGAGCTTTTTCTATCTTAAGGAAGCCAAAAACCTCAAAAAAAGACTACGATTTCTCAGGGATGCTAGCCCTAAGGCAGATATTGAGCAATGAAAAGGCAAGGATTTTGAATGTAATAAAAGAACAAAAACCTAAATCTATTTATGATTTAGCCAAAAAACTTGGAAGGGGCTTTAAAGCAGTAAATGATGATCTCAAGCTTTTAGAAAGATTCGGATTTATAGAATTAATTGAAGAAAAGACAAAAAATAGAATAAGGCATAGGCCAATCATAATTGTTGATACAATGACAATTCACATAAAAGTTTAATAATATGCCTTAAAGAAAATTTCCATATCTTCGTCCCCTGGGATTGGTTGTCCATCTCCTTTGCTATTTTCATAATTTTGTGAAGAATCTCCTCCTCCCTCAATAACAAAAATTGCCTCCTCCAAATCTTCTTGATAAATCTTTAACTCATATCTTTTTACAGGGAATTCTTCTCCTGCCTCCCAGCTACTTTCTACTAGGCCGATTAAGGAAGATTCTAAGACCTCACAGCTAGATTCCCCATTTAAGCACATTCTGCCCCCTTCAATATCTCCATAACAGTCAGAGACTAATCTCTGTATTGATCTAAATCCCCTGCCAGAAATTTCACATTCACTTGTATATTGCAAGGCTCCTTGTAAAAAACTTTCTACTTCATAGCTTTCAACATTCTCTTTAGATCCGCTTCTTAAAGAAAATCCTAGGAAGACAAGAAAAATAACTGAAACTAGCATAATAATTAGTGCAAAACCTACCATTTCTTCTTGCGCTTGTTTTGACGAGCGTAACTTTGAAATTCTCTTTGAATTTCGTTCCTGTGCCTTTTTCTTAATCATTTGATCTCCTTCGGAGCAAGCATTATCCTGCCCAGCTCACATTTATCATAAACCTGGCCATCTAAAGATATTTTTCTACACAATGCAACATAATTGGAATATTCTGATTTTATGGGCTTATCTCTAAGATTAATTATTCCACATTCAGGATAAGTTATAGTTGTGCATATTTCTTCTGGAAACTCATTGGGGTATAGCCATCTAATTTCTATATTATCCAGCCCCCAAAATCCAGTGTAGTCTCCAATTTTATTTTTTAAAATCATAACTTTGTCTAAATCAATACAATTAATATTATCCCCCCCAAAAGAATTCCCACAAGAAAATTCAGGAGAATTTGAAATCTTTGTAGCTAAAAACATGGCATTTCTATCTTCAAGCATTTGGGCGCCTTCCTTTAATCCAGAAAATTTAATCACAATAACAAACATCCCAACTAATACAAAAAACAAAGTAATTGCCATTAACATAAAAGCCATTTGCTGAATTTTCATTTGTCCCTGCTTCCTATTCACCATATTTGACAATCCCCATCATTTTTTTTAGTTAATTTTTCTAAAATTTCTTCCACTGCAATATTTTGAAGACTATCTGAATTTTCTATTCTATCCAGCTTCGATTTAAATTCTTCTAAATTTATATCAATATCTGAAGTGCACCCAACTCTTGAAAGAAATCTAATTTTATCTTGGTATATCCCTGAAAGAATATTCGCTCTTTTCATAAGTCTATTTAGTTGGCAATCATAAACCCTTTTCTCTGAAAAAATCGCAGCAAACATTAAAGCATCCCCATAAAAATTAATTCTCTCGTCAGCACTTTCAGAATATCTTTTATTTACATATCCTTTCCCATCTTGGTAGCTTACATAAATTTCACAGTCAGAATCTGAGAAACAAACATTTATCATTCCTTTGTCTGCACAATCTTCTGTTAAAAGATTTTTTTGATGCAAATTTGAAATGTCTGAATAAATATCATCCATGTCTGCATTATCATTAATACTTTCCAAATCTTTGAAACAATATTTTTTTTCAGAAGAGGTAACATAAACCAAATCTGCAACTTTAAATGGAAATTTAAATGGCTTGGCAAATAAATAGAATGTTTTTCCTTCTTCAATCAGATTTGAGAAAATATATTTGTTCTGGAAGGATGGTGTAGTGTTTGTTTCAGACCATTTGCCCAGGCTTTTTTGAGATATTTTTATCCCTTGTTTCCCAAAAGTATATTCACTAGATGGAAGAGAACATCGATTATGAATTCTAGATTCAATGGGCATTATTAATGAAGTGGATTTTGATTCTTCAAATCCAATCTCTAATAAATTTAATGCAACACCTATCTCTTTACCCCCTTCTGCATCTGAGATTTCTTTTTCAGTAGAAATTAATTTAGCTACGCCATAGATTGCTAAAAATAAAATAAATCCTCCGACGATAATTCCAAATAACCATCCAAATGAAACTTGAAATCCTTTTTTGTTAAATTTCCTTTTCATTTTATTCAATTAAAACAAGATTCTCCCCATACGCTTTTTTAAGTTTTATTTTAATTTTTCCATCTTCATTTTTAATACAATAAGGATTTCTTGTAAAAACTAATTCTTCCATATTAATATTTTTAATTCTTGTAGACTCTAAACTCCCCCCAGAACCAATTGGGTAAAAAAACATATTCTCTCCTCCAAACCAATTTTGTTTTAATTCCTCATATTTTGCATTGCCCGGAGGCTTTGCGCGAGCATCATTTTCATATTCCGCAAAGCAGACTTCTTTTATTTTTGAAGGTAAAAAATATTCTTTTTCTTTATCTGCCTCTTGCCCTCGCCAAACTTTATCAATATCTGTTTGAAGACTATCTTTAAAATCTCCAATTTGTGCGGCATTCATAATATTTAATATTTTTTTAATTGCAAAGAAAGCAAATAACATAAAAATTATAATTAAAATAATTGAAAAAATCATCCCAAAAGATAATTTCATCTGCCCCTTATTGCCAAAAAAAATTACATTCTTTTTATCACCAATTCTTCTCATAAAATAAATAAAGAATCAACCTTTATAAAATTTCTTCAAAATAAGTTTCAAAAGGTCTAACTTTTACACTGCATTTATCCGGGGCAGGCATGTTCCCATAATCATCTTTACATTTAACATAATAATTTGTATTAGTTTCCCAGTCAGTAAAATGATTTATTTCATTGTTTTGCTCCATTGGTAATCCATCTTCAAACTCATAAGTGCAATCATCAGAGCTATAAACACAATCTGATTTTTCATCTGTAATAACTTTTAAGAAAGCTTCTTCATGATAAACTCTTACTACAATTGGAGCATCTGTATCTGTATCAACTGTAAATGTTGTATCAGAATAATCTGAGTTACCAGCTAAATCTACGCACTTAATATAATACTTATATTCCCCTTCTTCTTTCCATAGTTTTTGAAGGTGCATAAAGTTTTCATGAAGCCCATCGTCGAGAAACAAAGTGTAATCTTCTTCATTCCCTGTTTCACTATAATAACAATTTGATTTTCCTTCATTAAATCCTGCAAAAGTTTTTACCATTAAATCAATTTGGATTGAATTTGTAGAGCCCTTGAGAGTTTCATTTGGAGAAACTTCTGTTATTGCCAAAGGCTGAGATCCTTCCAGGGCATAAACATATGATTCTATATTTGTATTTTCTGAAGTGTCTTGACATCTGAAGTAAAAAGTATTTTCAACACCATCGTTTAATCCATCTAATTCAACTGGGCAAGGATATAACATTTGAGAATTTACATTTGAAAAATCATTGCCTGTATCACAATTTTGGTCAACATTATTTATTTCCATATCTTCAAAAGTTTCATCTAAATGGCTCCATCTACAAACAGCAGGCTCATTTACATAAAGATTAACATCTATCGCGCTTACATTAAATGCAAATGGAAATCCTGATAAAGGATCTGTATTCATAATTCTTGGGGCAGTTGTATCTGGTCCATCATTAACACAAAACTTAAATGCAAAAGACCCAACAGCTTCTATTCCATTGTGGTCAATACATCGAACATACAAATCAAAATCTCCTCCATTTTCTAAAATAATATCTTGGTTAGCTGTAGCATTTGGTCCTGGCAAACTCATAACTTGAGAATGATTGTACTTTGCAGTTGAACTTCCCCCAAAGTCAAAAGTCATATCACTGAAATTTTGTTTTAAGTCAGTATCTATTTTACAATGTGCTGGACCATTTAATACAGTTACTCCAAATGAAAAAGGAGTATACGCGGGGATGCATGAAATTGTATTATCAAAGCCTTCTGATGTAGTTTCTTCTCCTTCATAAACAATATAGACTCCATTATCTGGAGGACTTATAGCAGTATCTTCTTGATATTTATAATCTCCTTCAACAAGCAGTGCAGCTTCCCAAGGAATTATTTCAGGAGGATTTGTATCATGTCTATCCATATGAACACATAATTCTTCGTCTGTCCCAGCATTAATAATTTCACATGCTTGCCCTAAACTTTTACATTGGTATTCTGTACATCCAAATAATTCATCATTACATTCTTCACAATGGTCTCCTCCATACATTGCTTCCCACGGATTACTATCAAATGTTTTTTCTCTTTTTGCTTCTTCGTGATATAATAACATAAATGCTCCTGCTCCAATTCCTAAGCCAATTCCTCCTGCGAGAAGTCCCCATCCTGCGCCCATCCCCCCAAAAGCGCCTATTGCACCCTTTGCTGCAAATCCTGCTTGAAATGCCAAGGCTGATGCTGCAGTTATTGCAGTTGTTCCCCCTGCTCCTGCACCTGCTGCTGGAAGAATTAAGGCTGCCGCTGTTCCAGAAATACCTGCCCATGTTGCTCCTGCCCCAAGCATACTTTTGAAATATTTTCCAGCATTCCCATCTTTCTTAACCCAGTCTGTTAAATCTTCTTTAGCTCCCTTGTCAGTAGTTGAGCTATCATCCACAAGACTACCAAAAAGCCCAAAGGTAAGTCCATTTAAATAATTAGAGGGATTGTAAGGGGTGTCTCCAGCTCCTGGTGGCTGACATACATTTTTATCATTACATTTATATTTTTCTTTAGTTCCACTTTGTTGACAATGAATATCTTCTGTACATTGAACACAATTTCCATTGTAACATTTAGATTTTGTTGGAGTTTGGCATGTTCCAGATTCATCTTCTCCATTTTTTCCAGCAATACATTCTGTCCCAGATTTCCCAGGAGATTTATTTGGAACGCAACAGACATCTGTCATGCCATTACCATCCATATCTGGATAATTGCAATATCCATATTCAAAATGTCCATTGTTCCCACATGGTTTATTATCTATTTCGTTTGGAATTATGCATTTATGTTTATCGTCGGATACACAAGGTTGCATTCCATACATACTCAATCTTACTGGAAGACATTTCCCTTGGCATGAATTTGCCCCAGTTGGAGGCTGCGCAGTCTCCCCTGTTGGAACACAACATCTTTTTTTCTTTAAATTTAAATCAGACATACAAAGATTATATAAGACATTTCCAGGAATACTTGGGTCATCATTTACAAAACAAGAATCTCCCGCAGAAGAATCATAAGGCATTGTACAGCTACCTTTGTTTGTAACATAACACGGCTTATCTTTTTCATCATATATTATATTATTATCTAGTTCATCCGCTTTCGGAGCAATACAGATGTCGTTTATATCCCCCGCTTGTCCTTCAGTGCATTTTTCCGGCCCACCACAAGGTTGAAAATTCTTTGTTGCACAAGAGTCATTTATATAAGCAATATTATTTCCACCCATACAAATCCATTGTCCTGGTTTTTTAGTATATGAATTTCCTCCTAATTGTAACACGCATGTTTCTGGCTTGGGGGTAACACAGCCACCATCAACACATGTTTGGCCTGAAGAACACTCGACAGGGCCAATCTCTACGCCATCTTCTGTTTCAACTTTCCAAATATATTCTCCCGACGCACCTGAATGGCAACCAATTTTTTCAATTAAATCCCCAACACAATGATAAGCTATAGCGCCATTTTGCATCTGAGCTTGAGTGCAAGCACCCCCAATTTCAACAGCACTAACTACCCCAACCCCACTCCCAACAGCCCAACTAATTGCAATAATTCCAACAATTAAAATCATAATCTGCATTATTGATAATGTTCCTTTAGTATTCATTTTAAATTTTTATAAGCATCTTTCCTATATTTAATTGTATTTATATATAATTTGTCTTCATCCCCTTTATAGTCTACAAATAATCTATAATTACCAATTCTAATTTTAAGAAAATCTAAATTTGATAAAAATTTAAGATATCTTTTAACATCCAATTTTATTTCTTCTTCAACTTTTTTAACAATTCTTTTAGATTCAATTTTATCTAATTGTCTCAAGAACTTAAGCGCAGGATTTTTCCAAATTATTTCAGTCATTGCAGAATTCATTAAATACATCTTCAGAAGAAATGTCTTCACTTTCTCTTGCCTCTTTAACTTCAGCTATTACTTCATCTGAAACTTCAAGACCATCTTCAATCAAATAAACTTGCATTTGTTCAATAGCCTTCTTCATATCCACAATCTCTTTTGCAATATCTTGTAATTCCATTATTTTTTTAAATCAAAGATGTATTTAAATCTTACCTCCTTTCATTATTGATAATGTTCCTTTAGTATTCATTTTAATTCCATGTCTCCTTGTCAAAGAATTTATTTCCTGGTCCACCATCATAAGAAGTTTCCCATCCACCTGTTTCACTTTCATATCCTAAATAATTTCTCTTAACTCCACAATCGCCTAAAAACAAAGACATGCCAGCTCTATTGTCTTGCCATTTTTCTTGCACACAATCAAATCCACTTTTAACTCGACTGTTCATATCAAATCTGCCACCCATATTTCCTCTTTCATAAGTAACAGTACATTTATCGCTTGCACGAGAACACATTAATTCTGCATCAGTTTCTTCAGTCCAAAAATCAAAACCAGGAGCAAATAAAGGAACACATTGATTAATTTCCCCTGCATTAATCCATTGACAATCTCTTGAATCTAAATTTTCACAATCTTTTTTCTTATCTTGCTCAATACAATCTTGCCATAAATTTAATTTACAAGCAGCAGTTCGAAACCCGTCTGTTTCAGTATCTGTATAATCATTAACCATTCGTCCTTCATAACAAACCTCTTGTCTAAAATCTGCACAAGGCTCAATAAGAACTTGCCCATTATAGCAAATTAATCTATAATGTCTCGAACCTGGAAGATTATTTTCTTTACCATAAGAATCTGGAATATTAATATTATATTCTCCTTCACTAATTGTAGATTTCATTTCCCCCTGACTAATTGTTGTTAAAAATTCTCCTTCTGGATATCTAACATTAATTATAGAATCTTGAGAACCGAAAAACCCTGGGCCTTCTTTCCCAGTACCTGTACCAGTACCAGCAACATAGCACCAACTTTCTCCATGAAGATAGTCCTCCATTTCTCCATCTCTATTTATATCAAATTCACAACTTAAATCTTTACAATAAAAATTCCCAAACTCAGGTTTTACATCTGCTCCAAATTTATATTCAGTACAAATACTTCCAGACTCATAATCACAATCTCCACAAGTTTCTGCTCCTCCAGAACTCGAAGTAACTTTATCACAATCAGGTTCTTGAATTTCTTCCCAATAATTACTATACCCTCCTGCTTTATCTGCATCATAAATATTTGCTACATTTCCACAACTATCTATAAAATAAACATCTTCTTTTCCTTCAACACAAGTTGTATCTTTAGAAAATCCACACTCTGTTCCTAATTGTTCTGCAGAACATAAAAATCCTTCATGAAATATAACATTTGCAACGTCTCCTCCGCTTGCACCTAATGCATCACATTCATCTTTAGTATTCATTCTACAAGTTCTAACAAAGCCTTCTTCAAAAACACAAGCACCTTTTTCTTGACCACCAGCACTCATAATACAAGAAACTTCATCTTTAATATCAGTTCTAAAATCAACTTCTAAAGAATATTCTGAAGCAAGCTTACTACATTTTGTTTGAGAAACAAAAGCAGCTTGGTCTCCAAGTAAACAACAACCTAATTCACATTGAGGAATATCTTCAATTGCTTCTTGTTTCCAAAAGCCTCCTCCAATCTGGCAAACTATTTGCGGAGTGTTAGGCATGCAAATACCGTCAGTAGCACTAACACAAGTTCCTAATTTACAATAAGAAGTTGATTCACAAGAAGTTGCAACAGCTTTATACTTCTCCCCATTTGCCTCATTTATACTATCGGTATCACATTCAACCTGAGGAGCATTTTGGCAAAAAGCACCATTTTCACTTGGATTAAGACTCGAAAACTTTTCACAGCAATAAGATTCTTCAGCAAAAACACCGACCATTAAAAAAATACTAATTAACAAAAACATGCCGATTGTTAAATTTATTTTTTTCATTTTAATATCCTGGAGGCCACGCCAAACTTCGCGAAGCAAATTGAAATTTATTTTCATTATTCAAATCTGTTAAAATATAAATTGTTGTCCCATCTCCTTGTTTTTTCTTTTCAACAATTAAATCATTATAATAGGACATATATTTCATAACTTCAACATCTCCTTCTGATGCCTCTCCACGAAGGATGCTATTTGCAATACTTGTTAGTTCATAAAGATTATTGTCCAAAACTACTCTAATTCCTGGATCTCCTTCACGGCCATATGTTGTAGGAACTCCCCCCTTTTCTAAAACAAGAGTATAACCAAAAGAAACAACAACTTTTTTAGGCAATAATTCAACATTAGTATTCCCTGGACTCAAAATAACCTTGTCATAACCTGCATCAAGATAACTTTCTTCTAACTCATCAAAACATTCCTTAACTCGCGGAGAGATAACTCCTTTAATTTCTTTTTCAACATGGTTCGTAATAAATGGAACTTGAACAGCACACAATTCATAATATTCTTTTGTATAACAAAGATAAGAAATTTTTTCATTATTTTTTAAAAAATAATGTCTAGGTTCAATAAATCCTCCTTGCGTAGAAATTAATTCTAGAGAATCTTCGATATCTTCTCCAAGACAATTTGTCATAAACGACGACGGATTTTCTGAACTAAACCCAAGTCCAACTTTAATTTCTGGAAGAAACATATAAACCAAAATTCCGAAAACTACAATCAACACAGCAACTATAATAAATATCGTAACCTGTCCTCGTTTATTATGCAGGTTCTTGTGCCCATTGGGTACTTGTCCCCTCTTATCACTCTTTTTAAACATATTTCTTCTACGATTTTTTTATTTAAAAACTCTTCTAATTATTTAATAATAAAACTTTATCTATTTTCTAATTAAAAATAGCCCCACCAGGATCCTCGAATAGGCCTTGGAAAGGTTCTCGCAACCTTTAGGTTGTTCTCGCTTGTGCCATTAAGGGTATGCCCTTTAGGTATCGAACCGGTTCGAATTAATAGCCCCACCAGGATTCGAACCTGGGTCAATTGGCCCAGAACCAATCATACTTGACCACTGTACTATGGGGCTACGTAAAAACAACTCACAAAACATTTTTATACTTTATTATATTAGAACAAATACAATGATTGGAACAACAGTGTTAATTATGGGGGCTCTCGTCGCCTCAATTTGGATAGTAATTGAATTAAAAAGATTTAAACATAAAATATTTGCAATTTTTTTAATTTGCTTAATTCTTGGAACCTATCTAAGTTTCGCAGTGGTATTCAAAAATCATGAAATAGATTATAAGTCTCCAACAGGTTTAATGACCGCAGGGAAGCTTTATCTTTCTTGGCTTGGCTCAATATTTATAAATTTTAAATCAATCACAACAAATGCAATTGATATGGATTGGAAAGCGAATACAACTTCTGAAAATATAGAAGAATAGAAAAAGATTTAAAAACTATAAAGTATATTATATAATATGGCTGCAAAAAAGAAAGTGATAAAAAAAGTAAAAAGAAAAGTTTCTAAAAAAAAACCTACAAGAAAAAAAGTAGCTAAAAGGTCTCCTGTAAAAAAAAGAAAAGTTTCTAGAAGACAAAAAACAGCACCTAGGAAAAGGTTGCCAATTGTGTTGAAAAATATAATTACTTTCGCAGTATTATTCATCCTTTCATTAGTTCTATATTCAGCAACAATGGGGAATGCATATTCGGATATTTTTTATTTTCTTTCAATAATTTTTGGATTTGTTCTTTTAGCATTCATAATTGTTCTTTTTGTAGTATTAATTTTAAGACTAGCAAGAAAATAATTTTATAAACCATTTCTGGATTAAATTAATATGCCTCTTTAGTTCAGTTGGTTAGAACACATCATTGGTAATGATGAGGTCCTGGGTTCGATTCTCAGAGGAGGCTTCTAACTAAACTTTTCAAAAATATCATCCAACCCAATTTCAAATAAAGCAACAGGCATCTTAATTTTCCAATTTCTTAAAATCTTCGGATGAATTTCCCCAATATGCCCAATACATTTTTCCTCTAAAAAAACACCTGCAACACGGCCATTAACAAAATAATTTGGAAATTTATCTGTTTCTTTAATCTCGATTTTCAAATCCAACATTCTAAATAAATATTCTAAAGATTGCTTAACCTCTGTAAAATTTCCGGGAGTAAAGCCTAAACTTAATTTTTCACTTTCAATAATTTTATCTCCTTCTAAATTAAACACCCTCCCAAGCTCAAAAATTTTCTGAGGATATTCTGCATCAACATTTTCTGAAAAAATCTTCAATAAATAATGAGTTAAGTCTTTTCTTAAAATAGTATACTCTGTTTTTGATTCTTCAACTTCGATAAAACCTTCTTCTTGCTTTTCTAAAACACCCATTTTAGTAAATTGATCTTTTTTCTTAGTTAAGTGATAATTTGAAATTTCTAAAAGATTTAATCCACATAAAATTTCTGCAATTTTTTTCTTAATTGTTTCTTTTTTATCTTCTTGTCCGATGGTAGATATCTTAGGAATTTCTGGCTTAAAATTTTCATATCCATACCCAATTGCTACCTCTTCTATTAAATCAACCTCATGCAAAATATCTGTTCTCCAAGCTCCAATTTCAACAGCTTTATTATTATAATCATGCCCCATTTTTTCAAGATAAAGTTTCAATTCTTTTTCATTTAAATTTAATCCTAAAAGTTTATTTGTATTTTCTAAAGAAATTTTCATTTTCTCTGGAGAAAGATTAGGAGTAATTACATTACCCTTTCCATTAACTTTCATCTGATAAATTTCTCCACCCATCTCTGCCAAGGCAGTAATTAAAATATTCAAACACTTATTTAAAATTTCAAAATCAAACCCAGAACATTCAATAAAAATATCTTTTGTAGTTTTTTCAACCTTCCCAGTTAATTGCGAATTAATTATTGGAGGCATACTCAAAATATTTTTATCCGCATCCATAAAAATAGGAAATTTTTTCTTGCCCGAAAGCAAATGTGCATAATCTCTCCCAGCAGGATGTCTTTGTAAAATTTCCAACCCATTCATTTCACGAGTCATTTCCAATGGAATGAATTTAATTTTATCTGGCTCAAGAGCTTTATATGAAATTGGAAGTTTAATTTTCTCAAGAGGGTAAATCCCAATAGCTAATTTTTTTCTCTTTCTCCCAATAGTTGTGTGAAGTTTTTCCTGAATATCAATTAATTCTTTAATTTTATCATCGTCAAATTTTAATCCTTTAACAATAGCACACGCAGTAAATGGCCTAACATCGTGAACACTTTTATCAACATTTACAACATAGTCTTTGGAAAATTTATTAATTTTATATTTAGTCAAGCCTTTTTTCTTTCCAAAAAAACTCATAAAACTTCGTTTAAACCCTTGATACGAAAGTAAATCTGGCCTATTTGGGAATATCTCTAATTCCATTTCATTATCATCAAAGCCCTCTAATGGAGAGCCCATCATTGCAATTTTATTTTGCATTTTATCATCAAGTTTCCCAAAGTCTTTTTCAAATTGTTTTCTTGGGAATTTTATATTTGCCATTTTATCTATATTTTTCTTTAATATATTTAATTTTTCTCTCAAGAGAGGCATTTAAATCTACGCCCATTAGTTCTGCTAATCCTGCCGTGACAATCATGACATCTGCTAATTCATCACC
>CAYZVU010000012.1:0-19102 GCA_964482075.1 Candidatus Woesearchaeota archaeon | reverse complement strand
GATTAATTTGATTAATTTGTTGTTCAAACATTTGAAATTTCATCATTAATTCTTGTTGTTCTTGTTCCATAGTTGTTTGAAATTGGGAGGGTTTTTAAGATTTTGGTTTTGGTAGGAAAGTATATAAATAGATATAATTATTTAACATATATGGAAAGGAAAGTAACAATTGTTCTTTTATTTATGGCGCTTGTTATTTTTATTGGATTTTTGTTTGTATTTTTTGGTTGCTTTTTTTTATTTGATTGTTCTGGAAGTTATTTTAAAAAAAGTTTTGATGGGGGCGATAATTTTAAGGAAGTCATAGAACCTGTTGAGGGATTTCAACAAAAAGAGATAGGTGAAGAGACTATTGATATAAAAATAGATGATGAGGATGTTGAAATTTATGAAGTTCCAGTAGATAAGTCAAAGTTTTCATTTCAGGTTGATCTTGAGAAAGAGGAATATTTGGTTGGGGAATATTTTAATTTTAGTATAAGTACAGATTATAATAAAGGGACTTTCCCTGCAGTTGTTTTTATGGAAATTTCAAAAAGAGATTATGAGAGTGATGGTGAAAAGAAATTTTTATATTTGGATCAGATAACTACTGTCTCTGATTCTTCTTTTGATTGGTCCTCAGTGGAGACAGAGAGATTGATAACTGAAGACCGTGGGGCATTGTCTGTTATAGATACTGAAAGACATACTAGTTTTGGGGGTCCCTCTTATTATTTTTCTAGCGAAGGAATATATGATTATAAGGTTAAGATATTTGGATGTGATGAAATTGCCAAAGAGGGTTTTTCGTGTTATCTTAAGCAGGGGTATAGAAGTATTTTAAATTATAATAATAAATCTTTTTTTTCAAAGGACGAGCCAACAATGATTTTGGCAGAAGATTTAGAACCTCTTGATTCTGTAGATTTCTCAATATTTGTGGGAAAGAATACTAACCCTGATTCTCCCTCTATTGAATGTTCTCTAAAATGTGCTTGATGTGTTGTCTCGTGATTAAATGTGGATTTTCTTGTTGAAAATTCTGTTGTTTTTATGGATATTTTTCCTCCATAATTTGCGCACCCTCCAATTTTTTTTGAATTTTTTTTATTTTTTGCATCACAGGGATTTTTCTCCCAAAATTGTTCAGTTGAATAAATTTCAATTTCTTCAAATGATTCTTGCATTTTTGGGGTCATATCATTATAATAATCTTGTAATTTTCTTAGAGCCGCTTTTTTATTTCCTTCTGAAACTCCATTAAAATTAATTTCTTTACCTATTTTTCTTTCTATTTCTTTTTCTGTTAAATCATAATTATAACTTAGTTTTGTTGAGAAATATGTATCAATTCCTTGTTCTATCTGGTTTCCTTCGACAAAATTTTTTGGTACAATTACCATTCTATTAAAATTGTCTACTATTAATTTATTGTTTCCCAATGGATTTTTATTATTTATTTTAATATTTGGATCTAAAATTTCTAATTCTATGGGGGAGGTGCTTGTATCTGGTTTATTTATTTTCCATAAATATAATTCTCCTCGAGATTCGGAAGTAATTCTTTTAGAATCTTGGTTTATTCCTATTTTGCCACTCATTTTAGCAAGAGGAATTTTCCCTTGTGAGTCTCTGTTTTGAATTTCTATTTTTCCTTCTCCCATTTCTAGATTCCATATATTGAAATGATCTCCGTCTTCAATTTTTACATAAGGATTATCTTTTTCAAAAGTTATTTTATCTGCTACTTCTTTGCCTTTTTCCTTAAAATTTATTATTAAATTATCTTTTCCGAAAGAAACTGTTGAAATACTATTATCTTTATGGTTTTCCCCATCAAAGTAGACTTCCATGCCACTTTCTTTATTCATTCTAGCATGATTAATTTTTAATTCTCTTCCATTAATTTTTATAAATTTTTCATATGATTCTATTTCATCTTCATCACCTTTCTTATAAGATACATAATAAATTTCTCCACTCATTT
This sequence comes from Candidatus Woesearchaeota archaeon, assembly GCA_964482075.1. Classification (GTDB taxonomy): domain Archaea; phylum Nanobdellota; class Nanobdellia; order Pacearchaeales; family GW2011-AR1; genus CAYZVU01. The sequence goes on along the minus strand of CAYZVU010000012.1, from coordinate 17,133 downwards.
TATGTCCTCCTGGAAGTTCCATATTTTCCCCGGAAATATCTATTTCTTTAACTTCTCCTTTTTTTTCAGGTATTCCTGGAAATTTTTTTATTTTGCAACCGTCGCAAGTTAATTTTCCATTTTTATAGGTTACTTTTGTATTTGGAGGTGTTTCAAAGGTAGTTTCTTCTATTGTGAATTCTCCTCTTTCATCATCTTCTGTGACAAATTGTGCTTCTTGAATAGCTCCCTTTTTGTCAGTTGCAATATATGGGGTGATACCATTACTTTCATTTGCGGTTTTAATTCCTGTAAATTCATTTTCTCCTATTATTAATTTAGAATTTTTTTTCTTGAAAGAGAATGAATTTATTTTTTCAGTTGATTTTACTTCCATTCCTTTTCCTTCTATGTTAATTTTTGGATTTTCTTCTGGGTCTTCTGGTTCATCAATTAAATTATCAAAGTTTTCTATTGGGTCTTCATCTTCTTGAATCTCCTCTCCGTCTTCGTAGTATCCTTCCTCATCGTCTTCAAAATCATTGTTTATATCATCTTCAGAGGTTGTTTCCTCATCGAAGCTACTGTCTTGGTAAGCATGAACAAATGAAATTAATATGGTTAGAAATAATATTGTGAAAAGTACTTTTTTATTTATGCTTTTTTTGGATATATCATTCATCTTCTAAGTGATACTTATTTGCAAAAATAAATGTTGGGGATTCTTCATTTAATTCATTTCTAAAAAAGAAGATAACTGTTGTTTCGTCATAATCTGCCATATTTACTGAAAGGTCATTTTTTTCAACAATTTCTAGTAGGCAACTTAAACAAATGGCTTCTTGAGATTCTTCTATAAATTCTTTAATCGCATCATATGTGATTCCTAATCTGCTTTCAATTAGAGTGTCTTTGAATTTTTTAATTGTTGATGAGTCTTCTCCTTTGACTATTGTGAGAGGATAGGTTACTCTTAGTTTAACTTCTTCATTTAAGATTTCACTTCTTACTTTTATTTCTCCTTGATATATTTCATATTCTGGAAAATCTATGAAATTTTTTGTACAGAAAAATAAAGTTTCACTAACCCAAAAATTTATTTCCTCTTCTATTTCTTCCTTAGAGGGCATGTGTCTTTCATTATTTAAATAATAATAAGGTACTCCTGATTCTGTGGAAGATTCTGATTCGAGATAATATCCTCCGCCTTCTGTTACTTGGTAAACTACTTCTTCTCCTGTGCTTTGGATGCAATCTTCTACAACTGTTTTTATTTTTTCAGCTCCTGGAGAAAATGGATTTACAATGTTACTATTTAATGCAAAGAAAATTAGAACACCTGCCACAATAATAATTGCCACAATAATGAATATTGTAACTTGGGCTTTTTTATTATGCATAATATTCTATAGAAAAAGAATATATAAATTTAATTGAAATATTTTAAATACCAAAAATTACATTAACAAATTTTCCTACAAAGTATGTTGCGATAATTACAATGATTGCGATTAGAAGATGTTCTGCAATTGCTTTTACTGGAGAGTGTTTGTTTGATTTGGCAATGAAGTAACTGAAAATTGTTATTAGGAAGATTCCCCAAATTATGCTAACTATTATTGCTGCTTGAAGGTTTAATAATAAAATTGGAATTATGAATGTCAGTGCGAAGATAAATTTGAAAAAGAAAGTCGAGAGGGTTGCTTCCCAGATTTGTTTTTTGGAATTTTTTGAATTTGCTTCTTCTGAGATGTGCATGCCTAAGGAGTCAGAAAGTGCGTCGGCAATTGCGATAATTATAATTCCTCCTAAAATTATTTTTGAAGAATTTGTGCTTGAATATAAACCAATCATTAAGCCAAGTGTTGTAATTATTCCAGATGTTAGTCCAAATCCTAAACCTTTTTTTATTGAGTTTTTCATTTTAAACAACTTTCATAACTTTCCTTAGAATAGAACTTATAATTATTGAACCAATTAAATAAAACCAGAACCAGCTTAGAAATCCGAAGAATCTAGGGTCTCCGATTACAGTGAAATAATCCATGAACCATCTGAAGAAAAGGATTAATGGAATAATTGTGAACATCATTGGGCGCATGCTGAGTTTCATCATTTTAGGCATTGATTCAAATTGCTTTGTTTGAAGAATTTTTCTTTTAGCTTCGTCGTGCATGTTTTCTTTCATTTCTTTTCCAATGTCTTTTTGTTCTTTTTTTAATCTTCTTAGTTCATCTTGATCTGTTGCATATTTTTGAATAAGAGTTGTAATTAATGTTAGGAAGAAAATAATTATAATCATTCCCCAAGTCATGTTTAAATTTAAAAGCCAGCCAAGTGTTGGATTAAGAACATAACCTACTGAGTCTTTTAGAATTGGAAAGTTGTCCCAAAGTGTTGCAATCCCCATTGCTATCAACATTAAAACAATTAATACTTTGAAGCTTGTTTCTTTTCCTGACTTGTTCATTTTAAATTAATGTTAATTTGTTTTATAAGTTTAACCCCAAGAATTAATTAATTAACTTCCCATAAACTTTTTCATCATTGGGTTCATATCTTCGGCGTGCTTTTGTGCGATGTTTTGGTAGAATTGAAACATAATCATAATTACCAATAACATTGCTGTTCCTGAAACAAGTGCCCCCATGAGATTTGTTATTGATGCAAGGAATCCTATTGCTGCGCCACCCATTACTGTTAATGGCATAATATATCTGTCTAGGATTGATTCTAAAATTCTTATGTCTTGCCTGAATCCTGCAACTTGTAAACCTGAAGATGCAATATTTTGTGCTTGTTTTTTTGAATCCATTCCAGATGTTTTTACCCAGAATACTGAGAATACTGCACATAAGATTACAAATGCTAATGTGTGTGTTAGTCCTTGAAGAAGATATATCATTGAGAAACCCCCTCTGATAAATAATTCTAAAATGTTTGTTGAGCCTAACCAAAATGCGAAACCTGAAACTGCTTGCCCGTTGACAAAGTGCCCCATCCATGTGAAATATGATGCGATTCTTGCACCGCCTTCGCAAATTCCTCCTTCAATTAAACAAGGTGCTGCAGCGTTTTCAATTAATCCTCCGAAGAGAGAAAGGTTTGCAATTAATGCTGCTACTAAAATTACTGGAATAACTGATGCATAGAAAAATGCAAGAGGCCATTTTATTGAGTATCCTCTTAGTTTTCCGAATGATAATGGTATTTCAATTTTTAGTGATTGTGCCCATACAACTAATAAGAAAATTACTATTGTTGAAATTATTGCTGCAAATGCGGAGATGAATTCCATTGGATATTTGTTTATTATAGACTGAATCATAACTAATATTTTTCCTGAGCAAGCTGTTGTCTTGAAATCTAATAAACAGTTTTTACCTTGTTGATTTATGAACTGGAATGCACTTGTGAAAATTCTCCATGAAACTCCGGCTGCTATAAATAAAGATACCCCTGACCCGAATCCCCATTTTTCGCATACTTCATTCATGTAATATATTGCGAGGCCACCGAGTATTAATTGGAATATCACAATCCATGTAAACCCTGGGGCGGGTTGAAGCCCTTGCATTAAAACATAAACTAATGCTTCAAATATAATGAAAAAGAAAACTAATAATTTTTGAATTCCCTGAAATAGTTTTTTACCTTCGACCGTGTTTGTGTCAATGTTAATTATTCCTGAACCAGATAATAGCTGAAGAATAATTGAAGCCATTACAATTGGACCAATCCCTAGAGAGATAATTGAACCAAAATCTGTTCCTAATATTATTGCTAAATATTCAAACCGTTCCATTGCGTTGTTTGAAAGACCGAATAATGCGATGTTGGCTAATATAAAAAACGCTCCTAATATTATAAGAGTCCATTTAAGTTTAACATTGAAAGCTAGTTTTTTCTCTGTTGGTTTGTGTACTTCTGGTATCCATGAAAATAATGCTGTGTAATCCATTATGATTTTAGAGAAAAAGGGTTTTTAAAATATTTGTTGGGGTTTCTATTTCTTATAACAACAATACTTATAAATTCAATTAATTTTTTCCTATTATGAATGGAGGAAATTATGATAAGATTCTTGGAAAGATTTGTCGAGATTCAGGCTTAGATAACGATGAAATTGAAAGGCGTGTTGAGGCGAAGAGGGCGAAGTTGGCAGGGCTTATTTCTCGCGAGGGTGCTTTGCAAGTAATTGCTGCTGAGCTTGGGATTAGTTTTGAAAATGAAGTTTTGAAGATTAATGAGATTCTTGAAGAAATGAGGAAGGTTAATACTTTTGGAAAGGTTCTTCGATTGTTCCCAGTTAGAGAATATACTAATAAGAAAGGTGAATTGAATAAGGTGGGAAATATGATAATTGCAGATGATACTGCTAATATTAAGGTTGTTCTTTGGGATTCAAATCATATTGGATTAATTGAAAATGGGCAAGTTAAGGAGGGCTCAAGTGTTGAACTTGGAAATGCAAATATGAGGATGGGGGAATTGCATTTGGGGAGTTTTTCAGAATTTAAGGCAAGTGATAAAGTTTTTGAAAATGTTAATGAAGAAAAATCTGTGAAGGATAAGCCTATTATTGAATTTAAAGTTGGAGAAAGTATAGGAGTTCGGGCATTTATTGTTCAGAGTTTTGATCCTCGGTTTTTTTATGTTTGTCCTGAATGTAAGAAAAAGGCAACTCCTGAAGGAGATGGATTTACTTGTGTGAAGCATGGGAAAGTTGTTGCTGATAAAAGAGCTTTGATAAATATTGTTTTAGATGATGGAACTGAAACTATTAGAAGTGTTTTATTTCATGATGTGATTCCTAAGTTGGGAATTACTGAATTAGAAAATGCTGAATTATTACAACAGCAGAAGCAAAATATTCTTGGGAAGGAAATGTTTTTTTCTGGAAATGTTAGAATGAATAAATTTTTTAATAATCCTGAATTAATTATTGAAGATGTTAAAGAAATTAATCTTGATGAATTAATTAGTGATTTGGGGAATTAAATGTTAAGGAAGTTATTTTATTTTTTTAGATGGCCTATTGTTGTTTTTGTTATTAATATTTTTTTATCTTTGTTTGGGGTTTATGATTTATATTCTTGGATTGATATCCCAATGCATTTTCTTGGAGGGTTTGTTATTGCGCATAGTTTTGGGTTAATTTATTTTTATTTAGAGAAAAAGAATTTGATTAAAATTAAAAGTAAATTAATTATGTTATTTTTGATTTTGTCTGTTGTTGCTTTCGTCGCTGTTTTGTGGGAATTTTGGGAATTTTTAATGGATTATTTTTTTGTGTTTAATAGTCAGATGAGTTTGAAAGATACTATTTTTGATTTGTTTATGGGGTTGGTTGGGGGATTTTTTTGTTGGTTGAATTTATAGAAATATTTATAAAGATGTTTTTTTTAATTGTTTTATGAAAAAGAGTTTTGTGATTACATTGTGTTTGAGTTTAGTTTTAGTTTTATCATTATCAATTGTTTCTGCTGGATGGGCTCAAGATGTTTTTTGGGGCAATAGAGATGGAGATGTTCAAATGAGTCCTGGTGCTGTAGCTAAGAATACTAATAACGGCGCTGTTCAAAAAATTGCTTCTTCAAAAAAAAGTTCTTCTAAAAAAGGAAATTCTTATACTCAAGCGGATCTTCGTGAGTGTGCCAATAATAAACTTGCCGAGTTGTGTGCTGGCGCAGTAAGAGTAACATTATGTAAGTTTCGTAAAAGTGCGGCTGTAAGAAGACAATGTAGAAATGACCTTTCTAGTGGTTCTGATTCTGGGGATTCAAATTTTGTAGCTGTGGTTAAGAAGCCAGGTACTGAAACTGTGGGGAATGTAGGGAAGAAGCCACCAGTAGTAGGAAATGCAGTTAAGCTTGCGGATTTTGATATTAAATCATGTTATTCTGTAAATAGTGATTGGATAGAGTTTAATGAGGATGAGCCTTTTAGATTTGGAGAAAATGTTCCGGCAAGATTAGTTTTAAGTTATAATTATGTTGCTGAAGAAGATTATGATAGAGAAATTTATGCTAGATTTTATGATTGCCCAGATACATTTAATTCGGATTATGTGAGTTTAAGTTATTTAGAGGATGGATGTAAGTTGATTGATGCGCGTGTTCCTATTACTTTGAGTGCAGAGCCTACTAGTTCAATTCCTTTTGGAACTGAAAGAGCAAAATCTGCTTGGACTACTTTTGTAGCGGCGGGGAAAAGGGAAATTTGGGCTACATATTCTCTTACTGGAAAAAGAGAGTTTGTTTCAAAAGATTATGATGCGTGGAATCCTGAAGCTCCTAAAACGCTTAAGCCAAAAGTTCCTGCAGAGATAGAAGTTGTAAGTGTTGATTTGAGATTTGAAGGGTGTGATGAATATAGCCCTAGTGATGATGAGGTTTGTTATTATGCATATGCTGGGAAAAAAGTAACGCCTGTTCTTACTACTAAATATAAAATACTTAATAATCCTACTGAATCTACTAAACTTAAATTGTCTGTTAAAATGAGATATAATTATGGAGATTGGATGTATGAAGAAGCTAGAATTATTGAGTCGTCCTCAACAGGAAATAAGCCCAGTTATGTGATTGAGCTAGAATTTCCAAAAGTTACTATGATTCATCATTGTTGTTCTGGAGATAGTGATGTTCGTTCAGTTGGAATTGTAGAAGTTGATTCTGATGATGGATGGGTTGGCAGGGTTGATTCTGACCAAGAGGTTTTTACAATTCCTTATAGTGGGGAATTTTGTAAAGATCGTAGTTGTAAGAAAGGGAGTATATATCCTGATGGTGGATGTATTTGGCCTTGGTGTTAGCAAAACTTATTTAATAAGAATTAATTTAATCTTTCCATGTTAATTAAAACCCATCTTGCAATAAGTTTATTTTTTGTTTTATTATTTATTCAGAGTTTTGAAAGTAAAATTGTTTTTGTGTTGGTTGCATTGATTGCGACGTATATTCCAGATATTGATTCTCGCTTTTCTAAGTTAGGAAGGAAAAAAGTTTTTAGAATTCTTCAATGGTTCGCAGGACATAGGAAAGTTTTTCATAGTTTTTTGTTTTTGGGATTGGTTTTTATTGGATTGTATTTTGTTTCAGAAGTTGTTGCATTTGGGTTTTTGATTGGCTATGGAAGTCATCTTTTTGCAGATGCGTTGACTGTTCAAGGCATTTGTTTATTTTATCCTTTGAATTTTAAGGTTAGGGGATTTATTAGAACTGGAGGATTTTTGGAATATGTTATTTTAATTTGTTTTATTTTGATTGATTTGTGGTTGATTTTTTTGAGGTTTTTCAATTAGTATGTTCTACTCAATAAATCCTTATAAACTGGGAGAAATTTAATAGAATATGGTTGTTAAAAAAGAAGATACTGACAAAATTAAGAAGGCTGTTGAGGGGAAGGAGCCACAGTTTACTGATTTGCCAGGTATTGGTCCTGCTGTTTCTGCGAAGTTGGAGAGTGCGGGAATTTTTGATTTAATGTCTTTGGCTGTGATGAGCCCGGCTGCTTTGAGTGATGCTGCAGGTGTTAGTCCTGCTGTTGCTAGGAAGGCCATCCAAGCGTCTAGAGAGTTACTTGATTTAGGGTTTAGTGATGGAATGCAGTATGCAAAAAAAAGAGAAAGTGTTTTTAATATTACTACAGGTAGTCAGAATTTTAATGATCTTCTTGGGGGAAAAGGTATTGAGTCGCGTGCGATAACAGAGGCTTTCGGAGCTTATGGTTCTGGGAAAACTCAGCTTGGTTCAACTCTTGCGGTGAATGTTCAGTTGCCTATTGAAAAAGGTGGGGCAAATGGGAAGTGTGTTTTTATTGATACTGAAGGAACTTTTAGGCCGGCGAGAATAAAGCAAATTGCAGAAGCTATGGGTGCGAATCCTGAAAAAGTTTTGAAAAATATTTTGGTTGCTAGGGCTTTTAATTCTGATCATCAGATTTTATTATTAGAAAAAGTTAGTGAAATGATTAAGGCTGGGGAGCCGATTAAATTAATGATTATAGATAGTTTGACTGCACATTTTCGGGCAGAGTATGCTGGTCGAGGGCAATTAGCAGATAGACAGCAGAAATTGAATCGTTATATGCATGATTTAATGAAACTTTCAGAGACGCATAATTTGGCGGTTTATGTAACTAATCAAGTTATGGCAAATCCTGCGCAAATGTTTGGGGATCCTACAACAGCAATTGGTGGAAATATTGTTGGGCATGCTTCGACTTATAGAATTTATTTGAGAAGAGGGAAGCAAGGTTCGCGTGTTGGGAAATTAATTGATAGTCCAAATTTACCAGATAATGAATGTATGTTTTTTCTTTCAGAGGCTGGGGTTGTTGATAAAATTTAAAATTATTTAATTTTTTTAAACTAATTCTTTTTCATCAAACCATAAATTAATTTCTCTTTCACCAGATTCTACCGAGTCAGAAGCATGAAGAACTGTTTCGTGCCAATTTTCTTTGCAAGTATTTATTTTCCCATATTTTCCTCGAATATGATGTGGTTCGCATTCGTCGGGATTTGTTTTCCCAATTGCGTCACGAACTTTTTGAATTGCATTTTCCCCTTCGTAAACTATTGCAATTACATTTTCATTGTTGTGCAATTTTCCTGAAATATAATCTATTAAGCCCTCGTAGAAATGCTTGCCTTTGTGTTCTTCGTAATGTTGTTCTGCAAGTTCTTTTTTTACATTGACTAATTTTAATCCAATCATCTTTAAATTTAAATTATATAAATCTGCAATAATGTGTCCTGCTAATTTTTTAATCATAGCGTCTGGCTTGATTAAGACTAATGTTTTCTCTGTTGTCATATTAGTTTATTGAAAGTTTGGTTTAAAAGTATTTTGGTAAAAGCATTTATAACTATTCATTTCTTTATTAAATTAAGATGGTGATTAAGAAGAATTTTAATTTATTTGGAATTGGGGTATTTGGAATTATTTTATTAATGGTTTTTGTTTTTGCTGCGACAACTTTGAATATTCCTATTGCTTCGGGAAATTATTCTGGAACTTTTGAAATAAATATTACTGTTGATGCAAATGTTGCAAATAATATGACAAATGTTACATGTTATTATAATTCTAGTGGAGGGGCTACATCAATTTTTTTAGTGGAAATCTTAAATGAAACTGTTAGTAATCTTAATTTTACAGACGATGCAATAGATATTAATGTTTTGACTGATTCTTCTACGTATAATATTTCTTGTGAGGTTTATAATGGGACTACTTTAAATCAAATAATTTCAGTATCAAATATAACTTTTGATAGTATCCCCCCAAGTGTTTCTACTTTTTATACGACTATTAGTAATGGAAATTATTCTGATAGTATTCTTTTGAATGTGAGTGTTAGCGATGCAACAATCGGAATTGATTCTGTTTATTTTAATATAACAAATTCTACTGGAGATCAACATAATTTCACAAAGGCTTCGGGGAGTGGAGGTTATTATAATATAACTTTGAATACAACATTTTTTACAGATGGGGTTTACAATATAACTGTTTGAGCAAATGATAGCTTGGGGAATTTAAATAATTCTGAGATAATTGAGGGGGTTACATTTGATAATACGGATCCTGCGATTTCTTCTTTTGATTGTACCCCTGTGAGTGTTTCTGTTGGAGCTATCGTGACTTGTTCTTGTTCTGGAGCAGATGGGGGGGTAGGGGTTTTTTCAACTTCTTATACTGCTACACCTTCTACATCTACAGCTGGAACTTTTACTGAGACTTGTACTGTTGTGGATTATGCCGGTAATTCGGTGAGTTCTACTACATCTTATACTGTTATTTCCGGAGGGAGTAGCCCTGCTGTTGGAGGTTCTAGTGGTCCTGCTTGGTCGATGACTTATAATATTCCAGAAAATAGTTTTGAAACTGGATATTCAAAGGCAATGAAAGTGAAGGAAAGAATGAAATTTAAAATTGGTGAAGAATATCATCAGGTTGGGGTTAAGAGTATAACTTCATCTAAAGTTGTTGTGGAAATCGCAAGTGATACTATTACTTTAGAATTGGAGATTGGAGAAGATGCAAAGGTAGATTTGGATGCAGATGGAAATTATGATTTATATGTTATACTAAATGGCATTGAAAATTCAAAGGCAGATATTACTGTTAAGAGCTTGGATGAAGTAGTTCCTGAAGGGGTTGAGGGAGGAGTTGAAACAAGTGGGGATGTTGTTGAAGATTCTAATGTGGATTCTGATTTAGAAAGTGATGATATTAGTGAAGAAAGAGGAAGTTGGTGGATTGCAATAATAGTGGTTCTTTTAATTGCTGCTGCTGGTGGAAGTGCTTGGAAGAAGAAACAATAATTTTTTAGAGAAAACTATTTAATGTATTTTGTTTTTTTGTTTTAATGATAGATTTTAAAAATTCTTTAATCGCAGATTTGCACATTCATTCTCGTTTTTCTCGAGCATGCAGTAAGAATATTACGATTCCTGAACTTGTTAAATGGGCGAAGATTAAAGGTATTGGAGTGTTAGGAACGTCTGATTTTACGCATCCAGAATGGCTTGGGGAGATAAAAAAAGAACTTAAGGGGGATGGGAAAGGATTTTATTATTATGAGGATTTCCCTTTTATTTTGTCTGGGGAGATTAGTTTGATGTATACACAAGAAAGAGGCAGAAGAGTTCATTTACTTTTATTGGTTCCATCAATTGAGGTGGTTGATAAAATTAATTCTTATTTAGATACAAAGGGTCGAAGAGATTATGACGGGCGTCCAATTTTTAAGATTTCTTGTGAGGAATTTGTCGAGGAGATGTTGAGAATTTCTGAAGATATTGAAATTATTCCTGCGCATATTTGGACTCCTTGGTTTGGGGTTTTTGGAAGTAAGTCAGGGTTTGATACATTGAAAGAGGCTTTTGGAAAACAGTTTGAGAATATCCATGCAATTGAAACTGGGATGAGTTCTGATCCGCCGATGAATTGGAAAATTAAAGAACTTGAAGGAAAATCTATTGTTAGTTTTTCTGATTCTCATAGCTTTTGGCCGTGGAGATTGGGGCGTGAGGCTACGATTTTTAATAAAGTTGATTCGTATAAGAAATTGATTACACAGATTCGTGAGAATAGTTTTATAGCGACGATTGAAACTGATCCGGGTTATGGAATTTATCATTTTGATGGTCATAGAAATTGTGGGTTTTCATGTTCTTGCGAGGAAACTAAAAAGTTAAATGGGATTTGTCCGAAGTGTGGGAAACCGTTGACTATTGGAGTTGATTATCGTGTTGAAGAATTGTCTGATGAAAGTGCTGATTATCCGAATAAAAAAACTTTCTATAAGCTTTTGCCATTGCATGAAATTATTTCTTTGTTTAAGAGAGTGGGGATGCAATCTAAAAAAGTTTGGGAGATTTATAATAATTTAATTTCCAAATTTGAAAATGAATTTAATATTTTGCTGAATGTTTCTAAAGAGGATTTTTTGAAAGAAGATGTTGTGGATGAATTGGTTGATTTGATTTTGAAAAATCGTGTTGGAAAAATAAAAGTTATTCCTGGTTATGATGGGGTTTATGGGAAGGCTGTTTTAGATGAGATTAGGGAGTAGAAGAAATTAGATTAATTTTTCCTAACAATATTAACATCACTTTTTGGAGCGTCTCGCATTTTTATGAATTTGTGATGTGCATTTGTTGTTGATAATTTGCATTTAGAACAAATTTCTTTTAGAGTATATTTATTGCATTGTTTGCATTTTTTAAGAATCACTTTAGGTTCATAATATATTCTTTTAATCTTGTGTGGAAAGAAGTTGTAAAGTGGCTTTCTATTTCTTCTGGAGAAACCCATTTTAGTTCAACAAGATCGCCTCCAGCTTTTTCTTCTCCTTGAAATATTTCACATAAGAAATATACTGTCATTAAATCTTCTTGTTCAGGATATACTTTTGAGAAGATTGCCCCTAGATTTTTTACATCATATCCTGTTTTTTCTTTTATTTGAGATTTCAGTTTTTTATCCATATCGTCTCCATTCATTAGCTTAGCTCCTGGGAAACACCAAGTTACGCCTTCTAGGTATGCATCATTTTCTTTCCTTGCTATAAGAATTTTCCTTTTTGCAGGGTCAAAGATGATTCCTGCGACAAATACCTTGAATAAATTTTTTTCTTTGTTTTCCATTTTAATTTTAGGGGTTTAAATTATTTAAAGGTTTTTATTTCTTTTTTTCAATTATATTTATTTCAAAATTGTTCTTTTTTGCTTGTTTTTCTAGTTCTTCAACAATCTCTCTTATTTTATTATCTGCTAATTTTATGTTTTCTGCATCTGCTTTTAATGTGTATTTCCCTGCGGAAATGTATCTCACTTCTGCATTTTTTACATTTCCAAGTATTTTTTTGATTATTCCTAACCCTTCTGGTTCTGTTGTCTTAAAGTATATTTCTTTTTTTATTGTAGTTATTTTTGGCTTTTGTGAGAGAATTATCTCCAAAACTTTTTTTGCATTAGCTTTTCCTATTTCTTTTTCAAGGACTTTTTGGTCTTCTTTTGTTCTTTCAATAAAATCATAGAATCTTTGTTCATTTGTTATTTTTTTAATTAATTCTTCTGTTTTTTCTTTCCCAAGGGCTGTTTTGAAGATTGCTTTGTAGGATTTTTCTTGTTTAATTTCATTCATTAATTCTTCACGTTCTTTTTTTGTAACTCTTCTTAATGATAAATGAATTTTATCTCCAAATGCTCTCAATACTTTACAAACGATTTTCTTTTTTGGGACAACATAATCCCTTAGATTTCTAATTCTTCCTGCGGCGATTTCACTTGTGATAATTGTTCCTTCTCCGTTGCCTTCTATTCTTACAAACACAATTGTCCCCATGACCCTATCTACTGTGCATAATACAATGTCTCCTTCTTCGATGTTCATTTAATTAGAATAGAGTTTGAGGTTTTAAAGTTTTTGATACGAAATAAATTCGTATCTGGTATAAAATTTTAAAAGAATTTTGCACTAAATTTGGGATTAAGCTTGCATAATTTGGGGTTCCATTTGTTTTTTGAATAAATCTATGAATTCTTGCTCTTTTTCTTGGGATATCGTTGCTCCTGCTGCGTTTTTATGTCCACCAACTTCACCCCCAGTTTGAGTTATAACTGCGTTGAGAATTTCCCTTAGATTTCTTGGGGCTTCTCCTACACATCTTGATGAAATTTTGATTTTGTTTTCATAGTACGCGAGGGCGATAATTATTGTTCCTGGGTTGTAAATTTTTGAATGAGAAAGAATTGAGATAACTGTTCCAATTATTGTGTCTTTGATTTTGTTTTCTGCATTTAAAATTATAAAACCTTGTCCCTTTATTGTTTCTATCTCTGGTATTTTTTTAAGGCTTGAAATTAATTCTTGTTTTCGTTTTCTGTGGACTGCTTCTGCTCTTTTTTTTGCACTTGCAATTTCCATACAAAATTGTATCGCAATTTCTGGTTTCCCGAATTTTGAACAAGCATTTATTGTTGCACTCACTTCTCTTGCATCTTCTAATTTATTAAATAATTTTATTAAGAAAATGTCTCCCACGAGATTTTGGTCTTTTGCTAGAGGGTTTCTTAGCATTATCGCTGTGATTAATTTTCTCATTTCTGTTTCCTTTAAGTCTATTAGGTTGGGGTAATTCCCTTTTTCAGGTGCTAGATTTACTTCTCTTAATAATTCTAAAACTCCTTTCATTTCCCCAGTAACTCCCGGGATATAGGGGTTTGAACAAAATTCAAGAACTCTGTTTAGGGGTCTTGTTGAAGGATAAATTAAGAGTCCTCTTTTTTTTATTATTTCCCCGTCGTTAACTATTTCATTATTTAATTTATCTACTTCTTCTTCTAAACGATCTCCTATCATTCCTAGAATTGCAAGTTTGGCAAATTCTTTATTTTCTTGGTCAATTTCTTTGCAAAATAAATATGTTAATCCTGAGGCACTTATTTTTTCTTTCCCATTTAATTCTGAGTTGACTATATTTATTTTTTCTGGGACTGCTTGAATTATTTCGTGATGGTCTATTATGAAGACATCTTCTAATCCTGTGTTTTCTATGTGGTTTAAGCTTCCTGAAGCTAAATCAAGAAATAATATTAATTTATCTTTTGGAAGTTTTTTAATGAATTCTTCTTCCAGGGTTTTTACAATTTTAACTGTGAATTGCTTGTCTAGTTTTTTTAATGTTTGAACCATTATTGCTGCAGAAGTTATTCCGTCTGTGTCAAAGTGACTGACTAAATATATTTCTTTATCTTTTGATTTTTCTAAGAATTTTTTCACGTTTGTTTTAATTTGATATTCTAATGAATTTTCCATCATGTTAACTCAAGATTCTTGAGTCCTCTTTATTTTTTTAATCCAGATTTATTTTGTAGGAATTTTTCTATAGATTTTTATTTTCCTTAGCTGAGAGAAAATTCTGTCTTTTTCTCTTTTTGCCCTTTTATCTTGCTTGTTTGATTTAAAATGTTTTTTTATCTTTTCAAGTTTTGTTTCAACATTTTTTAAATCTGGATCAGTGTAAATTTTTTTGTCTTTTAATATTTGGGAAATTTTTTTAGAATAGTCTTTTGGATGAATTTTTTGTTGTCTTAATTCTTCTCCTATTTTTTCTGCAGTTAATCCTTTTTCTGCGAATTCAATTACTTTTTTTTCAAATTCTAATTGAGATAATTTCTTTATTTTTTCTTCTGGTTTCTTTGCTTTTTTTACAGGCATCCTAATAGATAAGAATTTTGTTTTTTAAAGTTTCCTATTGGGGTTTTTAAGGGGTTGAAAAACTATTTAAATCAAGTTTGTGTAATTTTATTATGGGAAAAAGTATTGGTGTGATTTCATTAAAAGGTGGTGTTGGTAAAACGTCTTCGGTTGTTGCCTTGGGTTCGGCTTTGGCTGATTTTGGGAAGAAAGTTTTACTTGTCGATGCTAATTTTTCTGCTCCGAATTTAGGGATGCATTTGAATATTTTGAATCCTGATAAAACTATTCATGATGTTATGGGCCGAACTGTGAATATTCTTGATGCTGTTCAAACTGTGGGTAATTTAGATGTTCTTCCTGCGTCGCTGTTTTCTAAGAAAAATATTAGCCCTTTGAAATTGAAAGATAATCTTAGTTATTTGAAGAGGAAATATGATTATATGATAATTGATTCTTCGCCGGCGTTGAATGATGAGACTTTGGGTGCGATTCTTGCTTCAGATAAAATTTTGGTTGTGACTACTCCTGATGTCCCTACTTTGGGCATGACTGTGAAGGCAATTAAAGTTGCCAAACAGAGAAAAACTCCGATTATTGGAATGATTTTAAATAAGGTTCATTCAAAGAATTTTGAAATGGGCTTGGATGTTATTGAAGAAATGGCAGAGGTTCCTATTATGGCGATTATTCCGCATGATATTAATTTTTTGAAAAGTTTGTCTGAATTTGTTCCTTATACTTCTTATAAAAAAAGGTCTGCTGGTGCGGAGGAATATAAAAGGTTGGCTGGAACTTTGATTGGGGAGAAATATAAGCCGATTAAGATGAGGAGTTTTTTGAAATGGGTAAATCCTCAGAGACAGGATATTAATCGAGAGGTTTATTATAGCCAGGTTTTTAAGTAAGAATATTTCTATATAATTTTGAATGTAGGCATAAGGATTAAGAGGTCATCCTTTGGGAAATAGTAGGTGAGAATCAATGCAGACACAAGGATTCGAACCCTGGTAAGCACAAGGCTATCAGGTCCTTAACCTGACCCGTTTGACCACTCCGGCATATCTGCATGTTATAATCAAAATATAATTAGTTATAAAGATTTCTAAAGGAGATTTAAATTATTTTTAATCTTTTAAACCAATCTTCCCAGGAAGGTTTTTCTAAATTTAATGAAAGTATTTCTTCTTTGGAATAAAGTCCAATTGATTTTGCTCCGTCTAATTCTAGAGTTATTTTGCCTTCGGCTTCGCATTCATAAACATACCAATAATGAACTCCAACGCCTTTGCTGCAAAACCCATGAGAATAATCTTCAAAAAGTAGTTTGTGTTTTGTGATAGTTAGCCCTGTTTCTTCTTTGACTTCTCTTAATAGTGCTTCTTCGGGAGTTTCATTTTCATCAACATGCCCTGCAGGGCAAGCATAGCCTAGTGGTTTTTTTAATCTATTGACCATTAGATATTTGCCGTCAATTTTAATTATTGCCCCAACAGAATAATGCATGTCTTTCCCATCTGGGGATTTGCCTAATTTTGGATTTACCATATAGCCCCACCAGGATTCGAACCTGGGTCACTGCCTTCAAAGGGCAGCATACTTGACCACTGTACTATGGGGCTTCAGAATTAAAACAAAGAAGTAATTTATAAGGTTTTTCACTTCGTTGGTTTTATGTGTTTTTTTAGAATATAAATTCTTATAAGTTGTGTTTTGTCTGAATTTATATGGATCTTGTTTATTTGGGAGGTGTTCCAGAGGCAGGTAAGACTTTGATTGGGAAAAGTATTAATCCTAAGTTTGATTTTATTAAATATATAAATGGGGGTGTGAGAAAACATGCTCTTGCTAGAGAAATTTATAAGAAGGATTTATCTGTTTTGAATCAAAAAGAAAGCCAGAGGATAAATGGATTATTTTTAGATGAAATTATAGAAGCAGATTTTTCTAATAAATTGGTTTTAATAGATTCTCATTATACGTGTCCTCTTAAAAATAGAAGTTTTGTTAGATTAATTCCTGAAAGATTGATGGATAATCTTGGGATGTATATTCTAGTTTGTGCTTCTCCAGATATTATTGTAAATAGAAGAGTTAGCGCTGGAAAATTGGGAATTAAAACTAATTTGGAATTTGTGAAAATGGAACTTTTAAAAGAAGAAGAGGATGCTCGAAAATTATCTAGAGGTTTTCTCGAATCTATAGATAATAGTCTTCCATTAGATTTGGCAGTAGATAATTTAGAGGGAATTTTGAGGAGACGTTTCCCAGATTATTTTAATGTAGCTTAATGTCTGTATCGTCCACGCTTTTCAACTTTGATTAATTGGTTTAGAACTTTTTTTGATTCTTGTTTGTTTTTTGATTGGTATGTTTTTAGAAATTCTTTGTATAATATTTCCCAATCTTTGAAATGTTTTGCTTCGAGAGCTTGTTT